>NZ_AZUQ01000001.1:1928410-2249812 GCF_000527155.1 Haloglycomyces albus DSM 45210 | reverse complement strand
ACGGCAGCGGGGCCGTCAGCGTGGAGACGTACACCGACCGAGAAATCCCCGACGACGCCGAACCGATCGACGATTTGGGGGACATCGGCTATGTCCTCACCGTTTCGGAGGAAACCGGGGCCGGTCCCGCCGTCTACCTCGGTTGGTTGAGCGAAGCCGACGATGTGTGGTTTGAACTGCGCTACACCGCAGCCGACGATGCGGACACCGAGGACATCTACGACCATTCCGACGATTTCGTCGAACTGGCCCGCGACATTGAAAGCCGCTTTACCGAGCAAGAGGATTGAACCGGGGACCGCGGGTTGTCCGCCGCGCACCCGGCTCCCTCCTACTTCGGGTTCACACCACCGATACGAAAAACCGCTCCGCATCGGCCCTAGTGACCAGAGCTTCTCCTTTGGGACCGGCGAGAACGAAATCGCCGTTGCGGACATTGACATCGGCCACGGCGTCCGGGTCCAGCCCGGCCTCGTGGAGAGACGTCAACAATTCGGGTTGGGTCTGCACGGATTCCACCAGCCGCACGACGCGGACCTGCTGACCATCGTCGACGCTGGTCAGCGATACGCCTTCGGGGTCCGTATCGTCGGCGCCGCGATCGAACTCCACGAGCCCCGGAATCGCGTTCCCATAGGGCGAATGATCGGGTTTGTGCAATAGTTCGTAGACCCGGCGTTCCACGTCGTCACTCATGACGTGCTCCCATTTGCAGGCCTCATCGTGAGCCTGTTCATAGGGCAGGCCGATAATGTCGACCAACAGTCGTTCGGCCAGTCGATGTTTGCGCATGACCGATACGGCTTGCTTACGCCCGAGATCGGTGAGTATCAATTGACGGTTGCTCTTGACGTGTAGAAGACCGTGCCTCTCCATCCGGGCCACGGTCTGAGAGACCGTCGGCCCGCTCTGTTCCAGCCGTTCGGCGATCCGCGCACGTAGCGCGGGCACGCCTTCTTCCTCCAACTCCAGGATGGTGCGCAGGTACATTTCCGTTGTGTCAACCAGGTCGGTAGCCATATGGTTGTTCCTTCGAGTCGAGTTCGGCTGAAAAGGCTCTACGTTCGCTAAATCGTATAACCCAATTTTAGCGCCATGCTCGGACGAATCCGGTATTAACCTCCCCTGATACCGGCATGGTTGTGGGTAAGGCGACATATTCCGACAGTTGAGTGGCGTAATCAGGTTGGCGGAGGAGGTGGAGGGCGTTCTTTTCGATCTGCCGTACGCGTTCCCGCGACAGGCCGAAATCCGATGATACTTCTTCCAGAGTACGCTGCCGACCGTCGTCGATTCCGAACCGCAGTCGCAGTACCGTGCTCTCCCGCTGTGGCAGGGAACCCAGAATCATGTTGATGTGTCGACGCATCATCCGGTACGCCACCGAGTGCTCCGAGGTGGTTTCAACGGTCAACCCGGCGATCATGTCACCCAATGAGGTGTTGTCCTCTTCGCCGACGGTCTGGTCGAGACTGACCGGTTCACGTTCAAAGCTCAACAGCTCGAGGACTTTCAGGGTGTCCACCTCCATTTCCGCCGCTATCTCATGGCTACGCGGTTCACGCCCCAGTCGGGCCGACAGGTCGGAACGAGCCTTGTTCATACGCTTGATCTGGTCCATGGCGTGGGCGGGCACGCGGATGGTGCGTGACTGTTCGGTCAGCGCCCGATTGATCGACTGACGAATCCACCACGTGGCGTACGTGGAGAACTTGTAGCCTTTCGTGTAATCGAACTTCTCAACGGCGCGGATAAGCCCAAGGTTGCCTTCCTGGATCAGGTCGAGCATGCTGAGCGAATGGTGGGTATAACGTTTGGCGATACTGACGACCAACCGTAGATTGGCCTCCAACATACGGGATTTGGCCGCACGTCCTTCTGCCGCGAGCGCCGCCAGATCCGCGCGACGGTCGGCGAAGTCGGTCGGGGGATTCTGTTTGAGCTTGTGCTCCGCCATGAGGCCGACTTCGATGGCCTTGGCGTGGGCGACTTCTTCGGCGGCGGTGAGTAGCCGGTGTTTTCCGATTCCATTGAGGTAGTGGCGAACCGGGTCTGTTGTGATATCAAGGGCGGCTTGGCGGGGTCGTGTGTTGTCTGACTGAGCCATCGGGATTCACCTTCCTGGACAACTCCAACCGGGCACCGGGGAGAACTATCGCTTGGAATTACAGCTTGACCGAAAAACGCTGCGGTGAAACCCCTTGGCCGTAGATGTGGCACAAAGTTGGGAGATAACGGTTTGCCGTTTTGTACGAGTGACCCGACAGTATGTCGATTGGGCTCCGTCACATTCACTTAGAGTGTGCCTGTTATCGCTTCGGAACGCAACCCTTTGCGGCACTTAAATTCGCGGTTTCGGTGCCGACCACCGATAACGGATGGCTAGAAGTCTACTGATGAAGACCACTGCGCCGGCAAAGAGGCCGCTGGCCCAGTACCCGGGGGTGGGGTCCCAGTGGTATCCGATCACGACGATCACCGAACCGATCAGGGCGGCCAGGGCGTAGAAGTCCTCTCGCAGGATAACCGGCACGGTCTGGGTGAGAATATCGCGTACCATTCCTCCCCCGACACCGGATAGGATTCCTACCATGCAGGCGGCGTAGCCGCTGAGGCCGAATTCGAGCCCCTTCTGAGTGCCCAATACCGTGAAAATCGCCAGACCGGCCGCATCGAGGATGAGGACGGATCGGTACAGGCGGGAAAAGGCGGGATGGAAGTAGAACACCACCAAAGCCGAGGTTATCGCTACGGCGGGGTAGCGCCAGTCGGTCAATAGGAGCGGCGGTATATCTCCAATGAGGACGTCACGTGTAGCGCCTCCGCCCAAGGCGGTCACGATGCCGATGACCGACACTCCGAACATGTCGAAGCGGCGTGCGACGGCTGCGGAGGCTCCTGAGGCGGCGAACACGGCGACACCTAGGAGGTCGGCGGCCAAGGTAACGGAAAAGGGCTCCACGCCTACGGTTATAACAGCGCGAAGCCCCGATAATGTCCAAGAGCGACATATCTGTGAGACGGTAGGGCCGTCTGACCACGTCCTCGCCGGTGGAACTCTGCGATCCTCCTGACACGGCCACCCTGGCCGGTGTGCGAATCGTCAACGACGATGCGGAGGGATCTCGAGAAGTCCTTTTTACGACGTCCGTACAGTATGACGTCACGCAGACGGTCCCTCCGCCAGTCCGGGATACGACGGTTGACGCACAGTCAATGGCATTGCTCATCGTGGTCTTTACCGCGACGCGGCTACCGGCTGACCGGGTTATGAGCCCTTATTCATTTCCTCGTAGACTTCTTTGCACGTTGGGCAAATGGGGAAACGCTCGGGGTCACGGGTGGGTACCCACATTTTCCCGCAGAGTGCTTTGACCGGGATTCCGTCCAGCATCGCCTGCATTAGCTTGTCTTTCGGCACGTAGTGCGAAAAACGATCCTCATCGCCTTCGTCGAAACGATAGTCCGGATTCGTCTCGGTCTGTTCGTCGAGAACCGTCGATCCACCGGTGGTCGGAATGCCATCGCCCGACGCCTGCAGCCCTATACCGGACTCCATCAGGTCGCTCACGAAAGCTCACCCTCTTTCTAACACCCTGTTCAGCTTCAATTCCAGTGTAGCGAGCGCGATGCCTAAATCCGAATCCAACGAACGTGGGGATTGACGTGAGACCGCTTGCGCGCGGCGCCGTTCTTTCTTTACGCGCTTCATTTTGCGGGTCATGAGCCTGTCGTTCGCCAGAAGTACCGTCATCCAGGGCATCGCGGCCACGACGATGACGCCGAGCAGCAGCCACAGACCGAGTAGCGGCACGTGCAGGGCGACGAGCAGGCCACACAGGAGAAGGATCACGATGCGCAAGGACATCATGATCAGATAGCGCCTGGTGCGTATCCGACGCGCTTCTTGCAGGCTCATCTCGGCATCGGTGATCACCTGCGCTTGGCGTTTCATACTTCCAGGGTATTCCTCTTAGAGAGCTCACAAAAGCCCCTCCCCGATCTGTAGATTCCCTCCCGGAATCGGAGAGGATCGGGGGTATGAAGGCTGTAGTTCAAACCGTTTCTCAGGCTCGTGTCACCGTTGACGACGCCGTGGTGGGTGCCATTGACGAAGGACTGTTGGTGCTGCTCGGAGTCACTCACACCGACTCACGGGCCGAGGTGGAGTGGATGGCCAATAAGATTTGGAATCTTCGAATCATGGACGATGAGCAGTCGGCCTCCGATCGTGACGCTCCGATTCTGTGCGTCAGTCAATTCACTCTCTATGCTGACGCTCGCAAGGGGCGCCGCCCGTCGTGGAAGGAGGCCGCCCCTTCGGAAGTGGCGGAACCGATCGTCAACCAGGTGGTGGAGCAGCTGCGTACGCTGGGCGCTCGGGTGGAGACCGGGAAGTTTGGGGCCATGATGGACGTCTCGAGCGTCAACGTCGGCCCGCGCACGATTATCTTGGAGCGCTGAAAGCTCGACTATTGCACGATTAGAATGAATGGTCGTTCGCCATCTTCGGTTCCCCACAGAAAAGGAGCGTGCATGATTCCTGCCGTTTCACCCGAATCTCTTCCTACTCTTCGGGTTTGGCAGCGACAAGCCATGCTTGAATACCACCGGGAACGCAGACGGGATTTCATGGCGGTCGCGACTCCCGGTGCGGGCAAGACCACGTTCGCTCTGCGTATCGCCTATGACCTGCTCTCGGAGCGCACGGTCGACACCGTGACGGTGGTCGCCCCAACCGAGCATTTGAAAACCCAGTGGTCGATCGCGGCGGCTCGGTTCGGTATCCAGCTCGACCCGAACTTCCGCAATGCCGACGTCCACTCGGCCGCCGACTATCACGGAGTCGTCCTCACCTACGCGCAGGTGGGCGCTGATCCGCTGGTGCATCGCCGTCGCACTCTGGCCCGTCGTTCACTCGTCATTCTGGACGAGGTGCACCACGCCGGGGATTCCCGCTCCTGGGGTGACGGGGTGTTCAAGGCCTTCGACGAGGCAGAGCGCCGCCTGTCTCTCACCGGTACGCCCTTCCGTAGTGACGACAATCCGATTCCGTTCGTGACCTATGAGGAGGGCCCTGACGGTAAGCGCAGCAAGGCCGACGCGCTCTACGGTTATCGCGAAGCGTTGACCGACGGTGTGGTTCGTCCGGTCATCTTCATGGCCTATTCCGGACAGGCGAAGTGGCGTTCACGCGCCGGGGACGAACTCAATGTCCGGCTCGGCGAGCCGATGACCAAGGACATGGTGTCGCAGGCGTGGAAAAGTACCCTGGACCCGAAAGGCGACTGGATACCGCAGGTCCTCAAGGCGGCCAATAAACGTCTGGAATCGTTGCGTGCGGCCGGTATGTCCGATGCGGGCGGTTTGATCATCGCCTCCGATCAAAACACCGCTCGTGCCTATGCGGGGATTTTGAAACGTGTGACGGGAAAATCCGCTGAAGTCGTCCTGTCCGACGATGATTCCGCGTCCGACCGAATCGCCAAATTCGCCGATAGCACCAGAGAATGGCTGATCGCCGTCCGGATGGTGTCGGAGGGTGTGGACATTCCTCGGCTGGCGGTCGGAGTTTACGCTACCAACGCCCATACTCCGTTGTTCTTCGCTCAGGCCATCGGGCGTTTCGTACGGTCACGACGTCCCGGTGAGACCGCCTCGGTGTTTCTCCCCAGCGTGGTGCCGTTGTTGAGTTTGGCGGAGAACCTGGAAGCCGATCGCGACCACGTCATCGTCGAAAAGACGGACACCGACCCCGAAGATCTGATGGAACAGGCGCAACGCCAGGTCAACGAACCTTCGGCGGAGTTGGACGGTGGTCACGAAACGCTGGAGACCAATGCCGAACTCGATCAGGTCATCTTTGAGGGCAGTTCCTTCGGTATCCCGGCTCAAACGGGTACGGCTGAAGAGGAAGAGTACCTGGGAATTCCCGGGCTCTTGACCAGTGATCAAGTCGAGCTGCTCCTGCGTAAACGGCAACGTGAGCAAGTCAGCAAGCAGGAAAAGCAACCTCAGGCGACCGCTGAGAAGGCCGAGGAGCCCAAACGCGCCTCAGAGCCGCCCCTCACCAATGCCCAGCGGCGTCTGAAGCTGCGTAAACAGCTCAACCAGTTGGTGGGTGCGCGCTCCCACGCCACGGGGGAACCCCACGGCAAGATCCACGCGATGCTGCGCAAAGCCTGCGGTGGCCCTCCCAGCGCGCAAGCCACCATCGACCAGCTGGAACAGCGCATCAGCAAGCTGCGTTCCTGGTAAACCGGGATAAAAATAATGCCAGGTGCCTTGCGGCACCTGGCATGAAAGTCTCGGGGTCGATACGAGTGGTATCGACCGGTCCTTGTTCAATTATGACGCTGCAGACGGGGACCTTGGCCCGTAACGATCGACTAGTTCTCGCTGGCCATCAAGTCCTTACCGCGCCATTCGAATTCTGGATCCACGGTGAAGTCAACGGCAATCGGTACGAGCTTTTCGGCGTAAGCGTTCGCGTGGTGACCGCAGAAGACGAGGTCGCTGCCCTCTGCCAGCAGAACACGAAGTTTAGCCGCAGCGCCACACCGATCGCAGCGCTCTCCCGCGATAGAACGTTCCGACGTCTTCGGGGGCGTCAGGGTGGATGTCATGAAGTACTCCTCCGCTGTGACCGGTTGATAATTTCGTTCGCAGTATTGGCTTGTCGGACGAGTCTACCCTGCGACCGGCTCCAAATCGAGCCCTGGACCGAGTTTCTCTCATCCAAGTAGTCGTTCTGCGACTCCTGGCCAATACAACGTCTCCAGACACTCTACTGTTCCAAATCCAGGTGAGACCATCCTCACTGAATCGCGTGTCGTGTCGCGGGGACACCAAAACGTTATCCGACTACCACCCGAACGACAAGCGGTTACCGCCCAATATCGCTGTCGGCAAAACCAGATGACTTCTTTCGGGTGATAACCACGCTTCCGCTCGGCGTCGGATGAAACGGATTCCGCGGCACCGACTAGTCCAGGTAATCGCGCAAGACCTGCGAACGCGAGGGGTGGCGCAGTTTCGACATCGTCTTGGACTCGATCTGTCGAATCCGCTCGCGCGTGACGCCGTACACCTGGCCGATTTCGTCCAAGGTACGCGGCTGCCCGTCGGTCAGCCCAAAGCGCAGGCGAACCACGCCCGCCTCACGTTCCGACAGTGTCTGCAGCACCTGCTGCAGCTGGCCCTGCAGGAGGCTGAACGACACCGCGTCAACGGCGACGATCGCTTCGGAGTCTTCGATGAAATCGCCCAGTTGGCTGTCGCCCTCATCGCCGATGGTCTGGTCCAGACTGATCGGCTCTCGAGCGTACTGTTGGATTTCCAGGACCTTATCGGGGGTAATGTCCATTTCCTTGGCCAGTTCCTCCGGCGTCGGCTCACGCCCTAGGTCCTGCAGCATTTCGCGCTGGATACGACCCAACTTATTGATGACTTCGACCATGTGCACGGGGATGCGAATCGTCCGGGCCTGATCGGCCATCGCGCGGGTAATCGCCTGCCGAATCCACCAAGTCGCATACGTCGAGAACTTATAGCCCTTGGTGTAATCGAACTTCTCCACCGCGCGGATGAGACCGAGGTTGCCCTCCTGAATCAGATCGAGGAACGCCATTCCCCGCCCCGTGTACCGTTTTGCCAGGGACACGACCAGCCGTAGGTTGGCTTCCAGGAGGTGATCCTTGGCCCGCTCTCCGTCGCGCCCGATCCATTCCAGATCACGCCGCAGACGAGTGGGGATCTCCTCACCCGCTTCACGCATCTGCCGCACACGCTCAATGGCGTACAGCCCGGCCTCAATGCGCTTGGCGAGCTCTACTTCCTGAGCCGCGTTCAGCAGTGGAACCTTACCGATTTGTTTGAGGTAGGCACGCACCGAATCGGCCGAAGCGGTCATCTCGGCGTCTTTTCGCGCCTGCTTCAGGGCCTCAGAGTCTTCCTCGTCCCACTCGAAGTCCGCGTCCTCCGGTGGGGGCTCCTCATCGAGGTCCACCTTCTTAGCGGCCTTCTTGGCGGCTTTCTTAGCCGACTTCTTCTTGGGTTTCTCCGGTTCCAGGAGTTCCTCTTCAATGACGACGTCAACGTCGGAAACCGGTTCGGCCGCCTTGGTCGCCTTCTTAGCGGTGGCCTTCTTGGCCGCTTTCTTGGCGGTCGTCTTCTTGGCCGCCTTCTTCGTCGTCTTCTTGGCGGTGGTCTTCTTCGCCGCCTTGCCGTTCGACTCGGAGTCGTCGGCGGCGTCATCGGTTTGCGCGCTCGCCGCGGCGGTGGCGGCGGCCGACTTCTTCGTCGTCTTCTTCGCTGCCTTCTTCGTCGAATTCTTCGTGGCTTTCGCGGACGTGGATCGTGACGTCGAAGCAGTCCGGGCGGCGGGCACACGCTTACGGGCGGATGAGGAGCCATCCACCACAACGGTCACATTGGCCTCCGCCAGAGAACGCAGAATCTGCTTGCCTTCCGTTGGGCTGGCTTGCGCAGATTCGAGTACCTGTGCGACTGTGGCTGAAGTTAGTTGGCCTTCGCTTTCACGGGCGAGAGCGAGCAGCGATTCGGTCAACGACTGTACGTCAGTGCCGTTGGGACGTGCGTCTGTCACGAGCAACCTTCCGAGGCAGTGGTGGGCACGGCTGACGCCGAGCTCCTATCTTAATGAGCGTTGGCAAATGGGTCGGCAACCAAGCTGAACTAGCGCGGTTACGGAGGTTCGTTCAACGGCCACTCTCAGCTCTCGCTTTACCGCGTTTGACCTCCACAAACGTCGGATATTTCCGCGAGGCGAGCGGCCCTTCGACCAGACCTCCCGATATTCAACTGTACGGGCTACGATCGCAGAATTGCCATAACACGTTCGTGCGTTGTCAATCAAGTGCGAGTGCCGTTTCACGCGCCAAAACAACCGGGCAGGCGTGAATTGTAGCGCTGAATTCGCCGCAGTGCTCGCCCGCACGGTCGTTTTCGGATGTGTTTTTAAATTTTGTGGGCCATCTTTTAAATGTCCGCACTATTCATATTAGGCCGATCCGACACAATATCAGTCTATCGAACAGGTGCCCTCGGGCTCCTGAATGCTGGAGGCCTGCCCGAAGGTGCGCAAGGCTTCGTCGGTGCGTTTGACTTGATCAAACGCGTCACCCACCACGATGGTTATGGGCTTGTCCCAGTCGGCTTGAAAGTCCATCTCACCGCGATAGAAATAGGCCTTTGTATGCACCCCGGCCAGATATTGTTCGGCCCCAAAAGTCACCTGTGCGCTATCGGGAACCTCGGCATCAGAATCGTCGGTCTCCAATACCGAGAATCCGCGATCCTCCAATTGATCCTTGACCGTCTCGGCGAGACCGGCCCTATCCGTCGCGTTGAGGACAACCACTTCAATCTCGGTTGTCGCAGGCACCTTTTCCGGATCAGTCTCAATGAGGATCGCGTCATCGTCGCATTGGGACCTCTGACCGTCTGCCTGGGTATCGCTTTCGACCGCCACCCATACACTGATACCCGCCCCGATGCACAGGACACTCACTACCAGAAGTGCCCTAAACCGCGCAAACCGCATGTAACCTCCCAGGAGTTGAACTCGCCTTTAGACTATCCTGAGTTTTTTCTTGTGTTACACAGACGCTGTAGATGGGAAGATTCCACCACCTACTGTGTGTTTTATCACAACAAGGAAGATTTTCGCACCCCCTGTTGTATATGAGGGAACGGCGTACGGTACAGTACGCCAACTGTTCCGAAGTTGTTACGTAACGCTTCGGTAAAACCAGTGCTCACCACTAAGGAAACCAATAAAGAGGAGTCCCACGATGGCGACCGATTATGACGCCCCTCGTCGCGAAAAAGACGAAACGCCCGCCAGTGACGGCATTGAGGCGCTAGCCAAAGGCCGTAGCGACCAGTCTGGAAGTGTAGACGTCGACGAGGCCGAAGTTGCGGAGAATTTTGAACTGCCCGGTGCCGACCTGGGCGATGAGGAACTGTCGGTCAAAGTGCTGCCCATGCAGAACGATGAGTTCCGTTGCTCGAGTTGTTTCCTGGTCCACCACCGCAGCCAGTACGCGGGAGATAAAAAGGGCCAACCGATTTGCACCGACTGCGTCTAGACGCCCGCATGCCGGACAGACCGCGGTTATCCGCATACCGGTAAACGTGAATTCGTTACACGGCCGTTCGGTCCGGTCCTCCGATCAGCATCGGCGCTGGGAGGACCCGACGTAGCTACGTCGCCTCGCCGATAAAGGCGTTTCGCAACGCCTCTGGATCTCTGCTCGACACCAGCCAATACGGAGTGGGGTCGTCCGGATCATCGAGATGGATCATGACACCCGAACGTATCCAGGGGCGTTGGATGACAAACCCCAAGGGATGGGCCCCGACCGAAAGCGCGTCAGCCCATTCATGGTCACGCAGAACCTCAATACGGTCCACGGCCCACCGAGGCAACTGGGCGTCGTCGACGTGAAATCGACGATCATCGCCTCCATTGGTGTCGACTGCCAGACGTATCCGCCCCAACCACCAGAGACCTGCAACGGCCATCAATGGAAACAGAAACAGTGGGGCCTGGCGATACCAGACGTTGTCACCCATGTAGAAAATCGCGGCCAACACCAAGGCGACGAGGACCGCCGCGATCCAACCCCACCAAGGTAGATACAGCTGTTCTTCATACCCCTTTGCCGGGGCCTCTGCTGCCCTCGGCCTATTCGTCAGCGGTTTTCCCTCAGCCACGTCCCCGAGACTACCCCACTGGAAAACACGCGAAGATCCTGCGAGAAACGGCGGTGTTCGGAGTCCCACGGCCGACGCCGCCTCGATTCCGGCTTCGTCGGAACCGACACAACGATGACTCGCAAGGGCCCCGGAGGCGGGGACCTCGATCGTTCCCGTCACGTCTTAGACTCAAGGTGTGGAACAACCAAATGTCGCGACAAATACCCTGCCCGTCCGCATGGTGCTGCTCGATCCAGATCTTCCTCCACCCGAATACGCACACCCGGGCGACGCCGGTGCCGACCTACGGTCCGCCCACGACGCCACCCTTGCTCCCGGAGAGCGTGCCCTGTTCTCCACCGGGGTGGCGGTCGAGATCCCACACGGGTACGTCGGCTTCATCACTCCGCGTTCGGGCTTGGCGCATCGTTTGGGGATTACCGGGGTCAATTCGCCAGGAACCGTCGATTCGGGCTACCGTGGAGAGATACGTGTCAACCTGATCAACCTGGACCGCACCGACTCCGTCACCATTCACCGAGGTGATCGAATCGCCCAGCTGGTCATACAGCCGGTGCTGCAGGCCCGGTTCGTACCCGTGAGCTCGCTCGACGACTCAAGCCGAGGGGACAACGGACACGGTTCATCGGGTGGACACAGTGGCCTTAAAATGACCGGTTAGGTAGTCATGTGATGGGTCCCCGTCACCGCGGCCGAATACCGCACCCGACGGGACATCGGAGTCATCCACCGGCCGGACCCCCGGAACAGCGGATCCACAACCAAAAGGAGAGTGCTTGTGTTTGGTCGCCGACGGTCGTCGAAAAAACGTAGCAATGACGACGGAGCCGTGTTGGACTCGCTGGCGGATACCGACAACACCGTCGAGCAAGCCACCACCTCGGGCCCCTACGACGTCAAGGACGCTCTCGAAGACGACGACAATGGTCGTCAACTTGATCTAGGCGCGTTCCGACTACCGATCCCCAGTGGGGTCGGATTTCAAGCACAGACCGACTCCAAGGGCAATGTCGGCAAGGTGACGCTTTCGGCCGGAAAATCCGGAATGCAGTTGATGCTGCGAGCCGCTCCCCGTAGCGAAGGAATCTGGGACGAGCTGCAAGAAGACATCGTCGCTCAAATCTCTTCCCAGGGCGGGAGCTACGAGAGCACCGACGGGGAATGGGGCACCGAAATCGTCGCCAAAGTCCCCGGAAAGAAAGGAACCTCCACGGTTCGCTTCGTCGGAGTGGACGGACCCCGCTGGCTGCTCACCGCCACATTCCAAGGCGAGATCGCGGCCAATCCCGAAGCCGCGCCCGAACTCACCGAGGCCTTCCGCAATATCGTGGTCGATCGAGGCAACAACGCCATGCCGGTGCGGGAGCCCCTGCCGTTGCGACTGCCTCCCAAGATGGCCGAGCAAGCGGCGGCCCAGATCGAGGAACGCAAAAAACAAGGGGGCGAATCCGACCGAGCGGTCATCGCCGCCGGCGACACCAAAACCCCCAAGGTACGCCGTAAACCGTCGCCCAAGCCACGGAAATAAGACCGCCCTATGAGCCCCGCCGCCAAGGGAGACGAGACCGGCTGGAGCGAACGCCTACGCGCCGGCTTCCGTAAGCTGAGCGCCCCCAGTGAGGAACTCTACGCCGCCGACTTGAACCGTGACGTGCGCTCGCGACGCCGCTTTCAGCGAACTCCGATCGCCGACCTCGACGTGCGCTCGTATGCCACGATCCTGGGCCGACTGACGTTGGTGGTCTTCGAAACGGGTGGGCAACAGCTACGGGTCAGCGCCGAAATCTCCGATGGCAGCGCTACCGCCACCTTGATTTGGTTGGGCCGGGGACGCATCCCCGGCTTGGAAGCGGGAGCCCGTCTCCGCGTCGCTGGACGTGTCGCCGACCGTGACGGGCTTTTCACGTTCTACAACCCGTACTATGAATTGGTACGTTAAACCGAAAGGGGACCTGTGGCCATCGACTCCAACGGCACTCGGCCGGAAGACGAACTACCTCCGTTCACCGAACAACTGTCACAACAGCTGGGCGGTGCACGAGGTGTTATCGAGGCCGCCGTTCCCCTGACGGTGTTCATAGTTCTCAACCCCCTGCTCCCCGATCAGGTCGGCCCCTTCGAGGGCCTCCATGTCGCGATCACGACCGCGGTGCTGGCCGCCTTGGCCATCGCCGGTTTTCGGCTGATACGGAAAGAATCCGTCCGGTACGCGCTCAACGGTCTCTTCGGAGTCGCCATCGGTGCGGTGTTGGCATGGAAGACCGGAGAGGCCCGCAACTTCTACATATGGGGCGTCATCCAAGGGCTCATCTACGGGTTCGCGCTGATCGGCTCCAGTCTGGTGCGACACCCGATCGTCGGATGGCTGTACGCCATCCTGTCGCTGGGCGGAAAGAAGGAATGGCGGGAGGACAAGAGCCTCCTTCGGGTCATGTCCTTCGTCACCGTCGTATGGGGAGTCGTCTTCCTGCTGAAGAACGTCCTTCGCCTGTGGCTCTACCAAATCGAGGCGGAAGAAATGTTGGGACTCGCCACCCTTGTCGGGGGATGGCCGGTGACGGCACTGCTGGTGGTTTGGACCATCTGGATGGTCAAGCGTCGGCTCCCCCACCTGGCGCAACGATCGACCACAGCCGATTAGGCGACGCGAACGTGCCGTCGGTCGGAACACCAAATGTCCTGACCGACGGCACGTTAGACGTCCGACGTTAAGCTGCGCGGTCTACACTGCCCGAGTTTGCTCGATCCATGACGAATGGAGATTGGCGTAGATCGTTCCCGATTGCTCCACCAGATCGGTGTGCGGCCCGTGCTGCACGATCTGTCCCTGATCGAACACGATGACCTCGTCACTGGTTTCGGCCGTCGACAGACGGTGCGCGATGATGACGGTCGTCCTCCCCCGCGTCACCGCGTCCAAAGCCTGTGCCAGACGAAGTTCGGTGGCCGGATCGACGGCACTGGTGGCCTCGTCGAGAACGAGAAGGTCGGGATCGGCGACATAGGCACGCACCAAGGCGACCAACTGGCGCTCGCCGACGCTGACGTTTTCGCCGGCTTCCCCCAACTCGGTGTTCAGGCCGCTCGGGAGGGAATCCACCCAGTCGTCCAAGCCCATGGCGGAGAACGCCGTGTAAATCTCGGCATCGTCGATGTCGGGGCGTGCGAAGCGGATATTGTCGGCCAGTGTCCCGTCGAATAGGAACCCCTCCTGAGGAACCATGACGACGCGACGTCGCAGCGACTCGAAGCGGACCTCCCGCAAGTCCACACCCGACAGCGTGACGGCTCCGGAGGTCGGGTCCATCAGCCGGGTCAACAGCTTCGCGAAGGTCGTCTTCCCCGAACCGGTCTCACCTACAATGGCGACCTTCTTGCCCGGATCGATGTCGACATTGATCCCGTGCAGAATCTCTTCGTCTTCCGTATAGGAGAACCGGACGTCCGAGAACGTTGCACCCAAGGTTCCTTCGGGAAGTTCCACTCCCTCTTCTCCCGGGTCGGCGACGTCCGGGTCGGTGTCCAGAATATCGAGTACGCGACGCCAACCCGAGACCGCGTTCTGCGCCTCATTGAGGATCTCGGTACCCATCACGATCGGCTGTACGAACAGGGTCACCAGGAAGAGGAATGCGGCCAGCTCACCAACTGAGATCTGTCCGTTAGAGGCCTGCCAGGTCCCGAACGCCACCACGGCGGCGAGCACGATGAAGTTCGCCATTTCCCCGGCTCCAAAGGAAAAGGCCGAACGATACATGGCCTTTTGTTGGGCGACCCGGTGATGTTCCACCGCATCGTCCAGTCGTCGGCTGGTCCGAGCACCGATCCCGTAGGAACGGATGACGTTGGCTCCGACCACCGATTCCGACACCCGCGTCAACATGGTTCCCACCGAAAGCCGCACCCTCGTATAGGCGACGGCCAAGCGGGGCTGCAACCATTTCACGAGCCAAAGCGCGGGGAAGACCGCCGCCCAGACGACGACGGCCAGCACGGGCGAGTAAACGAACATGATCACCGAGGCGGCCAGAACCTGCCCTCCCGCGACGACCAGCTGGATTCCCCCGAACTGCAGGAACTGACTCAACTGGTCGATGTCGGTAGTGACTCGAGCGGTCAATGAACCACGCCGTTCCGACTGCTGATGCAGCATCGAAAGATCGTGGATATGCCGAAACGCACGTTCCCGAACGTTGGCCAGAGCCGTCTCCGAGGAGACGAAGAGTCGCCGGTTCATCCAGTAGCTCGCCACAGCCGTCACCACGATGACGGCGAAGGCCAACACTGCCACCCCGACCACGTAGTCCACATCCGGCCCACCGCTGCCGAGGATTCCGTTGTCCAGAACGTTCTGCACCGAAACCGGGACCACAATGCGCCCTATCGTGGCGAAGAGGGCGAGAATAAGCGTCAAGGTGAGTCCGCGCTTGAGCTCCGGTGACAGCGCCAGGCCACGACGAACCGTGTTCAGTGGGTTTGCTTCCGATATCTCGCTCATGTCGTGCTCGCTTCTTCGTCGAATTCGCGTTCCGCTTCCGCCTGTTCATAAGCGGTTACCAGATCGGCATAGGCCGAATTGCGCCGTAGCAGTTCGCGGTGACCGCCGATGTCGTCGATGTGGCCGTCTTTCAGGAACACGACTTTGTCCGCCAAGGCAATGCTGGCGCGTCGATAAGCAACCACCAGAACCGACGTCGCTTGTGCGGAATTCCGCAATCCGGTCAGAATCGCCGCCTCCACGGTCGGATCCACCGCGCTGGTGGCATCGTCGAGTATCAGCAGGCGCGGCTGACCCGCCAAGGCTCGGGCAATGGTGAGGCGCTGCCGTTGTCCACCCGACAGGCTCGCGCCGCGCTCCCCCAGTTCCGTCTCCAAGCCGTCGGACAGCTCTCCAATGAATCCGTCGGCTTGAGCGGCCGCCAGAGCCTGTTTCACATCGTCGTCGTCGACGTGAGAGCGTTCCAACGTTAGATTGTGTCGCACCGAATCATCGAATACGAACGGAATCTGTGTCACCAGTGAGGTGGTCGCCGCCAGACTGGGGTGGTCCAGGTCGAGGCTGTCATAGCCGTCCAGGCGAACCTGCCCGTCGCTGGGGTCTATCAGGCGAGTGGCCAGATGTGCCACGGTCGATTTACCCGCGCCCGTGGCTCCTACCAGGGCCACCGTCTCACCCGGTTCAATCGCGAAGCTGACGTCCTTCAACGCCACCGTGCCGTCCGGGTATTCGTAGGCCACTTCGTCGAATTCGAGACGAGCGGCCGTATCGCTGGGTGGCAATTGCGCCGTCCCATAGGTCATGTCACCGGTCGCCGATGTAACGCGGTCGACACGGTCACGTCCCACGACCGAGGTGGGAAGTTCGCTGAGTACCCATCCAATGGCACGAATGGGGAAGGCGATGACGGTGAACAGGAACGTGGCCGTCACCAGCTGATCGAGGTTGAGATGCCCGCCCTGGTAACGATACAGACCGACCAGGAGCACGGTCACCGACGCGAATTCGGGAAGCGCGGTGATGATCGGTTCAAAGGCGGCGCGTATCCGCCCGACGCGGATCAGGGCATCCCGAAGACGATGTGCAGAGCGGCGGAACCGAAGAGTCTCCTGTTCCTCCTGCCCCATGGCCTTGACGACCAGGGCCCCGTCAAAGGATTCGTGCGCGACGCCGGATACCTCGGCCCGCAATTCCTGAGCTCGCTTCGCACGTGGTGAGACACGCGTGGCGTAGACGGAGTTGAGCAGAAAGAGCGTCGGAATCAACCCCAGAGCCACCAGTGCGAGCGCCCAGTCCAGGCTGAACAGCACTCCGACGGAAGCCAGGATGAGGAAGGCCGTACCGAAGGCGAAGGGCAGCGGGGCCAAGGGACGGGTGGAGGCTTCGACGTCCGCGTTGGCGTTCGACAACAGAGTTCCGGTGGGGTGTTTCTGGTGCCAGGAAATCGGCAACGCCAAGTAGCGCCGCGTGATGTTCCGACGATGATGGGCCTGTACCCGGTACATCATGGACCCGGCGAATATCCGGCGGGTCGCCATGGAGCAGAACCGCACCAGCGAGAGGGCGAAGAGCGCCAGAATTCCGACCAGCACCGTTCCCACGAGAAAACGTTCCTGTTCATAGCTGGGGACGACGACGTTGTCCACCACGTACCCGATCGCGAAGGCCGCTCCGATCTGGGTCGCCGAGTTGACTACGGCTCCTGAAACGGCCAAGGAGAAGAGCTTTGGTTCCAGACGCACGGAATGTACGAGATTGGAAAATCCGCGCCGGAGTATGTGCCTGTTCGTAGGCTTGGGCAGAGTTGAATCCGCCTCGGAAGGTTCGTCAATGGTCGATTCACTCATACGGCGCCTCCTGGGGTGAGTACTGCACCTTGGGTGCGTTCCAGACCTATCTGCTGTTCAGGAGATGGTGAACCGGCTCATCCTTGCCGGCTGTTCCAGTTCGCCATTACTTGAACGTCAGCGATGGTGCCGATCGGCACCTCAAAGTCGAACTTGCCTGCCGACAGGCAAGTAGTCAGCCTAGCAATGATGCCTTACTTCGACTCTTAGAGCAAACCGATTTATCGAGCATCGGTTCGGCGGCGAGGCAGGCACACTGTGGGCCGCACCTCTACCAACCGTATATTGCGGTACAAAATTCCCCGTTTTCCCGTGAGGTCCGACACCCCGGGAAGTGGAAACGTGGGCGATTCAGGTGGTGGAGACCACGTGGCGAACGGGATGGCCCGCTTCCGACAGGGTCGTCTTGACGTCGGGAATCGCCAGCTCGCCAAAGTGAAATACGCTGGCAGCGAGCATCGCGTCGGCTCCAGCCGCGGCGGCGGGTGGAAAATCCTGCAGCCTCCCGGCCCCGCCCGAGGCGATGATCGGAACGTCGACGCAGGCACGAGCAGCCGAAATCAGCGGCAGGTCAAACCCGGCCCTCGTGCCGTCGGCGGCGATCGAGTTCAACAGGATCTCGCCGACGCCCAGTTCCTCCGCGCGCCGTAGCCAGTCCAAGGCGTCGATACCGGTGCGACGGCGTCCGCCGCGGGTGGTGACTTCCCAGCCGGAATCCGTGTCCGCCTCCGCGGCGATATCGGCGCTGAGCACGAGAACCTGATTGCCGAACCGGTCGGCGATCTCGCCGATCAGCTCGGGGCGGTTGACGGCGGCGGTGTTGACACCCACCTTGTCGGCTCCGGCGCGCAGGAGCCGGTCCACATCGGCGGCACTGCGTACTCCGCCCCCTACGGTCAGGGGGATGAACACTTCCTCCGCACAACGGCGCACCACGTCATAGGTGGTCTCGCGATCAGAGCTGGAAGCGGTGACGTCCAGGAAGGTAATTTCATCCGCCCCGGCGCGGTCATAGGCTCGTGCCAATTCCACGGGGTCGCCCGCGTCGATGAGATCGGTGAAGTTGACCCCCTTCACCACACGACCGGCATCGACGTCAAGGCAGGGAATCACACGCACGGCAACTGACATGCCTCCAGAATACAGGCCGTCACGAGGGCGGTAACCCCGGTGAGAGGTCGATCATTTCCGTCATAAGCGGCTCCGGCCCACCTCGCGACGAGGTAGGCCGATACGAGCCGAAAGTGGGTAAGCGGCGATTCCTAACAATCGCGTAGTTCCGGCGATTGGTTCAACAGCTGTCCGCGTGGAGAGACGAACGCCTGGTATGTTCCCGAAGAAACCTCGGTGGGCGGGAACGCGGCAACCCGATGGCAGTTCTGAAACGCCAGTTTGACTCCGAAGTACCGCTCCAGGACGTCCCGCATGGAGTCGGAGGCGAGCACTCGTAGCAGTTGCCCGCGCGACACCTCGTCGGGAGGCGGCGTGGTGTTGTCGGCGAACTGGGTCGAACCCGTCGACGAGGCGACGCCGTTCTTGAGATCGTCCACGACCCGGCTGATCACTTCCCAGGCGAAGGGC
This sequence comes from Haloglycomyces albus DSM 45210, assembly GCF_000527155.1. Taxonomy (NCBI): domain Bacteria; kingdom Bacillati; phylum Actinomycetota; class Actinomycetes; order Glycomycetales; family Glycomycetaceae; genus Haloglycomyces; species Haloglycomyces albus. Next base: position 2,231,143 of record NZ_AZUQ01000001.1, on the reverse strand, counting down.
AGAGACGTGCGGATGCACTCCACGAATTCGGAGTCCTCCACGTTTCCCCGCTCCGCTTTGGCCAATAGTTGTTCTGGTACGTCAAGGGACATACGATTCTCCTCTCACAGAACGTTGCACATCATTGTCAATAAGGAATGAGCCGATCGCTGTCGCTTAAACGACCCATGGCCGTTCCCGCACGCAAAACGTCCAGACGACAATCCCCAAGATGTCGGGTACGGGCGGATCGGCGCGATGGCCAACAGGCGCTATACCTCGGGTAGAAGATGAGGGCCGAGGATGTAATCCGAAACGATCTGTTGGGTGAGATCCGAACCGGTACGGTCGTTGCCCCATGATTTGGCGGCACGGGCATGGAATTCATGAGCTTGTCGGCTGAATTTGGTCCAGTTTTTGGTCGCCGTCGTCGCGCAACGGTGCAGCCGGTCGATCGCCTGTCGGTTGTCCGGCTCCAGCTCGGATATCGGACCGACGACACCGCGTTCGGCGGCTTTGACGTATCGGGACCTCCCCACCACCGCCGCGAGATCATCGCCGACGTGCCGTTTGAGAAATTCGATATCGTCGTCTTCGTCGATCTTATTTCCGATAACGGCGATATTGACGTCGTAATCGGCCGCATAGGCCGCATACTGCTCGTAAACCCCCACACTGCGCAGGGTGGGTTCGCAAACCAGGAACGTATGGTCGAATCGAGTGAACATGCCGGAGGCGAAGGCCTCCGCCCCCGCGACCATGTCCACGACCACGAACTCATCCGTGCGATCGATCAAGTGGTTGAGAATCATCTCCACCGCCCCGACCTTGGAGTGATAGCAAGCGATTCCGAGGTCTTCGGTGTCAAAGCCCCCGGTGGCGGCGAAGCGGATGTCACCGATCCGGCTGAACGCCGCCTCGAAGACGGGGTTGTCGTCCTCGAGAGTCAGCAAGGTTGAACCGGGCCCGGGAGGGGTCGTCTTCAACATGAGGTCGTTGTTCGGAATACGTGGATTCGAGCCCCGGAGCAGTGTTTTCAGATCGCTCATGTACTCGGCCAAGCGCGGATGCCGTTCGGCCGTTTCCGGGTCCATCCCCAGAGCGGTGGCGAAATGTTGATTGATGTCGGCGTCCAGCGCCATGACTCGGCTTCCGGCGTCAGCCGCGTGACGCGCGAACAGCGAAGCCAGGGTCGTCTTTCCCGATCCACCCTTACCGACGAATGCGATTTTCACTCCGAGCTCCTTATCGTGTCGCTTGTTGAAAACGATTACTATTATTAATAAGCTCAGATTAGCAAGCGAGTCGTCGTTGACCTCCGTGACACGCCGTCGCACCGACCGGTTTCGAAGTCTCGACGCGGAAAGGGCCGGAAGTCGGTGAGCGACTTCCGGCCCTTTCCGTCGGGCGAACCTACCTATCCGGCGGTAGGCTGCACGGTCTCTCCTCGCCCCGCCTTCTTGCGGGCGAAGTGCGAGGCCAATGCCAGTCCTCCCACCACTAGACCGATAAGGTCGGTGGTCCATGAACCTCCCAGCAGGAGCGCACCGGCCGCCAACAGACCCAGGCGTTCATACCACAGCAGTTTGACGTCCCAGAATCCGGCGAAGGCCGCTCCAATGGCCGTAATTCCAGCGATAGCGGCCACGATGGCTACGCCGGAGGCCAGCCAGTCGCCACCCAGCATCAGCATTTCCGGGGTCAAAATGAACGCGAACGGCACCACGAATCCGGAAATCGCGATTCGTACCGACTGAACACCGGTCTTCATCGGAGATCCCCCCGAAATTCCGGCCGCCGCGAAGGCCGCCAAACATACCGGTGGAGTGATATCGGCGAGTACGCCGTAGTAGTACACGAACAGTGAGGCCACGATCATGACCTGCAGTTCGGTCAATCCGATGGCGTCGTATCGCGGTTGAATCAGTTCGACCACGGTCGGCACGGCGACGGTGTACATCACCACGAAGTTCGCCGTGGTCGGCAATCCGATCCCCAGAATCAAGCAGGCGATGACGGTGAAGAGCAGAACCAAGTACAGTTCCGCATTGTCAATGAACGGTATATCCGCTCCCAAGTCCTGTCCCAGCCGCAGCAGACGGGTTCCCAGGGAACCGCCCAGTCCGGTTCCGTTGATCATTCCGGCGATGATTCCGGCCGCCGCCGTGGCCGCCACGACGGGGAGCGCCATCTTCGCCGCGTTCACCAAGGTTTGCAGCAAAGCGAAGGGAGTCAGGCGATAGTCCAGCCGCTTCCAAGCGGAAACCCCTGCCGCCCAACGACCTCCGTCCGCGTCGGCTTTCAGGAATCCACGCAGGAAGAAAATCAGCTGTACCGCGAAGTTGATTCCGATGGTCCAGAAGATCGCCTCAAAGGCGGCGGCGTTGGCCGTCTTACCGGAGGAAATGATGACCACGATGACCACGAGCGGCAATAGCAGGTATCCCTGCCGCAGCAGTAGTCGCAGTCCGTTCGGTAGTTCCTCCTTGGGAAGCCCGGTAATCCCCTCCCGTTTGGAAACATAGTGGACGATGATGAACTGCGCGGTAAAGAACAGCACCGCCGGAACGATCGCCACCAGCATGATTTCGCGATAGGTAACGCCGTTTCCGATGAGAGCCAACATAAGGAAGGCCCCCGCACCCATGATCGGCGGAGCGATCTGTCCACCGGTCGACGACGCCGCTTCCACCGCACCGGCGAAATCTCGTTTATAGCCCGAGCGGCGCATCATGGGAATGGTGAACGCGCCGTTGGACACCGTATTGGCCACCGAGGAACCGGTGATGGTTCCGGAGAAAACACTGGTGATGACGCCGACCTTCGCCGTTCCACCCACTCGTTTCCCGGCCAGGGCCAGGGCCAGGTTGGTGAAGAAGCGTTCCATTCCGGTGGACTGCAGCAAGGCCGCAAAAATCATGAATAGGAATATTGTGGTGTATGACACCTGGAGGGGGGTGCCGAAAATACCCGTGGTACCCAGAAACGAGGTCTCCAGGATCGATTCCGGATCGCGGCCACCGTGGTACAGGAAGTCGGGCATGGCTCGTCCGTACAGAGCATAGGCGAACATGAGACCGCAGACGATTCCCAGCGCCAGACCAACCGCGCGAACGGCCGCTACCAGCACCAGCAAGGTTCCCACCGTGGCCGCCGCCAGTGCCGCTGCCGTGAATTCACCTTCGTCGCGCCAAAATTCCTGCCGTTGGTGGGTAAAGATCCAGTAGGCGGCCCACACCGCCAAGACGGCGAGTACCACGTCGGCTACGGGAATCCCACCGAAGTCGAGGCGCAGTACTCGGGTGGACTGCACCAGCGCGATGACCGCCAAGGAGGGAACGATGATCGCGACGTTCATTTCGGCGATCGACGTCAGGTAGAGGAGAATCCCCACCAGAAGAGCCGTCCATATCACGCCTCGACCGGATTCGGTGCCGAAAAGGTACCCCCGGATTCGCGTAGCCGGAGATACGTCCGGACCGCGATATTCCTCCTCGAGGCCCCATTCCCGCCCTCGTCTGGGCTTATAGGCGAGGAAGATGAGGGCCAGCCCGAAGGCGAGGTGTATGGAACCACTCTCCAGCGTCGGAAGAGTTCCGCGCCATCCCATCCAGAGATGGAACAGGCTCATACTGAGGGCGATGGTCCATATGATCCATTTCCATACCGCACTGAGGTCGGTGCGGATCGGTCCGGTTTCCGTAACCGGCTCTGCCTGCGATAGGGCTTGAATGTCACGGGCCGCTTGTTCGCGGTCATAGGCGACCGTCTCCTCCGATGCGTCGTTCGCATCGGTCTGCGCATTCGCCATCGATCACGCCTTTCCGGGGAATTGCACTGCCTGGTGAAATGGGATCTCACCACAATCGTCGTCAACCGGTCGCACCGGACTCGATCCGCGCGCAACCCGATACCTCTCCTCCAACAGACCCCGTTCCACCGCATCGTCACCGATCCGACGCTTTCCGGTCGTCACAGTCGCGTCAACCGCACGATCGAACTGAACGGTATATCGGCGGAAGGTCCCAACAGGATCCGCTGCTTCGGATTGCGGGTGATGATGACCCGCGACCGATTCGGAGATGATTCCTTCTCTTAGCGCGATAACCAGGCGAGTTATATCTCGCCTGGTTATCGCGCTAAGGGCTTCTTGACGTCAAGAGAGCCTTATTCTTTATACCCGCATGCGTCTCACATGCGATTCGCAGGTAGCAACACGACCCTTACAGGAGGTCTTGCTCCTCGAAGTAACGCTTCGCGCCGGGGTGGATTTCAATCCCCTGCAGCCCCTTCACGGCGTTTTCGATCTCAACGTTCCCCGACAGCGCGTGGCTGACGTCGCCGATGTCCTCGTACAGCGCCTTGGTCAGTTCGTATACCTGGTCCTCGCTCAGTGCCGGGTCACAGTAGATCGAGGCCCAGTTGGAAACGGTGGTCCAGTCGCCGGAGACGCCTTCGTAGTCACCGTCCTCAATCGTGTAGGTGGACATCGTCGGATCGTTGGAACGGAGCTCTTCGCTCAATTCGCTGGGAATCTCCACGAAGTTGATGTCAATGGCATTGGCGACCTCGGTGATCGTGGAGGACGGTACCGAGAGAATTCCAAAGGCGGCGTCCAGTTGACCGTCACGCATCTTGTTACCGGCGTCGCCGAAACCGTCGTGGAAGCCGTCCACTTCGACACCGGCGGTTTCCAGAATGGTCTCCGACAGCGCCGCGGTACCCGAACCGTCCGGTCCCAGGGCGACGCGCTGTCCTTCGAGATCGTCGATCGTTTCGATCCCCGATTCCTCGGTGGCGACGATGTGCATGACCTCGGGGTAGAGGTTCCCCATGAACTGGAAGTTCGCCTCGACTTCGGCGAAGTCGCCTTCCCCGGCCTGAGCGCCGGTGGCGGTGCCGTTCACCGCCATACCGAGGTCCATCTCCCCTTGGCTGATCTTGGTGAGGTTCTCAACCGACGCTCCGGTTTCAATACCACTGACCTTAATGTCGGTCTTTTGCGACCACATGTCGGCGATGCCGGTACCGAAGGGGTAGTAGTCACCTCCGGTGGAACCGGTACCCAGTTCCATGGTGTCGCGGTCTTCGCCCTCTTCAACGTCCTCGGTTCCGACATTGTCACCGCAGGCGGCGGTGAACAGAAGGGCTCCGGCCGCTATCGGGGCCAGCACACGTCCTGCTTTACGCAGCATTCGCGTCTCCATTCAAGTTCTGATTAACAACGTTGTTGATACTCGACACGCGCGCATACGTGTCGGGGGATTCTCTGACTCTACGTCGTACACAAACCGAATTCATCCCCTGGGTGCGGGATGTTGCTCAGGTGTTTTCAAACCGTTATGTTCCCCAACACTGCGAGTCATCACGACTACCTCATGTGCACCCATTTTAATTCGAGAATCATCGAACTCTTGGGCGGCGCGCTAGACTAATGGCGTGTCAAAGATTCATGTGCTGCATCGAGGCCTCATCGAATACCGCGAGGCGTGGGACTGGCAGAAGGAACTCCAGCAAGAACGCATCGACGACGCCATCGACGACACCGTCGTCCTACTACAGCACCCCAGCGTCTACACCGCAGGTCGCCGTACCCAGGCGTGGGCGCTTCCCCAAGACGACACACCGGTGGTGACAGTGGACCGAGGTGGCCAGATCACCTGGCACGGGCCGGGACAGATCGTCGGATACCCCATTGTCAAACTGAAACACGGAGTGGACGTCGTCGCTTACGTGCGGCGGGTCGAAGATCTGATTTCGGCCGTCTGCCACGAATTCGGAGTCACCTCGGCTCGCGGTCGCATGAAGGATCGGACAGGCGTCTGGCTTCCCGCCGACGACCAAGGACCCGAACGAAAAATCTGTGCCATCGGAGTGCGCGTCCGCTGGGCGACAACCATGCACGGCTTCGCTCTCAACTGTAATCCGGACATGAGCTTTTACGACCGTATCGCGCCGTGCGCGATCACCGACGCCGGCGTCACCAGCCTCAGTCGCGAGCTGGGACGTGAAGTGACGGTGGAGGAAGTGACTCCGGTGGTGGAAAAGCACCTCGAATTGCTCCTCGAGCCCGACGAGCGTTCCGCCGCGGTTCAACATTCATAGGATTCCGGCTGTTCCGCAGCCGGAGCCGGCTCCCGGTCGGTCATGAAGGCCAGCACGTTCTCCCATGCGTCGGAATGGGGATAGAAGACCTCCGAGTGGGAATGCATTCCTTCGACCTTCTTCCCGAGAATGCCTTTCTCCGACAAGGGCTCTCCTTCGTCGTCGACCGAATCGGGAGCACTGGGGAGATAACCGGGTTCCAAGTTGACGATCCCGGGAAACTTCGCCGGATCCTCCCCATGGCCCAGGAGTGGAAAATCCGGCACACCTTGCACATAGGAGATCGGGTCACCGGGAGCGGTCATCGCGTAGCGATCACGACAGGGTTGAGAGTAGTCGTCCGGTCCACCCACTCCGTGGCCCATACCGGCCGACGCCAGATGCAGAACCGCCTCTGCCGTCATCGGGTGCCGCTCGGCCTCACCTACGACGGCCCCACCGTACGAATGCCCCATGACCGTCAGGTGCTTCTCCGGATATTGTGTGCCGATGTCACGACTGAATCGAGCCAGCCGTTTCCCCGCGACCTGAGACCAATCGGCCCAGGAGGACTCCACCCAGCCGGTCGGCCACGGAGCACCGGCCCAGACGAGAACGGCCAGATCGCCGTCCTCCGCGTCCACCAGGCTCTTTGCACGCTGGTAATAAAGGTCGAAATTGTGGTTGTCGATCGTCGCGGCAGCCCCTGGAACCAGGATCGCTAGACTCTCAGCGGCATCGATGTCCCCGACGCTTTCGATCCACGCGCCGTGCCCGTCGTTGAGGTAGGGATCGACGTAAACGAAGTCACGTCCCGAGGTCCGGAGTTCGCTGAGGTCGGGACGTTGTGGACGGCCCTCGCCCGTGTGCCACGGGCGAGGAGGGGAATCGAAACCCTGAGACTCCTCGAGGGCCGCGCTGACGGTCACGTCGGCCGCCAATCGTTTACTGTCCAGCGGCACGCCGTCCAGGTTCATCATCTCCTGCGGAAACACGACCGCCAGCCAGTCGTTCACATCCGCGCCCAGACCGGCGAAGAACTCCGCCTGCACGTTCGCCGCCAGATCGGTGGGGTCGGCCGCGAGCAGACGTACGGCGGATTCCACGCTTCCCGTGGCTCCCTTGGGCTCCGCCTGTACACGTTCCCGGGCCAACCGCGGTTCCTCTCGTGCCGCCGTCACCGCTTCCTTGGGCGTGTCATAGACGTCGACGTCGGCCTCCGCTCGCAAGCGTTCTAGTTCGGCATCCAAGTCAGACGTGACCGGCGGTGGCGCGGTGAGGTTCACCGGCTGCACCACATGGGTCGGTGAACTCACGAGCACGACCACCATGATTCCGATCAAAGCGGTCAACCACGGATGCCGACCTCTGCGGCGGTTCACCTGCTCCACTTCTCACCTCGTACAGTCTGTCCTCATCTTTTCCGACGTCCCTGGATTAGGCCGCCCTCGCTCCATAGCGCCCCTCGTGATAATCAAGACGCAGAGGCATTCCGAAAGCCTTGGTCAGGGCGTCGGCGGTCAGGGTCTCCGAAATCGGACCCTGCGCCACCACATCGCCGTCGGACATGATCAGCACATGCGTGAAGTTCGGGGGAATCTCCTCGACATGGTGCGTCACCACCGCCATGGCGGGCGAGGACGCCTCCGCGGCAAGCGACGAGAGTGTGGCGATCAGCGCCTCGCGGGCTCCCAGGTCCAGTCCGGCCGCCGGCTCGTCCAGCAACAACAGTTCCGGATCGGTCATCAGGGCACGCGCGATGAGAGTGCGCTTGCGCTCGCCTTCCGAGAGTGTCCCGAAACTGCGTTCGGCGAAATCACCGATACCGAGCCAATTGAGAAGGGACTGAGCCCTTTCGGTGTCATAGGAATCATACTCCTCCCGCCAGCGGCCCACCACGGCCCAAGCGGCGGTACGAACGACGTCAAGTGCCGTTTCCTCGCTGGGGATGGAGGCGGCGACGTCGGTCGTCGACAGTCCGATGCGCGGTCGCAACTCGAAGAGGTCCACCTTCCCAATCCTCTCCCCTAGGACGTCGACGGTGCCACTGGTCGGGTGTGAACGGGCGGCGGCCAGATTAAGCAGGGTGGTTTTACCCGCACCGTTGGGCCCCAAAATAACCCAGCGCTGGTCCGCTTCTACGCGCCAGTCGATATGGTTGAGCAGGTTCTTGGTACCGCGTCGAATGGTCAGGTCGGCGGTTTGAATGATTGCTTCGGCTTGTCCCACGTACACAATCTAATCATGCGAATCACACACTTCGTCCGGGAACTGTGCGCGGTATGGCGTGAGTCAGTGGGGGCCGCCGCAGAGCGATAAAGGATACCGAGTATTCTACTCGAAAGTGACGATTTGTTAGGAAATTCCAATGACAGCTGTAGTTGAAATATCGGGTCTCCGTAAGACCTATCGCAGTGTCCTCAAAGGCACGCACCACGCGCTGGACGGATTGGATTTGACCGTCAATCAAGGTGAGGTCCATGGATTCCTAGGCCCCAACGGTTGCGGTAAAACCACCACCTTGCGGGCTCTGATGGGCCTGATTTCGGTCAACGGCGGTTCGATGCGACTGTTCGGAGAATCGGTTCCCGAGAAACTGCCGTCCGTCATCCACCGCGTCGGCGCCGTTGTGGAGTCTCCCCAGTTCTTTCCGCAATTCACGGGCCGAACCACGTTGAGCCTCTTGGCCAAGAGCGCGGGCCTCCCCCAAGAGCGGGTCGACGAAGTACTGCACACCGTTGGCCTGCCCGACCAAGCGGACCGAAAGATCAAAGGGTATTCGCTTGGTATGCGCCAACGCCTGGCAGTCGCGCAGGCACTGCTGAAGCGCCCCGACCTGTTGATTCTGGACGAGCCCGCCAACGGTCTCGATCCGGCCGGTATCCATCAAATGCGGGAACTCTTGCAGCACTTGGCACACGACAAGGGCGTGACGGTCATCGTCTCTTCACACCTGCTCAGCGAGGTTCAGCAGTTGGCCGACACGATGACGATCGTTACCCAGGGGCGGCGCATTATCACCGGACCGGTGGACGATATCATCGAGCAACATTCCGGCACGAATTTGAAGCTGAAGGTGGACGAAGACGACCATTCACGAGCCGAGGAGGTACTCCAGAGCCTGGAGGGGGCCTCCGTATCGCGCAACGGCGACGACTACTTCCGAGTCAGCGGAATCAACGATCCATCGGAGGTCACCCGACACCTCGCCGACGGGGGAGTCTACTTGACCCACTTGTCGTCGGAATCTAAGAACCTGGAAGCGGTCTTCTTGGAGCTTACCGGAACCGCACCGCAGAACGGCGAGGCCGTACCGGTGGGACAGTCCATCCACGATGGCGGCGATGTTGCGCACGAGGAGACTCCCGCTTCACGAGAGGTGGCGCAGTGAACCTTTTTCTCGCCGAACTGCGACGCATCACTCACCGCCGGCTCACGTGGATATTCATGGCCATTGCACTGGGTATCGTCCTGCTGGCGTCGGGAATGACCGCCCTGACCAGCCACACGGAACCCACTCCCAGCCAGTTGGCCAATGCGGAAGAAGTGTGGGCGGCCGACCAGGAACGTGTAGCGGAGTGCCAAGAGAGTCCTCCGCCCGCAAACGATGATCCGGATTTCACCTGCGAGGACAGGGCCTATTCGCAGAGCAAAGAAGACTACTACGACATGTTCACCTCGACGTTCGTCTTCTCCGATGAGGCCCCGTACTTCATTCTTCGCTTGACGGTGGTCGGCGGACTCCTGATGTTGATTCTCGGATCGTCGTTGATCGGCGCCGAGTGGCGCTCCGGAGGCATGTCGAACCTCCTGCTGTGGCACCCCACTCGCATGAAGGTCCTGTGGAGCAAACTGACCGCTAGTCTCATCGCCTGTACCGTCGCATTGTCTGCTCTCATTGTGATCGTATTTCTCGCCTACTACGTGGCAGCGGCTGTGAGAGGGGACGTCGGCACCTTGGATGGAGAATGGTGGGCCGCATTTCTTCCCAAGGCAGGACGCGCGGTGGTACTGAGCATGTTCATGGCACTGTTCGGAATCACGATCACCTATCTGGGTCGCCACACCGCCATCGCCGGAGGGGTCGTGGCCGCGACCCTGATCCTCAACATGCTGATGGTCGGATTCGCCAGACTGGCTCTGGAGTTGAAGTACCCCCAGATGTGGTCGCTCAACACGTGGGTGAACGCCTGGTTCGACGGCGAGTTGACCCTGACGCACTTTCCCGAATCAGCCGACGTCGTTACGGAACCGGAAACCATGACGCTCACCTACGGAACGGTCGGGATTGCGATGCTGGTGACAACCGTCGTCCTGCTGGCCCTGTCCTCATGGACGTTCCGCAAGCGGGACATCGCCTAAGGGTTCGCCAATCGTGGATCACGAAAGTCGGCGTTCCAAGGCGTGGCCTCCACGCGCTATCGCCGACACGTGCGAGCGGACAGGATTCTGCTCGTACGTTCCTTGCTTTCCGGGACGTCCACGTACGTCGCACATAACGGCCGACAACCACCGTTGAGACACTCCACCTACAAGAATCAATAATCCGCCGAATACTTTGACTCCCCAGGAGGGGACAATGAACCTTTTTCTCGCCGAACTAAGACGAATAACCCATCGCCGCTTGACCTGGGTTTTCATGATTCTCGCGCTGGGAATCGTACTATTGGTATCCGGATTGACCGCCCTGACCAGTCAGGCCGAGCCCACTGCCTCCCAACGCGCCGAAGCCGAACGGATGTGGGAAAACGACCAACAACGAATCGAAGAGTGCGAGGAAAACCCTCCAACCGAGCAAACCGATCCCCACAGTGGCGAAGCGGTGCAAGAACCATGTGAGCACATGGGCTACTCGGACGACAAAGAGGACTATTACGATCTGGTCATCTCGACCTTCAACTTTTCTGAGAACGCGCCCGGTTATATCCTACCTCTCACCGTCATAGCCGGATTGTTGATGTTGATCTTGGCGTCCTCACTGATCGGTGCCGAATGGCGTTCCGGTGGCATATCGAACCTCCTGCTGTGGCATCCCAACCGAATGCAGGTGTTCTACAGTAAACTCGCTGCCGCTCTGACCGTCACCGTTGTGGCGCTGACCGCCTTTATTGCCGTCGTATTCCTCGCGCTGTACGCCGCAGCGGCTCTGCAAGGGGAAATCGGCACATTGGACGGAGAGTGGTGGTCCGACCTCCTCGCCGGGACGGTACGAGCCGTCGTTCTCGGACTGTTCATGACGATGTTCGGTACCACGATCACCTATTTGGGCCGCCACACCGCCATCGCCGGAGGAATCGTAGCCGCACTGTTGATCCTCAATACGATGCTGGTCGGTTTCGCCGCCCTCGCGCTACAAGTGAAGTACCCCGAGCTGTGGTCGGTGACCATCTGGACGCAGGCATGGCTTGACGGGGAGGTCACGCTGCAACACTGGCCCGATACCGGGCCGTTCGAACCCGGTCCGGTCAAAGCGGAGGAAATGACCCTGACCTACGGTTCCGTGGGGATCGGAATGCTCATCGTCACCGGCGTCCTGCTGGCAATATCGTCCTTTTCGTTCAGCAAGCGCGACATTTCCTAACCGACACATGGTCGTTCCGGTGGCACGACCGATCACCGAGCAACCGGATCGAGTACGTGCGGGCGGGGTCACCCCGCTCGCACGTTCAGCTTTCGAAGAGTTGATTGCCCACGACGTCCAGTCCGGCGCGGATCGCACCGCGCAAAACGGTGTCCTCGGAAACGGTGCCCGCCACTACGTTCGGGTTGACCGGAGCGATCTGGGCGGTCTGAGCCGCCACCCGTTCGGCCAGTTCCAAACCACCCGCATATCCGATCGGTCCGCCCAGCACGACGACCGCCGGGTCCAGAACGATGCAGGAGGCGGCCACCCCGTAGGCGATGCGGCGTGCCAGTTCATCCAAGAGCGCACTGCCGTTATCCCCATCGGACAGGGCTCGCTGACAAATCTCGGCGGGATCGGTCGTGTCATAACCGTGGTCGTCTGCCAGCGACGCGATGGCCTCGCCACCGAGAACCCGTTGGTAGGAGCCTTGGCTGAGTCGAGTCACCACACCACTGCTGGGGACTTCACCGCCCGGAACGGGGAGAAAACCCATTTCCCCTGCCGCACCGGTGCGCCCCCGGTAGAGTTCGTTGTTCAGAATAACGCCCAGACCGATTCCCTGGCCATACCAGGTGTAGAGAAAATCGCTGGCCCCGGCCGCCACGCCGTAGCGTTGTTCGGCGATGGTCGCCAGATTGACGTCGTTTTCAATGCTGACTTCCGGCTTGAATTCCTGATTCAGGGCGGTGAGTAGCCCACGATGCCATGCCGGCAGGTCCCAGGAGAAGCCGATCTCGCCGCTTTCGGGGTCGATGACCCCGGGGGTCCCCAGAACAATACGGCTGACCTTACTCAGGTCGGTATTGGCGTTGGCGACGGCTTCGTGAACCACGCCCCGAACCACCGAGACCGGTTCGCTGGAGCCGCCCACCTCCGCATGGGCCTCGCCCACGATGCGTCCGGCAAAGTCCGCACACGCGGCTCGGGCCGAGTGCGGCCCCGCGTCGACTCCGACAACATAGGTATAACTGGCGACCGGCGCGTACAAAGCGGCGTTCGGTCCACGCCCCCCGGACTTCGTGCCCACGATTTCTACGAGACCGCGACGTTGCAGACGCTCCACGATCTGCGAAGCGGTCACCTTGGACATATTCGTATGTTCCGCCAGCTGCGCACGGGTTTGCGGTCCCTTTTCCATCAACAATTTCATCGCGGCTTGATCGTTGAGCACACGCAGTAGCTTCGGGACACCCGGGGTGCGTTTATCGGCCATTATTTTGCTCCTATGTGGCACAAACCTGGTTCCAGGGGGCAAGGGCGGTATCTCATCATATTTATCTGTGATGATAAACGGTACTTATCGGCTCTTCACTTATGGAAAACAAGATCAAGTCTCGTCACTTTCCGATATTATCGCAGCTTGACGCTCATGAGGAAATGGCCCCCAGTGACTGCAACTTAATGCTCGCCCATGCCGGAAAACGCGCAGTAATACACCACAATGTGCACGCAACATCAGAAACAATGGCCGTGAACTGCAATTAAACTATAATCCAGTAGGCATGACAGACATGCTTCATTTCACCGGGCATTACCGATCGGAGACTTTATGCGTCCGATATATCCGAAACGTGCTCCCCCGTGAAAAGCACTGAGGTGGATTCGAAAGGACACTTAGTGTTCCCGGGCCTCTGTCTGAAAAGGCACGTGCCGTGCCATCCGGACGGCACTATTCGAATCCACCTCAGTAAATGCTGTTCGATTTCTAGTTGTCCGCGGTCTCGATCAAAGAACGGATCTGACGCAGAACCACTGACAGGACGGCCAGCTTTTCGTCGGAATGCTCCGCTTCTGCGGCACCCTGTCGGATTCGGTCCATGGTGCTACCCAGCCCCTTGGCCCAGTCGGCGACCGCATCCGCCGGAGTACGACCGTCCAACTCCGACTCAATCGCGGCGGTCAAACTGGCCAACGCACCGTACAAGTCGTATCGCAGCGCCCCACGCGCCAACGACTGCCACCGATTACGGCGCGGCAGAGCCGAAATCTGGTTCAAGATCGCGTCCGCACCGAGTTCGGCGGCAATGTGGTAGTAGACCCGTGCCGTCCGTGTCGGGTCAACGCCCAGGTGCCGCGACACATCCGCCACATCGACCAAACCAAAACCGTAGACCGGCGACGACACCTCATCGGCCAGCTGCGGTTCGATACCTTTGTCCACCAACTGCGCCTTGAACTCCTCAAAGCCGTCGGCCTCCGAACCAACCAGGTATTCGTTCAAGTTCGGCAGCAACGAACGAATCGCCGGAACCAGACGTTCCCGTGCCGTCTCCACGCTCAACGGCGCACGCCGATGCTGAATCAGCCACCGGACCCCACGATCCAGGGCACGCCGTAGCACCAATAGTGCCGCGATCTGAGCCGATTGCGCGGCACGATTGTCCAGATCCTGGATCCGCCGCCACAGCTTCGGGAGTCCGAAGGCGTCACGAATGATCAAGTACGCCCGCACGATATCCACCAGCTCCGCGCCGGTCTCGTCCGCGATTCGGTACAGGAAGGTCGTGCCGCAACGGTTCACGCACTCATTGACCACCGCCGTGGTGACGATTTCCCGCCGCAACGGGTGTTTGTCCATCAGGTCCCGATAGGATTCCTGCAATGGACCGGGAAAGTAGTCGTACAGTACCTGGTCGGTCCACGCTTCGTCGGGAAGGTTGGAAGCATTGACCTCCCGCTTGGCATGAATCTTGACGTACGACAACAGAACGGCGAATTCCGGCTCCATCAGACCCTGCCCGCGCGCGGCACGATCCTTCAACTGCTTGTCGCTCGGCAGACCCTCGATCTCGCGATCCAGACCGGCAACGCGCTCCAAGTGCTTCATGAGGCGAACGTGTACCGGCAACAACCGAGCTGACTGCTGTGTCGCCGACGCCAACGCCAGGTTCTGCTGGTAGTTGTCCCCCAGAACCATGTTCGCGACGGTATCCGCCATGTCCATGAACAGCTCGTCGCGAGCCTCCGGTTCGATCCGCCCACGCAGCATCGCGGTACGGAGCAGAATCTTGATGTTGACCTCGTGGTCCGACGTGTCCACACCACCCGAATTGTCAATGAAATCGGTGGTGATACGACCTCCGGTCTGGGCATATTCAATGCGGCCCAACTGAGTCAACCCCAGATTACCGCCCTCACCGACAACGGTGCAGCGCAATTCCTTACCATCGACCCGGACGTTGTCGTTCGCCTTGTCCCCGGCGGCGGCGTTCGTCTCGACGGAGGACTTGACGTAGGTACCGATTCCCCCGTTCCACAGGAGGTCGACCGGCGCTCGCAGGATCGCCTGTATCAACTGCGGCGGTGTCAATTCGGTGACCGACGCGTCCAACCCCAGTGCCTCCCGCACCTGTGGGGTGATGGTGATCGACTTGGCACTGCGGTCCCAGACGCCCCCGCCTTCACTGAAAAGGTCGGGATTGTAATCGGCCCACGTCGTTCGAGGTGTCTCGAACAGGCGCTGCCGCTCCGCGAAGGAGGTGGCGGCGTCGGGATCGGGGTCGATGAAGATGTGCATGTGGTTGAACGCCGCGACCAAACGGATGTGTTCGCTGAGCAACATCCCGTTGCCGAACACATCGCCGCCCATGTCACCGATTCCCACGACGGTGAAGTCCTCGGTCTGGGTGTCCTTCCCGATTCCCCGGAAGTGTCGTTTAACGGATTCCCAGGCGCCCCGGGCGGTGATACCCATCTTCTTGTGGTCGTATCCGACCGAACCGCCGGAGGCGAAGGCGTCGCCGAGCCAGAAATCGTAGGAGGCCGACACCTCATTGGCGATATCGGAAAAGGTCGCCGTACCTTTATCGGCCGCCACCACCAAATACGGGTCGTCCTCGTCGTGCCGAACGACGTCGTGCGCAGGTATCACCGTTCCATCGGCATCGCGATTGTCGGTGATGTCGAGCAGGGCCGAAATGAACTGGCGGTATCGGGTCACGCCTTCCTGTTGGAACGCCGCCCGATCGGCGAAGCCCGTCTTTTTTAGAACGAACCCGCCCTTAGCACCCACCGGGGTAATGACGGTGTTCTTGACCTCCTGGGCTTTGACGAGCCCCAGTATCTCGGTGCGGAAGTCCTCCCGACGGTCGGACCAACGCAGCCCGCCACGGGCGACCTTCCCGTAGCGCATGTGCACCCCTTCGAAATTGGGCGAATACACGAACACCTCGAACACCGGCCGGGGCAGGGGCAGAAAGTCGATGGACCGAGCATCGAACTTGAAGGCGATGTTCTCCTTCGGACGTCCATGCTCCCCACGCTGGTAGTACGATGTGCGCAGCATCGTCTGGATCAACGTCTGGAACGCGCGCAGCGTCCGATCGGCGTCCAGACTGGGGACCCGCTCCAGCTCGGAACTCAGTACCTCTTCGATGCGAGCGATCGCATTGGGGCGGTCGTCGCCCACGCCCGGAGCGAAGCGAGCCTCGAACAAACGCACCAGAGCGGCCGTGATCGCCGGATAGTCCCGGAAGGTGTCGGCCATGAAGTCCTGTGTGTATACCAGGCCGGCTTGACGCAGATATTTCGACAGGGCACGCAGGATGACCACCTGTTTCCAGGTCAATCCCGCAATGAGTACCAGCTCGTCGAAGCGGTCAGATTCGGTCTCTTTCGTCCAGGCCGCTCGGAAGGCGTTTTCGAAACGTGCCCGTACCTCCGGTACACCGGCTGACATGTTCTCCGGCAAGGTGACTGAGAAGTCGTGGAGGAACAGCGACATGTCGTCGCGTTTGATCTCGTAGGGGTGCTCGGCGGACACTTCGACTCCGAGGTTCTTCATGACGGGGAGAGCGTGCGAAATGGAAATCGACTGTCCCGCCGAATAGATCTTGAAGTGCACGTCGGATTCGTCGCCTTTGGCGCGGAAGAGCTGTAGTTCCAGGTCGCCTTCGTCATGAAGCACTTCCAGAGAAGCGATGTCCTTCACCGCGTCGAGCACCGAATGATCGGCCTTGTAACCGGGCGGGAAGGCCTCGGCGTACATGCCGTACAGCTTCCGTGCCTGCCCTTCTCCCACTTGGTGATCCAGTTGAAAGGCAAGATCGGAGTCCCACGAACGGGTGGCGTTCGCCAACTCCACCTGGATGCTTTCGGAATCGATGTCCTTTATTTCCTTGGTGCGATCCAGACGGATGATGAAATGCAGACGCGCCAAGGCCGAATCCCCCATGCGGACGTCGAAATCGACTCCGGCCCCACCGATGCGTTCCAACAGAATTCGCTGAATCTTCAGCCGGGTAGCCGTGTTGAAACGGTCTTTAGGCAGATACACCAGGCAGGAGACGAAACGGTCATAGGCGTCACGCCGCATGAATAGGCGGAGACGCCGCCGCCCGGCCAGTCGGAGAACCCCCATGGCCGTGTCGAAAAGGTCGTCCGTCCGGGCTTGAAAGAGTTCGTCGCGCGGATAGGTTTCCAGAGCCGTCACCAGATCCTTCCCCGAATGGGAGGAGAGGGTGACCCCGGAGCGGGACAGTACCTCGTCGACCTTACGGCTAACCACCGGTAGCTCGGTCACCGAGGAGAGGTACGCGGCAGAGGTGAACAGTCCCAGAAAACGCAGTTCCCCGTCCGGCTCTCCGTCGGGGCCAAAGGTCTTCACCCCGATGTAGTCCATATACGAATTACTGTGGACCGTCGAGCGCGCATTGGACTTGGTGATGACCAGCAGGCGTTTCGCACTGATCTGCTCGCGTGCGCCCGGAGTGAATTTAGCCAGCGGCTTCGGCGTCCCCGACCGCAGACCGTTGAGCCCCAAGCCGGTACCATCGACCGGCGCGAGGACACGTTCCGAACCGCTTCCCTCGAGTCGATACTGCCGAAATCCCAGGAAGGTAAATCGATCGGCGGCCAACCAACGCATGAGAGCAATGGTGTCGGTAACGTCCTTATCGGGAACGGGAAGATCGGATCCGTCCTTCTCCAGGTTCTCAGCGATCTCCAACGCCTTGGCGCGCATTGGTTTCCAATCGGCAACCGCCGCTTTGACGTCACGCAGTACCTGGCGGATGTCGGATTCAAGAGTCTCCTGCAGGTCCGGGTCGGTAACCCGTTGGACCTCGATGTGCATCCAGGACTCGTTCATCGCCTCACCGTCGCCGGGCTGAGCGGGAGCCTCCAACAAGCGGCCCTCGGAATCGCGTTTGACCGCGACGATGGGGTGAACGAAGACGTGAATGTCGAGCCCGTGCCGCGCGAACAGCCCGGTCAGAGAATCGACCAGGAACGGGGAATCGTCGCACACGACATCGATCCGAGTCGCCGCATCGGCGTCACTGGTGCCTTCGGTGCGCTCACAGTCGAAGTCGATATTGCACTCGCCGGGTTGACGAACGGACGCCAAATCCTGATGGTGGACGGTGATATCGCGGATCTGTTCAGCACTGCGACCAATCAGGTCGTCATCGGCAACCAGACCCCAGTAGAGCCGAATGAGCGTTGCCAGATTCTCGTCGTGCGCACCCTCGGTCGCTTCATTCAAAATCTCATCCCGGTCGGGTACGGTCTCCGGAAATTCCTCATCACCGATAAACGACAGCACGTTACATCTCCAAATCAATTCTCAGGCCACGTCGTTGTGGTTCAACTCTAGATTAGAACTCTATGGTCAAAATTGCACCCGATGTCGTCCCGCTAGACACGATTAACAAATGGAGACATCAGGCACAACGGCCGCAGCCGCACTTGTCGCGACAAGCTCCCACCATGACAGCCGATCAACTCCGCGCGACAACGCAACGGCCCCCTGGGGCATCGCCTCCACACGACTTCCGCCGGCCACTTCCATCACTACCTCTACACCGCTGACGACCGCAACCGGGTCCATCGGCTTTGTCCCGATTGGGAGCGGGCGGATATCATGAATTCGAGGCCAGTCCGTTTTAAACGAATTTCAACGACGGCATCCGGGACATCCATTGGCGGCGACGCATTTCGGCGTTCCACCGTGAGTCACCGTTCCGGATACGATTCAGGTGAAAATAAGCGGTCACCTCTGAAAGGTACAATCCACTCACCAATTCAACGGTTCCGACCAAAGGACTGTGATGACTACACTTTTGATCATTCTCATTATCGTGGCCGCGGCCGGTGTCGCTTACTGGGTCTGGAAGGGCGTCAAGGAAAAGCAGCGGGCCGAGCACGACAAGTACAACGCCCCTCAGGACCCTTTCGCGGACGGCGATTCCGACATCCTACGCGGAAACCCCCGCACGATCGCCGCCGGCGACATGATCGAGGTGTACGGCAAGACCGTCGCGGTCCGCGGATCTCTGCGTCTGCGGGAAGGCGACTACACCTGGGCGGAACACTTCTTGGACACCGGTACGGGGGTCAAACGTTGGTTGTCGGTCGAGGCCGACCCCGATTTGGAAATCGTGCTCTGGGACCAGATCCCGATCGCCGACATGGAACCGGGTGCTTCCTCGGTGGAACACGAGGGTGAGAAGTTCCGCCTCGACGAATCCGGGAAAGCCAAGTACACCAGCGAAGCGACGACGGGGCTCGCCGAGAACGGAACGGTGCGCTATCACGATTATCGTGGGCCGGAAGGGAAACTCATCAGTTTCGAAGCCTTCGGCGAGGACGGGTCTTGGGAGGCGGGGCTCGGTCTGACACTCGACCGCAATCAAATCACGATCTTCCACCAGAATCCCGACACGTGATTACCGCACTGGACGTTCCCTTTATCGACGTGTCCGCCGCCAACCTGACCTTTCGCCCCGACGCTCCCGCATTGCCCGTGTTGGATTCCATTGAGGCCCAACGCGGCCCATTGGCACTTTCCCTTCGGTTGTTGGGAGCGAGTCATCAGGCGGTGGTGGCCACACCCGAGGGCACACTTGCTGAAACCCTCGCCTACCGAACCGATCTCGACCCCGACCTTCCCTCCGAATTCGGACAGAACGCGGGTCAATGGCGGCATGAGTACACCTGTGTCGTCGAGACGTTGTCGCTGCCCGACCTACGCACACGGATTCGCGGACTTCAGGCGAGAGCTCACCGAGACGGCACGCTCATCGGTGTCTTCGGCGACTCGCCCGACGCGATCACCGCGCTGGAAGTTGGCGATACCCAGATGGAATGGACTACAGTCCATACGTATCCACAATACGGTGAGGTGGTTACCACGAGAAGTTGCGTACGTCAACTACACTGACCTGACAAACCTTGGACCGATCCCAATCATCGTCGTTCCCGCGACGATTGGGACGACATCCATCCGCCTATACGACCCCCGGAAAACAGAGGAAGGCTCAGTAATATGAGCGACGACTACGACCAAACCCAGGATGCGAAGACGCAAGCACGTCAGATTTCGATCACGATGTGGATCGTTATCGGTGTCATCGGCGCGCTGTGCCTCTCCCTGGTCTTCGTCTCCTGCAATTCACGCAGGGAAGACCCCACCTCCCATATTGAGGACAATTATTCCCGCGCGGCCTCGATGGACGACGACAACGGGAACGCCCGTGTCTTCACCTCATCCAAGAGCCCCAGGGATGTGCGTAACGACTTGCGAGAGAACACCGATCAACGCAGTGACCGCTACCGGGACAATATGTACTTCCTGCAGTACCCCAAGCACATCGTGTCGATTGAAAGCAACGGTTCCGGGTCGAAGATCCTGCTGTTCAACTACCGGCGCGGATCGTCTTACTACGGCAGTCACTTCGCCTTCTTCGGCTGGTCCTCTACTCCGCCGAGCTCCTCTTATCGCGGTGGCGGCTGGGGAAGCGGCAAGTAGGCGGTCTCGCCCGCCGGCCTACCGTGTACGCCATGTGGTCTAGGCGGCCGTACGGCCACACCCCGGCCCCGATACGGGTGTGGCCGTAAACGGACATGCGTTGAGCCAGAGGAAAAAACGCAGTTTAACCGACGCCCGTTTCCGGAACGGCCGCCCAGTCTGACATCATTCAGCGATGTGTGCCCTCAGGCACCCGTGACGAACAAAGCAGAACTCGAACCGACGGTTCGAGGCATATTGAAAGGTATTCAAGCCCACTATGTACGACAACTACCTCGACAACATCATCGGTGCCGCCTCGTACAGCCTGGTCGGCATTGCCCTGATGATCATCGGCTACTTCCTGGTCGATCTGCTGACCCCCGGTCGCATCGGCACCTTGATCTGGACCGAACGCAATAAGAACGCCGCACTACTGCTGTCGTCCAATATCCTGGGAATCGGAATCATTACCGTGGGAGCAATCTGGGCCAGCAGTGGAAACCTGGTACAGGGGCTCGCCGGCACTTTCACGTATGGAGCCATCGGTCTCGCCGCCATGGCCGTGGCGTTCCTCCTCTTGGACGCTCTTACTCCCGGAAAACTCGGCAAGATCGTTACCTCGGAGGAACTGCACCCTGCCGTATGGGTCACCTCGACCATGCACATCGCGATCGGAGGCGTCATCGCCATGGCATTGTCGTAACAGACAGTGTCCCCGGCGACGGGAAGATTTCTCCGGTCGCACCGTCTACCTCCGGTAACGGTCCACCTTGTCGGTCCACGACACACATCTTCCCGTCCCACCCGATTTCTCAGAAGAGAGCACCATGACCACTGCGTCCGCAGAAGCAACCGTCCCCAACCCGATTCAACGCACCCGTTTGTCACGAGCGATTCTCTTGGCGACGGTTTTCGTCTGTGCCGCCTGTGGTCTGGTATACGAGCTGGCTCTCATCACGCTCGGAGCCTATCTCATCGGTAATACCGCAGCGCAAGCATCGATTGTGCTCAGTGTGATGGTCTTCGCCATGGGGTTGGGGGCCTTGGCCGCCAAACCACTCCAGAAACGTCCCGCGCTGTCGTTCGCACTCATCGAGTTGGCCCTGGCAGGAATCGGCGGTCTCAGCGTGGTCGCCCTGTACGCCTCCTTCGCCTGGCTGCATCTCTACACCGCGCCGCTGGTGACCATCGCCTTTCTGATCGGAGGCCTGGTCGGCGCGGAAATTCCTCTGCTGATGGAACTTCTCCAGCGGATCAAGAAACAATCGGCGGGAACGGCGGTGGCCGATCTCAATGCCGCGGACTATCTGGGTGGACTGATCGGGGGCTTGGCCTTCCCGTTTCTACTCCTACCCTTCATGGGACAAATCCGAGGGGCCGTTCTGGTCGGTGCGGTCAACGCCATCGCCGGTCTGGTGTTGGTGTTCGCCGTCTTCCGTCCCGACTTGACTCGCCTCGGCCGTATTCTGACCGGGAGCCTGGCGGCGCTGGTTGCGGTGTCGCTGGTGTCGGTCTTCGTGTTCACCAAGCAAATCGAGGCCTCGGCGCGGCAGGAGTTCTACTCCCACCCCATCATCTACAGCGATACCACCCAGTACCAGGACATCGTCCTGACCGAATCGATCTCGCCGTTTCAAACCGACGACTTCCGTATGTTCCTCAACGGCGACCTACAGTTCTCCTCGGTCGACGAGTATCGCTACCACGAAGCCCTTGTCCATCCCATCATGGACGGGCCACGTGACGACGTGTTGATCTTGGGAGGAGGCGACGGACTCGCGGTACGGGAGGTCGTACGGTACCCCGACGTTGACACGATCACATTGGTCGACCTGGATCCAGCGGTCACCGAATTGGCGATGAGCTACGAACGGCTCGTCGATCTCAACCAGGGGGCGATGCACGACGATCGAGTCGACGTCGTCAACGACGACGCCTTCACCTGGCTCCGGGAGCAGAACGACACCTGGGACACCATCATCGTCGACATGCCGGACCCGGACTCCACCGAACTCGCCAAGCTCTATTCGGTCGAGTTCTATTCCCTGGCACGCCAAGCTTTGGGGGACGAAGGACGGATGACGATTCAATCCTCATCCCCATACTTCGCTCCCGATTCGTATTGGACGGTCGCCTCGACCTTGGAAGAAGCCGGGTTCGACCCGGTCTCCTACTGGGTCAGCGTGCCCACCTTCGGCGACTGGGGATTCCACTCGGTGAGTAGCGAAGGTAAGCCGACTTTGAGTCTGGACGACAGCATCGGTCCGCTTCGCTCCATGAACTCAGAGAGCCTCGCGGCGGCACAGAGTTTCCCCGTCGATCGACAACGGCGCGATCTACCGCCCAATACCTTGATCGACCCGGTTATCGTGGAGTACTCACGGACCGAGTGGAAGCACTATTAGCCTCAGTCAGGTGAGGGCGGACACCAGCATGTCCACCAAGGCCCTCCCGTATTCACCGGTGGGATCGCCATCGGGATCGAACACCGTAATATCCATCCCGACGCAGCGCTGATCCGACACGATCGCGCTGACCAAATGCCCCAGTTCGCCGATCGATATTCCTCCGTTGACGGGACCGTCGACCGCCGGCATCACCGACGGGTCCAGGACGTCGACGTCTACATGCAGCCAAAAGGTCGCGACGTTCCCCAGCCTGTCGCAGGCCCACTGAGCCGAACGCTGCGGCCCCTCGGCTCTGAGACGCGGTGAGGTTCGTGCCGCGATTCCCGACGCCTCGAGCTCCACCCGATGCGGATCGTCGGTACGAATCCCCAATAGGGCCACCGAATCCTGTTCCACGTACGGGCGCAGGCCTTCGATATCAGTGAGGTCGGGTTGTCCCCGACCGGTCGCCAATGCCAACTCCTCAGCGGCGGCGGCTCCCACGAATTCGCTGTTACCCGGGTGTCGAAAATCCGAATTTCCGTCAATGAAGACCAGTCCGCGGCGTGAGCGGTCGCGGTCGGACCGTCGGCGAGACGCCAACAAGGGCCCGAGGACGATCGAACAATCACCACCCAATACCAGTGGAAACGTTCGTTCCCGCCACATGTCTTCAATCCGATCGGCCAAGCGACGGGTGTAACGCCCTATCTCGGCGGCCTGATCCACCCCGTCTCCGGGCTGCCAATGGGTCGGATCGTAACGTGGCGGAGTCAAACAGCCGGTATCGCGAGCTTTCAATCGATGGATCAGGCGCTGGTCGCGCAATGCACCGGGAGCTTTGGCGCAACCGGGAACGGTGTGCGGTGCCGGTGGCCGAAGGCCCAAGTTCGATGGGGCATCGAGTATGGCAATTTTCCTGGATCGGTCCACTGGCATTCTACCTTCTGTGCGTTGTTCTCGTTCCGGCGTGGCTGACCAATCACGCCCCACCGGACGCAAACGAGCGACACACGAGACCACGGCAATGCCGTAACCGACCCCCGGGGGATTGTCCTTGAGCGCACGTCGGAGTGGGGTCGTGCACCTCGTTTACGAACGGGTCGATCCAACCGGCGGGCCGGGACCGTCACACTGCCCTACCGCCGAGCCGAACCTGTAGCTGCTACCTCAGCATACGCGGAGCGGAGATGACGACGCAGAGTACAAGGTGTTAACGGTGACCCAGCCGCATCCTAAATTTGAATACAGTATTAGAACAACAGGGCGGAGAGCTTACGCCGCGCGCTATTGACGGCCGGATCGTCAGCTCCCGCAATCGAAAACAGCTCAACCAGACGCTGACGAACGTGTTCCTTGTCGTCTCCGGCCGTCCGTGCCACCACGGCCAACAGGCGTTCAAAGGCCGCCTCCGGTTGCCCCGACAGCATTTCGACGTCGGCGGCGGCCAGAGCACCGTCAACGTCGGCGGGATTGGCATCGGCCTTGGTAACGACATCCTCGGGAGCGGAGGACGCACGGCGCATCAATTTCACCTGTGCCAGACCGACCTCGGCGTCGTTGGATCCGGGATGATTCTTCAAGTACTTGGTGTAGGCCGCTTCCGCCGTATCCAAATCACCGTTCATCAAGGCGTCGTCCGCCGACGCCAATTCCGGATCCACCTCGGTGGGTGAGGCCATTCCCGCCGCCGAAGCGACCTTGTTGATCCAGTCCTGCAAACCCTGCTGCGTCTGCGGCCCTTGCACCAGATCCACGGGGCGACCTCCGGCAAAGGCCACCAGGGCCGGCAGCGACTGGAGCTGTAGTGCGGCCGCGAGTTGCTGGTTCGACTGGACATCCGCCTTGGCCAGAGACCAGGCTCCTCCGGAATTGTGCGCCATTTGTTCCAGCTGATCCCGTGCGGTCACACTTTCGGGAGACTGGTCGGCCCAGAACACCAGAATCACCAGAGTATTGGCGGAACGTTCCAGGACTTCACTCTGCACCGTCGCATCGGTCACGTCCACCGCGACGACACCTGAACTCGGTCCCATCGCTTCAGAGGGTGCCGCTGCAGGTTGACTCGGGCCCGTTGGGGCCTGCTGTTGCTGTGCCTGTTGCTGTAGTGCGCTGAGATCGACAGCGCCACTGGCAAAGCGGGAAGGTACTTGGTCACTCATGCTTCAATTTTTCCATTCCATGTCACTTGCTGCCACCTGGGCGCGACGGTTGTGTCACGACTACCCGGTATCAACGGTCGTTTGTACTCGGACTGGATTCACGTTCGCCCGTCTCCGGCGGTTCGTCCGATATCCCACCGGTGAATTCCCTAACGACGCGGCCTCGTCGCGGCCCTTCACCGCCAAGCCGTCCGCGCGTTCGTTGCCCGGGTCGCCCGAATGTCCCTTCACCCAATGCCACTCAATTGTATGGTCCTGGACCGCCTCGTCCAGCTCTTGCCAGAGATCGGCGTTTTTCACCGGAGCCTTCTTCGCGGTCTTCCACCCATTGCGTTTCCACCCCGCCATCCAGGAGGTGATCCCATTGCGCACATAACTCGAGTCCGTGTACAGGTGGACGCGCATGGGGCGTTTGAGAGCCCGCAGCCCTTCGATGGCGGCGGTCAGTTCCATTCGGTTGTTCGTCGTCTCACGTTCGCCACCGTACAGGTCCTTTTCCTGACCCCGATAGCTGAGAAACACGCCCCAGCCACCGGGGCCGGGGTTTCCGGAACACGCGCCGTCGGTGTATATCACCACTGAATCGTCGTCGTCAAAAGTCACGTCCTAGAGCTTAACCGGACGGTGCCGTCCCGCTGCGACCCGTAACAACGACATCGCCACGGCACCACCGGTCGACTATCGTGTCGGTTCGCTCGGGACCTCGTCCTCGCTCGCGGAACGTTGCCGGGGACTCGAAGAACCATCCGAGCCGGCCGATCCCGTCAGCCTCTGTTTCAGCGCACGGGTCCATCCGGGCACGTCCAGCCGTTCCAGCGGCAGGAAGCACGCCATGGCCACCAGATGCGGCATGAAACTGATTCCCACCGACAGGTAAACGACCAGATGGAAGAGGTAGAAGAATGCGACGATCCCGTATTTCGTCTTCGTCCAGTTACGCCATACGGCGATGAGTACGATGGGACTCAGCAGTTCAAACCCGACGATGCCCCATTGCGAGGCGTGCAGAATCCACGGGTAGTCCAGTGTCCAATTCGAAAAGTCGGTCCCCCGACGGATGACCGCCCAGGTCATGGTCGCAGAATTCAACCACTCAAATCCGCCGTAGCGCAACTTGGCCATGGCGGCCAGGAAATACGTGCACACCACTGCGATCATGGTGAGATTGACCGCCCAGCCCGCACGCTCGGAAAGCGTCTCGCGGTCGCCCCATTCGGCTTTCCCCAAAGTCGGGAGAACGAAGAGCAGTACGAGAAGAGCGAACTTTCCGTGATCCACCTTGCCGTACGACATGGCGATGATCATCCACTCCAGATAGGCAAACGCCAGGATCCATCCGAACAGGCGGGGCATCACGTTGAAGAGTAGCGGGATCGAGGAAGCTATGACCACGACCAGGGTCCCCACCACAATAGCGTAGTTCGGCACCGGCAACGGTAGGAGGCGACCGATGAACAACGGCTCGTACAGTTCCCCGGGGACGTGGCGGTGACCGATCATCCACGGCATGTACCACCACCAGTCGGTGAGCGTAAACGCCGCGGCCAGAAAACGCAATACCGCGATCCGCCCCATGGCGACCGGCTGAAACATCCACGATGGTCGGGCCGAACCCTGCGTCAACGGCATCGTGTTCATGCGCTGCCCTCACCTTCTTTGGTCCAGCTGGCGACGACCTTTTCGGTCACCTCGCCACTACGCTCTCCGTCTTCCAAATCGTAATAGCGCACAATGATTTCCACGGTCACGACTTCAGCCTTGTCCGGGTTCGTATTCTCATAGGACTGAGCAACGTACTTCAGCTCTTCGGGATCATCGCGAAACCGCGACATCTGCCCTTCAATCTCGGCACGCCGCAGTCCTGAGTTCGACGTGGTGAATTTGAACCGCACTCCGTCGGCGTTGACCGCCTCCAGGCGAGTGGAATTGACCGCACCGTCAAGATCGGCCGGATGCGTGTACATTTTGAACGGTGCAAATGGGAAAAAGTCATCAGAGCCCCAAAACGTCGTCGCTACGATGAGAGCTGTCACGACGGTCGTCACGAGAATCCGAATCGTTCGACCTGGGGTTGTCAATGGAGGTTCAGTCTGGGATTTCGCAAGCACGTTCCGAGTATGGCAAAACCCGATTCCGCGAACTCATCCAGGTCCATGTAATGCGCGAGTTATCAAACGTCAACGATGACGGTACTCAAACCGATTCTTTACTTGAGGGCGGCAAGGATATCGCGCAGGCCGCGGTTCCTCCAGGCATACGGTGCCGGTTGCGAGCCACGAGGTTGTACAGTGGCCACGCCATTTTGGACACCAGAGCCGGACGCAACGCCCAACCGAACGGTTTCCAGTACCACTGGGCGTGACGCAGAAGGACAGAAATCGCATCCGGACCGGCCGCCCGTTGGGTATCATCGATCCACTGCACGGCCGTCTCCACGTCCTCGAACGTGAGACCCAGGCTGTCGAGATCAGCCTCCTGCCAAGGAATAACCTCAGCATCTGTGCGCACACGCCGTTTCAAGAACTCCGCGCTGTTGGTGCAGAACGCGCAATCGCCGTCGAAGATGAACACCGGCTTCATATGCATTGCTCCTCACCGTTCCACACACCACGTCCAGTGGTTCCGAGCGTTACCGTTCCGGTCTTGGCCCGACAACGAACTGACATCCCCATCATAGTCCCTCCACCGCTCGGCGTCACCAAGCAATGCCGCCCACGGTCGACCGTGACACGATCCGCCATACCACCATATCGGTCATTCCCGTTCCAGCACTTCCACCAATCGATCTTCCAGCGGTTCCGCCAAGGTGCGTGCGTAACTGGCCGTCAAGTGAGCATCATCACGATACACCAGGACGTTGCCCACCACCGGTGAACATATGGTCGCACCGCAAATAAAATCAATAAGGTCGATTTTATGCACCCCTTCGGGAACCTCCCAGCGTGCGAAGGCGCTCGCGTCCGGATAATACGATGATCGTTCTACCTCGCATTCCGCATCACCGGCTCCATGAACGTCAACACAGGTGGGAATGTCAAACCGAGGGCTCGGAGTATCCCGAATCGCCGCTACTTCGATCCCCACCGAGGTGAATTCCTTCCAGCGCTCCGCATAGTCCGGGAAGGTCTCCACCGGGTCGTACCCGATCCGTGAGCCCATGACGAACACCATGTCCGGCTGTCGGTCGACGATCCGCTCGGTCACCTTCTCATTCCACGCGTTGCAGGAAACATAGCGGTCGTCGGTGTCGTTGGGTTGCGTGGGGGTGATCAGACAAGCGTTCTTGATATAGGTCGTCAGATGCCAGTCCCGATCCTGGGCGACCCGGCGCATCGCCGGAAACCAGTGCCAGATCTTCGAAGCCCCGTACATGACCACTTCACGTTCGGCATCCTCAGCAGCGGCTCCGAACTCACACTCCACGACCTCACTGCCCACCATCGACTGATTGCATTCACCCGACAGTTCGGGAAGGCGATCCTCGGGAGCGACCAAGGTGCTGGGGGAGAAGTCGGCGGGAGGTACCGCGATGTCCTCACTCAACGCCGCGGCACCGGGAAACGTATCGGGGTCCAACGGCTTATCGTTGTCCTGCCGCTGCCACTGAATTCCCGCGGCGAAGACTCCACTCCCGGCAAGGACGACGGCTAGACAACCGGCTGCCAGACCATAGGCACTGCGATTGGTCGTCTGGCCCCATCCGGTCGCGGGAAGGCGCACCTGCATGAGCCACCGGGTGGCCACGGCCAGGGCGAGCGACAGTGCGATAATCACGATTCCGCCCGTCGGGGTGGCCACGGACCGATCGGTGATCGTCAGATAACAGACGAGTACCGGCCAATGCCAGAGGTAGAGCGTGAAGGCGAGGTCCCCCAGCCACAGCATCGGCCGGGACGACAGGATGACTCCGGCACCTCGACCCGGCTGTACCGCGGCGGAGACCACGATCAGTGCCGCCGCCGTCATGGGAAGCAGGGCCGTCACCCCGGGGAATCCACGGCTGTCGGTGACCATTCCGGTCGCGATAAGCCCAAAAACGCCGATCCAGGACAAGAACCAGGCCCCTGG
Organism: Haloglycomyces albus DSM 45210; assembly: GCF_000527155.1. Lineage (NCBI taxonomy): Bacteria > Bacillati > Actinomycetota > Actinomycetes > Glycomycetales > Glycomycetaceae > Haloglycomyces > Haloglycomyces albus. Next base: position 2,202,106 of record NZ_AZUQ01000001.1, on the reverse strand, counting down.
AAACGGTCGTATCTTATGGACCGTCAGGGCCAAGAGCGCGCCTAGGGCGAACTGCCAGAGGCGCGCGCGGGTGTCGAAGTAGGCGTATGCCTGATTAACGTCCACCGCGTATTGCGCATACGCCAGTGAGGCCACCAGAAGCAATGACATACCGATGGCAGTGAGGACCGTAAACGAGCGGTCGATACGACGAGCGAATAGATAGATCAGCCCCAATAGCAACGGCCACACCAGATAGAACTGGAATTGCATGCTGAGCGACCAATAGTGCTGCACAATGCTGGCGCCGTTATTGGACGACAGGTAGTCGACCGATTGCTCGGCAAAACGCCAGTTGCCCACGTTCAGGGCCACCCCGACGATATCGCCGAGGGTTTCACTCCATTTGGCTTTGGGGACCCAGATCGCCGTCATGATGAGGCAGGCGGCTGCGACGACGAGCGCGGTGGGGAGGATTTTGCGCATGATGCGGGCGAGGAAGGACGTGTAGCCGAGGTTGCCACGGTCCTGTAGACGGCGGACGAGGCCGGTGGTGATGAAGAATCCCGTCAGGAGGAGGAAGATGTCCACTCCGCCGGATACTTCGTTGAACCAGACGTGATAAGTGGCGATGATAATGATGGCGAGCCCTCGGAGACCGTCGAGTTCGACGATCCGCTTGGTGGTCGAGGGACGGGACGTCGTTCGGTTCCCCGTTTCGCCCCCACTGTCGTCCACTTGGTTTTTCGTCCGGGGCCAATTAAGTGGAGGTCGCTTAATGGTCACGTTTAGAGGCAACTTTCCGCATGAGTGGCTCGATCGTCCGCGCTAGGAGTTTCCCAGGCAAAAGCGATGCTACCTTGGCCAGAATGCGGTATCTACGGTCGGGGACGAAGTAGCCTCGGTTCTTTTCCAGGGCGCGCAGGCTCCGCTTGACCACGGTTTCCGGACTCATGGTGAGAGTGGCGAACCAGGCCGGGTTCCAGGAAACTCCATTGTGCGTGGCGAAGTCGGTGGCGACCGGGCCGGGGGCGACGGTGAGCACACGGATGTCGGTGTGGCGTAGTTCGGCCCACAGCGCCAGACCGTACTTTTCCACGTAGGCGTTACTCGCACTGTATGAGGCCATATACGGCACGGGCCGGGTTCCGGCCAGCGATCCGACGAAGAGAAGGGAGCCGTGACCGCGTTCCAGCATGTCGGGGAGAAAGGCCTGGGTGAGCCCTACTGTAGCGCGAATGTTGACGTTCAACTCGGGCTGGCGGTCCAGAATCGATGCGTCGCTCACCGGGCCGACCGTTCCGATTCCGGCGTTGCTGACCAGAAGTTCGACGTCTATTCCGCTGTTGTGCAGATCTTTTGCCACGTGCAGAGCGGCGTCCTCGGCGGCGAGATCCTGAACTATGACGTGAGTTCGGATACGGTGTTGGGTTTCCAACTCTTCCGCGACGGCGCGTAGCGCGACGGAGGTGCGAGCGAGAAGCGCAAGGTGAAAGCCACGCTGTGCCAGCGCACGCGCGAATTCCAGACCGATCCCAGATGTAGCACCGGTCACCAAAGCCCACATGGCTAGTGGTCGTCCCTTCGGTTTTCCACTGAACGCCTACTTTCGTGGATGACCTGTCCCTCCCCTGTTGTACCCGAGAGCGACTGGATTGGCGAACGATATTGTGTATCGTGCCGACCGATGAGGCCGAACCGGGAAGCGGGTAAACGAAATGCGCCGCCCCGGTAGTCCAGGACGGCGCACGTCATCGTGTCGATCGTTTGGCTTAATAACCGGCGGGTTCGCGGTAGATACCCCATTCGTCCTTGAGCGCTCCGCAGATTTCACCGAGAGTCGCCTCCCGACGGGCGGCGTTCAGGATCGGTTCGATCATATTGGCGCTTCCACGAGACGCGGTGCGGACGTCCTCCAGGCTCGCGTCCACCGCAGCTTGGTCACGCTTCGCGCGTCGGTCCTTCAAGAGCTCGTTCTGGTCACGCTCCACTTCGTGAGAGATGCGCAGAATGTCGAGTTCCTTGGACACCGTGTCGGTATGCCCGGTGACCCCGACCACGTGTTTGCGACCTTGTTCGAGATCTTGCTGGTAGCGGAAGGCCGAATCGGCGATTCCACTGGTGAACCAGCCGTCATCAATGCCACGGAGGATTCCGGTGGTGATGGGGCCGACCTCGTGACGGTCGAACGCCTCCTTGGTGACCTCGGCCGCGTCGGCGTCGCCGACCTCCCCGCCCAGGGCCAGGATCTGACGGAAGATTTCCTCCGCCTGAGCTTCGATCTTGTCGGTCAACGCCTCGACGTACCACGATCCACCCAATGGATCGGCCACATTGGTAATACCGGTTTCGTCGCGCAGCACGGCCTGGGTACGCAAGGCGATTTCGGCCGATTCCTCGGTGGGCAGTGCGAGCGTCTCGTCCAAGGCGTTGGTGTGGAGCGAGTTGGTTCCCCCCATCACGGCTGCCAGTGCCTCGACCGCCGTTCGCACCACATTGTTGTAGGGCTGCTGCGCCGTCAGGGATACCCCGGCCGTCTGCGTATGGAAACGCAACCATTGGGCACGTTCGCTGTCGGCGCCGTAGGTATCGCGCAACCAACGCGCCCAGATACGGCGGGCGGCGCGGAACTTGGCGATCTCTTCGAAGAAGTCGATATGAGAGTCGAAGAAGAACGACAGCCCCGGGGCGAACTTATTGGGATCGAGTCCCCGCGACAGCCCAAGTTCGACGTACGAGAATCCATCGGCCAGCGTGAAGGCCAACTCCTGCGCGGCGGTGGCTCCCGCTTCGCGGATGTGGTAACCGGAAACCGATAGTGGCTTGTAGCGCGGAATCGTACTACTGGTGTACTCCATCAAGTCGCCGATAAGACGCAGGTGCGGTTTCGGCGGGAAGAGCCATTCCTTCTGCGCGATGTATTCTTTGTGAATATCGGTCTGCAGGGTCCCGTCGAGTTGCGTGATATCGGCACCTTGCCGTTCGGCGGCCGCCAGATAAAAGCAGAATACCGGGATCGCGGGCCCCGAGATGGTCATTGAAGTGGTGGTGTCCTGCAAATTGATTCCGTCGAAGAGAATCTCCATATCGGATACGGAATCGATCGCGACACCACAGTGGCCCACCTCGCCCGCGGAGGCCGCCTCATCGGAGTCTCGGCCCATCAGGGTCGGCATGTCAAAGGCGACCGACAGACCGCCACCACCGGCGGCGAGCAGCATCTTATAACGTTCATTGGTCTGTTTGGCGTTTCCGAAACCGGAAAACTGGCGTATCGTCCACTCGCGTCCTCGATACCCGGTGGGATAGAGCCCTCGGGTGTACGGGTACTCGCCGGGCCATCCGATCCGTTCGAATCGTTCGTCGTCCTGGCCCTCGGGCGGGTGATACAGCGGGTCGACTTCCATCCCCGATATGGTCGTGAAGTCGGCGTCCCGTTTACGCGCAGCCTCATAGCGGTCTTGCCAGCGTTTCCGGCCTGCGGCGATGTCATCAGAGTGCATGTGATCGTCCTCCTAGCACCATCGTACTTTAACGATCGTTCAGGTTGACAGTGGCAGCCGTCGGCAAACCGCTGTTGTGCCTCCTCAGAGCCCTATAAGTGTGACACACAACATCACGGTAGCAGGGATGTCGATCGGGTTCGACCACCTCAACGTCGCAACCGCGGCACCAGGATTCGATCGCCGCTCGCGTCGCTCCCGACGCTACGATTCGCGCCAGGCGCGAAAGGCCTCCACCTCCACGGCCACGATCTGCCCCGGGATCATCAACTGGGAAACCATGACCACCGTGGCCACCGGTTTCACCACTCCAAAGATCTCTCCGTGTACCCGGCCCACGACATCGGCGTATTCGGGATCGGTCAGATAGATACGAGTGCGCACCACGTCGGCCACTCCGGCCCCCGCCTCCACGACGGCGTCGAGAGCACGCCGAAACGACTCCTTAGCTTGACCTGCCGGTTCATCCAATAGGTGCGGACTCGCCACCACATCCGCCGAACAGGCACTCGTCAAGACCAGGGGGCCGACCCCTACGGCTTTGGCGTAGCCGTACAGGTTCGCCCACGGTCCGCTTTCCTCTACACGCTTAAGAATCGCCACTTTCGCCCACCTTGACGTTCAATCCAATTCCGACCCTTCGTCATTGCAATTAACGATTGAGATGAACGAAAGTGACGATCGCCTAACGTGCCCTAAGCCTGATCCCAACCGCCGTAGGGAACGGTGATGACTTCGAGGTTATGCCCGTTGGGGTCACTGAAGTACATTCCTCGGCCACCGTCGTTGGTGTTGTACTCCCCCTGTCCGCTTCCATCCGGGTGGGCATGAATCTCAATACCGCGGTCCCGAATCCGCCCCAGGATCTCATCGAAGGCGTGATCCTCGATAAGGAACGCATAGTGCTGCTCCACAACCGAATCCATGTCCCCATTGATATCGATGTCGGCAATATCAAGGTCAGCACCGTTCTCACATTTGATCTGCAGGAACGGACCGAACGGCTCGGCCGTCACATCGAAGATCTGCTCCCACCACTCGGCGGTCTTCTGCTTGTCGTATGCCCACACGATGGTGTGGTTGAATGTCAGTTTCAACGCTGTTTTCCCTTCTGTCGCTGAGGAATTCAGCTTAAGTGACCGTGCGGATACCGACAAGGGTTTTAGCGATGTCCGGGTATCACCCGTCCAGAGGTACCCGCTCAGGCAACAGCCTCCAGGGCCTCGGCCACCGAAAAGCGTTGTTCATACAGAGCTGTGCCCACGATCGCTCCTTCAACGCCGATATCGGTCAGAGCATTCAGAGCTCGGATGTCGTCCAATGACGACACTCCTCCGGAGGCGATGACCGGTTTGTCGGTGCGTTCACAGACGTGCCGCAACAGGTCCACATTCGGTCCGCTCAACATACCGTCACCCGCGACGTCGGTCACCACGTAGCGAGCGCACCCGGCCTTCTCCAGACGTTCCAGTACGTCGTCCAGTTGACCGCCTTCGCGGGTCCAGCCTCGCGCGGCCAGGCGGTTGCCCTTCACGTCGAGTCCAATGGCGACGCGGTCGCCGTATTCGGCGCACACCTGGTCGCACCAGTCGGGGTTTTCCAGGGCGGCCGTGCCGATGTTGACTCGTTTTGCCCCGGATTCCAGGGCACGTTCGAGGCTGGCGGTATCGCGGATTCCGCCGGATAGCTCGACGTTCATCTCCACCTCTGATACGACGCGGGACAGCAGTTCGCGATTGTCGCCTCGGCCGAATGCGGCGTCGAGATCGACGAGGTGCAGCCACTGCGCGCCCTGACGTTGCCATTCGAGGGCGGCGTCGAGCGGGTCGCCGTATTGCTTCCCGGTTCCGGCCACGCCCTGGACAAGTTGTACGGCTTTGCCGCCGACCACGTCGACTGCCGGCAGTAGTTCAAGTGAAGTCATGTCAGGTCCTCTACAGCGATACTATTTCGGGTACGGTGCGGTCTTCGACGACTACGGGTGCCGTCTACTCCGCCAGTGTGGACAGCCAGTTTCCCAGCAGTCGAAGTCCGGCGGTGCCGGACTTCTCGGGATGGAACTGAGTCGCCGAGATCGGCCCGGATTCCACGGCGGCGATAAAGTCTCCACCGTGGTCGGTTCGGGCGACCCGGGCATCGTGCGGCGCGGTTTTCACCGCATAGGAGTGGACGAAGTAGAACCGTTCATTGGGGTCGATCCCGTCGAAGAGCCGGAGGTCGCCACCACCGGTGACGGTATTCCATCCCATATGCGGAAGGACGGGGGCGTCCAAGCGTTCCACTGCGGTGTCGAACAGCCCGATTCCCGCGGCAACGTGCCCGTGTTCGTTTCCGGATTGGAACAGGACTTGGTGTCCCACGCAGATTCCGAGTACGGGGCGATGTGTCGCGGCTCGTTCTCGTACGACGCGGTCGACTCCGGACGCGTGGATTCCTCTCATGCAGGCGGCGAAGGCTCCGACTCCGGGAATCACCAGTCCATCGGCCGCTGTGGCGGCGGTGAGATCACCGGTCAGTTCCACATCCGCCCCGGCATGACTGAGCGCCCGGTAGGCGGAACGGAGATTTCCGGAGCCGTAGTCGAACAGTACGACGTGCGGTTGAGCCATTGCTGTATGTCTCCTTCTGGAGCTTCCCTGGAGCGGTTCGCGCCGCTACTGCGGGCCGTACAGGACGTAGATCGCGTAGGCGAAGGCCACCATTCCGATCAAACCGCAGATGAGGGAGGCCAGGGTCTTGTCGTTCTGTCGCAGGGTATACGACCCTCCGGCCAGTATTCCCGCCAGTGCCATCAAGAGGATGGGGGCGACGCTCTCACCCATGATCAGTCCTTCCCGGTTCGGTGGTCTCCGTTGTTCACGGCGAGTCTCAGATGACGCCCTTGGTTGAGGGAATCTCGTCTCCTTCGCGCCGAGTCGCGGCGCGAAGTGCGCGAGCGAGCGCTTTGAACTGTGATTCGACGATGTGGTGCGCATCGGGTTTCTGTCCTGGGTTGGAGGCACGCAACACCGATACGTGGAGGCAGATTCGCGCATGGTGTGCGAAGGACTCCAGAACGTGCCGAGTCATGGAGGTGGGATAGTCCCCTCCGATGGTGTCGGCCATCTCCAGAGGCTCGTCGTGGACGCAGTAGGGCCTGCCGGACAGATCGACGACCGCGCGGGACAGGGCCTCGTCGAGGGGGACCGTGGCATCGGCGAATCGTACGACTCCGCGTTTGTCGCCGAGTGCCTCCGCGAAGGCGCTCCCGAGCGCGATCGCGGTGTCCTCGAGCGTGTGGTGAGCGTCGATGTGCAAGTCGCCTTCGGTACGAACGGAGAGTCCGAAACCACCGTGTTTTCCCAGTTGATGCAGCATGTGGTCGTAGAATCCAACGCCGGTGGACACGTCGACGGTCACCGTGTCGGGATCGAGGTCGAGGTGAACGTCGACACTGGTTTCACCGGTGGTGCGGTTGACGTGGGCGGTTCGGCTCATTGTTCGGCCTCCACAAATAGTTCCGGGTTTTCGTTCCGGGTGCTGTCCAGGGCGTCCAGGAACCCGGTCGTCTCTGTTTCCGTTCCGGCGGTGACGCGCAGGCGTCCGTCCAGACCGATGTCACGCACGAGCACCCCTCGGTCCAGCAGTTTCTGCCATACCGCGTGGCTGTCGGTCAGGCCGCCGAACAGGACGAAGTTGGCGTCGGAGTCGGCGACCGGCAGTCCCCACGACCGCAGGGTGTCGACGATTCGATCGCGTTCGCGACGTAGCCTCTCCACTCCGTGCTGCAGTTGTTCGGAGCATTCGAGGGCGCCACGAGCCGCCGCTTGTGTCAAAGCGGACAGGTGATAGGGCAGCCGTACCAACTGGAGCGCTTCGACGACCGCGGGATCGGCGGCGAGGTACCCCACTCGCGCCCCCGCAAAGGCGAACGCTTTGGACATGGTGCGGCTGACGACCAGTCGCGATCTCCCCGGTAGCAGGTGAATCGCGGAGTGCGACGAGTCGCGGGCGAATTCGGCGTAAGCTTCGTCGACGACGACCAGTCCGTGGGAAGCGTCGTAGGCGGCGGTGATGACGTCGGTGGTCAAGGCCGTGCCTGTCGGATTGTTGGGAGAGACCAGGAAGGTCACGTCCGGATCGTGTGCGGTGATCGCCTGTGCGACGTGTTCGGCGTCCAGGCTGTAGTCCGCCCGACGACCGGCGTCGACGAAGTCGGTGCCGGTTCCGCGTGCCAGTAGAGGATGCATGGAATAGGAAGGCATGAATCCCAGCGCCGTCCGGTTCGGTCCGCCGAAGGCCTGCAACAACTGTTGCAGGATCTCATTGGAGCCGTTGGCCGCCCAGAGGTTGTCCACCGACAACCCGGCACCTAGGTATTTCGCCAGGTCGTGGCGTAGGTCGACGGCATCGCGGTCGGGGTAACGGTTCAGATTCCGCAGCCGTTGCTCCAAGTGCCGCGAGACGACCGCGACGACCTCGTCATCGAGCGGATAGGCGTTCTCATTGGTGTTCAGTGCAATGGGTACCTGAATCTGAGGCGCTCCATAGGGACGCTTCCCACGCAGGTCCTCGCGCAGTAGTCGGTGAATTTCGTCGCTCACTTCTGAAAACGCTCCGCGATCGCCTGCCCGTGCGCGGGGAGGTCTTCCGAATTGGCGAAGGTGATGACGTCGGAGGCGACGTCACGGAGGGCCTCGGCGGTGTAGTCGACCACGTGAATCGCCCGTTGGAAGGTGTGCACCGACAGTCCACCGGTGTGCCGCGCGCAGCCGCCGGTGGGAAGTACGTGGTTGGAACCGGCGCAATAGTCTCCCAGCGACACCGGAGAGTACGGTCCGATGAAGATGGCCCCGGCATTGTGGATGTCGTCGGCGACCTGGTGTGGATCGACGGTGTGAATCTCCAGGTGTTCGGCGGCGTAGGCATCGGCGACGGTAATGGCCTCTTCCATGTCGGCCACCAATACCGCTGCCGATTGTGGCCCGGTCAGGGCGGTGTGAATGCGTTCGCTGTGTCGGGTATCGGGAACGCGTTCGGCCAATTCCTCGTCGACTGCCGAGGCAAGCGAGGGCGAGTCGGTGATCAACACCGCCGCGGCGGAGGGATCGTGTTCCGCCTGGCTGATGAGGTCCACGGCCACGTGCGCCGGGTCGGCGGTCCGGTCGGCGACGATGGCGATCTCGGTGGTACCCGCTTCGGCGTCAATGCCCACGAGACCGCGAACCGCGCGTTTGGCGGCCGCGACATAGACGTTTCCGGGGCCGCTGACCACATCGACCGGTTCACACTCATCGGTTCCATAGGCGAACATGCCGATCGCGGCGGGCCCGCCGACCGCGTAGACCTCGTCGATGCCCAGTAGACCGGCGACCGCGAGAACGCCCGAATCGGGCAGCCCTCCGTTGGCTTTCTGAGCCGGACTGGCGAGCGCGATGGAATCCACCCCGGCCACCTGCGCGGGGACTGCGTTCATGATGACGCTGGACGCGAGCGGGGCCAGGCCGCCGGGTGCGTAGAGACCGACGCGCCGTACGGGGACGTAGCGTTCGCTCACCACACCGCCGGGAGCGACGTCGGTGCGCTTATTGGGCACCGTCTGTGCTTCATGGGCGATACGGGCGCGGTCGATGGAGGTTTGGTAGGCCCGACGCAGGTCGGCGTCGAGGTGTTGCACGGCCTCTTTGATGTCGGACGTGGGCACGCGCGTGGTTTCGAGCTTCACCCGGTCGAAATGCTCTACCGTGTCGATGACGGCGGTAGTGCCCCGGGCCTGAATCGCCTGCAGGATCGGATGGACCGATTTCAGGGCAGACTGAACGTCGACCTCCGCACGAGGCATGAGTTCGGACAGCTGCCGGGTCGTGTGGGTTGATACACGGTTTGCTAGCTCGATGCGTCTCAACACTCTTCCAGCGTAGCCGTCGCAGAGCGCGGTGACGAGGAGGAGACCGCGATACGAGACGTCGCAAACGTGTCGCCGGCGGCACCGGAGGACCTCGTTAGGGACGGCGACGGCACGGAGTTCTCACTCGGGTCGCAGCGAGGCGTAACGTGACCATCCGGCGATACCGGTGTACACGAAGGCCGCCATGAACGGCATTCCCGCCAAAACTCCCAGTTCAAGGTGCGAAAACATGGCCCCAATGGCACCGTCTGCGAGGGCATGCCAAGCGGCCCCTACATCGATGTTGACCATTTTGACGGCCGCCGGTCGCCACATGTGCCAGCCTTCGGGAGCGTCGCGCACGCTGTCCCAGAACTGATTGAATTGCGTCACACCATATCGCCAGATCACGATCTGATTGGCCAAGGATCCCAGCACCAGTCCGAGCAGGACGGTCGGGCCACGCCAACGCCGTAGCCATGTCCAGGTGATAACGGCGGCCAATAGCCCCGCGATCAGTCCCATGAGCACCAAACTGAGGTCGGCTTCCACGAACTCACTCGGATAGTGTTCGGTCATCGCCCAGCCGGATCCGGCCGAGATGATCTCTACCCTCGGCGTCACGACCTGCCAGAGCACCGCCATGGGGTAGCCCAGGGCCGTCAGGGTCGCGGCCAGCACCGCGGCCACTCCGAAAGTCTGCGTTCGGCCGGGGGCCTTCGTCGTATTCTTGGTTGCGTCGGAACGACTCTGCTCTGTGGAGCGGTCCGAATGCGGGGCGGCGGTGTCTGTCACGGTTTAGATCTTGCCATAACGAAGGGGGCGTCTACCAGTCGGCGACGATCTTCTGTGCCGCTTCGAACCACGCCTGGCGGGTTTGATCGCGCAAACCCGAGAACTCGATCTTCGAACCCGGCTCCAGCGCGGGATCGTACGGCACGACCGCTACCGACCTGGTGCGGTTGTTGAAATGCTTGCTCAAGTCGTCCAAGAGCGGGCCGGGGTTTGGAGTCGGGAGCGACAGGAGAGTCACGGCATCGGACACGAGATGTTTGTATCCGCTGTCTTCGAGCAGGTCGAGCATCCAGTCGGCGCTGAATGCGGCGTCCTCACGCGGAACGGTGGTGATGACCAAGCGGTCGGCCGAGGAAACGACGGTGCGCCAGTTATTGGATTCCACGTTGTTTCCCGTATCGATGTAAACCAGCTCGTGTGTACGCGTCAGAATGTCGAGAACACGCAACACCGTGGTGGGGTCCAATTTCGTCTGCAGCTTGGGATCTTCGTCGCCCGCAAGCACGTCGAAGGACCCGTCCGCGGAATGACGCAGGAATTCGTCCAGGTGTTCGGGCAAATGCACACCGGCGGCTTCAACTTGATCAAGATGCTCGACAAGATGGCGAATCGTTCGGCCGTGACGTGCCGAACCGGCTCGCAAGCCGAGAGTGCCGCGCAGTTCGTTGTTGTCCCAGGCGATGATCCCGTTCTGACGGGCGGTTCCCATGGCCGCGGCCGCCAATACGGTGGCGGTGGTCTTATGGACTCCGCCCTTGGGATTGATGAAGGCGATCACCCGGGAGCGCCCCAGGGGACGACGTAGCTCGTCCATCAATTGCGGACCGGGCTGTACAGGCTGAGGTGGCACTTGCCGAGGTGGCGTCGGATTGGGCATGGGCGCACCCACCTGCGCCGCTCCCGCCACCGGGGCACCACCGCGTGGCCGGCTGTGCACTGGGGTGGGCGTCGACATGGCCTCGGGCTGACTTCCGGCAACCGGAATCCCGGCACGCGATCGTGAAGGAGGCGGCTGCGGCACGGAGGCTGTACTGCGTGCGGGACGTGCTTCGTTACGGGGCGGGCGATCGCTCGGTTGTTCGTGGTCACCTCGCTCTGGCGTCGAGGCGGATTCGGTGTTCCTACTCCGACCTCGGGAGAGAAAATTCCTCCATCGTGATGTCGAAGTCCGCCTTGGTTCCTTCCAACCTTCTGGCGTCGCCACGTTGTTCGGGCCCCCTTCCTATGACGATTGTATATCGCGCAATTGCGTCCGGTGTGTTCGCCGCAGTCAACACACTCCACTCATACGATCCCATACATTCGCGCCCTGTACCTAATGCCGCCGACGGCATTTCCGCTTGCCTACCGAATAATCCGCTCCTGTGTAGGACCTACGCCTTCGCGATCGATTTCCATAACCGAATGTCGTGTCGCGCGATTCGCGCGTGGCCACGACCGACTCCCCTTGAGGCTTTGCTGCGGATCTGTGAGAATAATGGCAAACAAGCCACCTTCGAATACGGGCACGACTCTCGTCAAGCAGAGTTGTTTCAAGATCGGCACCCCGATACTTGCCTACTTGGACCTGATACGGCGATAGGAGATCGGTGAGCGGCAGCGTATCGAACGTAATGCCGCTACGTGGGGCCGCTGAATCCTTGGGTCACCGACCCGGTTCGACGGCTGACGGCGACTGACACGACCCGTGAACCATCACCTGACCACCCAACCGGTTCGGGTTCACGACAACATTGGGCCACCCGCCCAAAATGTGGAAAGGACGGACTCAACGATGCGTTCTCCGCGAGGAACAGAACTCCACTGCGGTTCATGGCAAACCGAAGCAGCGTACCGCATGTTGCACAACAACCTGGACCCTGAAGTCGCCGAGCGACCCGATGACCTGGTCGTTTACGGTGGTACGGGCAAAGCCGCCCGCACGCACAAGGACCTCAACGCGATACTGCGGACATTGCGCACGCTCCGGGACGATGAAACCATGCTCGTGCAATCGGGACGCCCGGTCGGCGTCATGCAGACCCACGAATGGGCGCCCCGAGTCCTATTGGCCAATTCCAACCTCGTGGGCGAATCCTCGACATGGCCGGAGTTCCGCCGTCTGGAACAGGCCGGATTGACCATGTACGGGCAAATGACGGCCGGGTCCTGGATTTACATCGGCACCCAGGGGATTCTGCAGGGAACGTATGAGACTTTCGCCGCCGTCGCCGCGAAACGCTTCGACGGTAGCCTGTCCGGTACCTTGACCGTCACCGCCGGCTGTGGCGGCATGGGAGGCGCCCAGCCGCTCGCCATCACCATGAACGAAGGGGCCTGCCTCATCATCGACGTCGACGCCGGTCGACTCCATCGCCGTGTGGAACAGGATTACCTGGACGAAGTGGCTCCCAACCTCGACGAGGCTGTGGAACGTGTCGTCCAGGCCAAGCGGGAGCGTCGCGCCCTGTCGGTCGGACTGGTCGGCAATGCCGCCACCGTCCTGCCGGAACTCCTGCGTCGCGGCGTCGAGGTCGATATCGTCACCGACCAGACCAGCGCCCACGATCCACTGTCCTACGTGCCCGAAAACGTTGACGCCGACAAGGCCCTCGAGGCGGCCGCCGCCGACCCGGAAGGCTACACCGAGGCGGCGCGCGCCTCCATGGCCACACACGTCGAGGCGATGGTCGGATTCCTCGATGCCGGAGCCGAGGTGTTCGACTACGGCAATTCCCTACGTAATGAAGCCGAACAGGGCGGATACCACCGCGCCTTCGCCTATCCCGGCTTCGTTCCCGCCTACATCAGGCCGCTCTTCTGCGAAGGCAAAGGGCCTTTCCGCTGGGCGGCACTGTCGGGCAACCCTGCCGACATCTACCGCACCGACCGCGCGATAGGCGAGCTGTTCCCCGACAATGAGCCCTTGCAGCGCTGGCTGCGTCTGGCGGGAGAAAAGGTGTCCTTCCAAGGGCTTCCCGCCCGTATCTGCTGGTTGGGACAGGGAGATCGAGCCGCCGCCGGAGCCCGTTTCAACGAACTCGTCGCAGCGGGAGAACTCGAGGCTCCGGTCGCGATCGGCCGTGACCACCTGGACTGCGGTTCGGTAGCCAGTCCCTACCGCGAAACGGAATCCATGAAGGACGGTTCCGATGCGATCGCCGACTGGCCTCTACTGAACGCACTGGTGAACACCTCGTCGGGGGCCAGCTGGGTATCCATTCACCACGGCGGCGGTGTCGGTATCGGCCGGTCACTGCACGCCGGTCAGGTCAGCGTCGCCGACGGAACCAAACTCGCCGGCGAGAAACTGTCGCGCGTACTGACCAACGACCCGGCAATGGGTGTCATCCGCCATGTGGACGCCGGCTATGAGGAGGCGGAAACCGTCGCCGCCGAGCGTGGTGTACGCGTGCCGACCCGCGAGAGCGAGACAGAGTGAGCGACACACCCACGCCCAGCGACGGTGCCTCCGAGTTTCGCCGCCTGTGGAATCAACTCGCCCCCGTCGGCCGGCTCTCCAACGGTGGATACCGTCGATTCAGCTGGACTCCCGAGCACGCACGACTTCGCTCGTGGTTCGTCGAGCAGGCTGAACTGCGGGATTTGAAGGTGGAGACCGACGCCAACGGCAATATGTTCGCCACCTGGGGCACCGGCGACGACAAGGCCGTCCTCACCGGAAGTCATTTTGATTCCGTCCCCGGCGGAGGCGCCTACGACGGTCCACTCGGCATCGTATCGGCGTTCCTCGCCATCGACCGATTGCGTGAGGAGGGATTCACTCCTTCCCGCCCGATCACGGTCGCCGATTTCGTGGAAGAGGAAGGCGGGCGCTTCGGTGTCCCCTGCCTGGGCTCGCGCCTGTCCACCGGAGCCGTCGCTCCGGATAAGGCACGTTCCCTCACCGACGCCGACGGAACCACCTATGCGGAAGCCCTGACCGCCGCCGGATTCGACCCCGACGCCTTGGGACAGGCTCCCCAACCGGCACAACGATTCGAACGCTTCGTGGAACTTCACGTCGAGCAGGGGAAGTCCCTGGTATACGGAGATCGGGCCGTCGGTGTCGCCAGCGCGATCTGGCCACACGGCCGTTGGCGCTTTGATTTCACCGGAGAAGGCGATCACGCCGGAACGACGCATCTGACCGACCGGCGCGACCCCATGCTCACGTTCGCTTTCACCGTTCTCGCCGCCCGCAAGGCGGCCGCTCAGGAACAGGCCCTGGCCACGGTCGGGCGCGTCGCAGTCGACCCGGGCGCGACCAACGCCATCGCCGCCCACGTGTCCGCATGGCTCGACGCCCGCGCGCCCGACGAGGAAACCCTGGGGCGTATCCTGTCGCGCTTGGACGACCAAGCCCGGCAACGCGCCGTCAAGGACGGTACCGAGGTGGCGATCACCTGCGAATCGCAGTCGGCGGTGGTGAACTTCGACCACCGCCTGCGCGATCGAATCAGTGAACTACTGGGCGACGCGCCCATCCTCCCGACCGGCGCGGGCCACGACGCCGGAGTGCTGTCCACTGAACTTCCCACCGCCATGCTGTTTGTACGCAACCCTTCAGGCGTCTCACACGCTCCCGCTGAGGGGGCGACCGACGAGGACTGCGGTACCGGCGTACAGGCCTTGGCCACCGTTCTAAAGGAATTCACCAGGTGAAGTATTTCGCACAATGGGCCTGGCTCGAGTCAGGCCCGCACGCCAATGTCCTCATTGAAACCAAAGCCGGCCGCCTACACTCCGTCACCCCTGGAGCCGAGGTACCCACCGGGCGGTTCAAGCACCTCTACGGGCTCACCGTTCCCGGCTTCGCCAACGTCCATTCCCACGCCTTCCACCGCGCCCTGCGGGGACGGGCCTGGACCGACGGCGGCACGTTCTGGACCTGGCGCGAAAAGATGTATCGGCTCGCCCATAAGCTCGACCCCGACGGCTATTACCGCCTCGCCCGCGCCGTCTACGCCGAAATGGCTCAGGCGGGAATATCCTGTGTCGGCGAGTTCCACTACCTCCACCATCCCGCCGAAGGCGGACGTTACGACGACCCCAACGCCATGGGCGAAGCCTTGATCGCCGCAGCGGCCGACGCCGGTATCCGCATCACCCTGCTTGATACCCTCTATCTGCAGGGCGGATTCAACAAGGAACTCGATTCGGTGCAACGTCGTTTCAGCGACGACGACTTCGACGCCTGGGTGGCGCGCCACCAGCAATTGCCCGCGCGTAACCACGTCATGCAGGGCTTTGCCGCACATTCGGTGCGCGCGGTGCCGGTGGCGCACTTCAAACCGCTGGCGGACTATGTGGGCGAACGGCCTCTTCACCTCCACCTGTCCGAACAGGTCGCCGAGAACGCCGAGTGCATGTCGGCCTTCGGCGTTACACCCACCGAACTGTTGCGACGCAATAATCTTCTCGGCCCCAACACCACCGTCGTTCACGCCACCCACCTGACCAACTTCGATATCACCACCCTCGGCGAGAGCCGGGCGCGAGCGTGTTTCTGCCCCACCACCGAAATCGAGCTGGCCGACGGCATCGGCCCAGCTCGCGGACTGGCCCAAGCCGGCTCACAGCTCTGCCTGGGAACCGATTCCAACACCTTCATCAACATGCTCGCCGAAACGCAGGCGCTGGAAGGTCACCAACGACTCGCGACCAATAAACGAGGTCACTTCAGTCCTCACTACCTCATGAGCGCCGCCACCCGGACCGGGCACCAAGCCCTCGGGTGGGACGATGCCGGGGTCATCAAAGCGGGAGCCCGCGCCGACCTGGTCACGCTGAGTCTCGATACTCCACGAACCGCCGGCGTTACGATTGAGGCCGCGCCCCTCAGCGCCTCCGACAGTGACATCACCAATGTCATCATCGAGGGCCGACACATCGCCAACCATCGGCAGCACGGCTCCATCGACACCGCCTACGAACTGCGCACCGCCATCGAGAAACTCTGGGACCGAAATTAGAGACACTATGAGCCAAATCTTTGACAATATCGGGGAACTGTTCACCGCCGACCCGCAGACCGGGATACTGACCGACGCCGCGGTCGTCACCGATGGCGACCGTATCGAATGGATCGGCCCCTCCAGCGAGGCACCGGCCGCCGATATCCGCTACGACCTGGGCGGCAAGGCAATGCTCCCGGGATTCGTGGACTCACATTCCCACATCGTCTTCCGTCACGACCGCGCCGCCGAATTCGCCGCCCGCATGGCCGGGCAGCCCTATACCGGCGGCGGCATTCGCACCACGGTCGCCGACGTGAACGACGCCACGGAGAGCGAACTGGAACGGACCGCCCAGCGCATCGTCGGGGAAATGACTCGTACCGGTACAACCACGGTGGAAATCAAATCAGGTTACGGATTGAATCCCGAAACCGAGCTCAAACAGCTGTCCATCGCCGCCCGGCACACCGGTGAGGTCACCTTCCTCGGTGCCCACACCGTCCCCAGCGGTCGCGACTCCGACGACTACACGCACGAAGTCGCCGGATCGATGCTCAGCGTGTGCGCACCTCAAGCCAAATGGGTGGACGTCTTCTGCGAAAAGGGAGCCTTCAACGGCGATCAAACCAGGCACGTGCTGGAAGCCGGGGTCAAGGCGGGGCTGCTTCCACGCCTGCACGCCAATCAGCTCAGTCACGGCCCCGGGGTCCAGATCGCGGTGGAATTCGACGCCGCCTCCGCCGACCACTGCACCCACCTCGACACCGACGACGTCGATGCACTCGCCAACTCCAACACCGTCGCCACCCTGCTACCCGGCGCGGAGTTCTCCACCCGCAACCCTTACCCGGACGCCAGGGGCCTGATCGACGCCGGTGCGACCGTCGCCCTGGCCACCGACTGCAACCCCGGATCGTCCTATACCTCGTCGATGGCCTTCTGCATCGCCTTGGCCGTCCGCGAGATGCACCTGACCCCCCACGAAGCGGTCACCGCCGCCACCGCGGGGGGAGCACGGGCGCTGCGGCGCGACGACATCGGCATCATCCAAGTCGGACGCCGTGCCGATTTCACCGTGCTCAACGCCGACAGCCATATACACCTCGCCTACCGGCCGGGTACACCGTTGGTGTCCACCGTCATCCAAGGTGGACAAATCATTCACAGGGAGAACAACCGATGACCATCACCATTACTCCTGAGGGCCCCACCCTCGCCGACGTCATTGCCGTCGCCCGCCACGGGCACAACGTCGAACTGTCGGAATCCGCCCTCGACAAGATGCGCCAATCGCGCACCATCATCGACGACATCGAACAGCAGGGCAAACCCGTCTACGGCGTCTCCACCGGTTTTGGGGCGCTCGCCAACACGCTCATCGGAGAGTCCGACCGGGCGCGGATGCAGAAATCTCTGGTGCGCTCCCATGCGGCAGGTGTCGACGACCCCATGGACGCCGAGGTCGTGCGGGCCATGATCCTGCTCCGCATTCGTTCTCTGGCCAAAGGTTACTCGGGTGTACGTCCCGTCATCGCCCAACAACTGGCCGACCTCCTCAACTCCGGAATCGTTCCCTGGGTTCCCCGTCACGGATCTCTCGGAGCCTCGGGCGACCTCGCTCCATTGGCACACTGCGCCATGGTCGCGATGGGTGAAGGATGGATCAACCACGACGGGAAGCGTGTCGACGCGGCAGCCGCCTTGGCCGAGGCCGGAATCGAGCCGGTCGAGCTGTCGGCCAAAGAGGGAATCGCCCTCATCAACGGCACGGACGGCATGTTGGCCATGCTCATCCTCGCGGTCGACGACCTCAATCACTTCAGCACCGTCGCCGACGTCACCGCCGCGCTCTCGATCGAGGCCATGCTCGGTACCGACCGCCCCTTCGCACCCGAATTGCATGCCATACGCCCACAACCGGGCCAGGGCAAGAGCGCGGCCAACCTGTACAAGCTGCTCCAGCATTCGGCCATCATGGATTCACACCGCGACGACTTCGAGCACGCGGTACAGGACGCGTATTCCATGCGTTGCGCCCCACAAGTGTCAGGAGCGGCTCGCGACGTCGTCGACTATGCCCGCCAGGTCAGCCTCCACGAACTGGAATCCATCGTGGATAACCCGGTGGTGCTGCGGGACGGACGCGTCGAGTCCACCGGTAACTTCCACGGTGCGCCTCTCGCCTACGCCCTCGATTTCCTCGCGATCGCCGCCACGGACATGGGATCCATCGCCGAACGCCGCGTGGACCGTCTCCTCGACGCCACCCGCAACCGTGAGCTCCCCGCGTTCCTCACTCCGGAGCCCGGGGTGAACTCGGGCCTCATGATCGCCCAATACACCGCGGCCGGGATCGTAGCGGAGAACCGTCGCCTCGCCAACCCCGCTTCGGTAGACAGCATCCCCACCTCCGGGATGCAGGAGGACCACGTGTCCATGGGTTGGTCGGCCGGCTATAAGCTGCGGACCGTCGTCACGAACCTGGCCAACCTGCTGGCCGTGGAGTTCCTGAGCGCTTCGCGCGGACTGCAACTGCGCGCGCCGCTGACTCCTTCTCCATCGGGACACATCGCGATCGACATCATTGAAGAGATCGCCGGGCAACCGGGAGACGACCTGTTCACCGCTCCGATCATCGAAGCCGTGGCCGAGCGTCTCTCCGATCGCCGTTTTATAGACGACATCGCCGCCAAGGTCGGTGAACTGCACTAGGACGCGATAGGCCCGTGAGAGTCACTACGACCGTCTCACGGGCCCTTCGTTTGGCATTATGCGGTAAACGATTTGTAATACGACTGAAATCGCCGAGCGCTACCATCTCCCCAATGAGCCAGTCCGAGAAAACCGTCATTCGATCAGCGCATGAGGACGACGTGGATGCGATCACCCGCATTGCCAATCACTACGTCCTCAATTCCGGAGCCAATCTCCGCCTCCAGCTGTACGAGCCCGAGGAATGGTCCAAGCTTCTCGCTCAAGGGTCCGCACAGTATCCCTGGTTGATCGCCCAACAGGGCCCGCGAATACTCGGATACGCCTACGCGGCTTCCTGGAACGCGAGAGAGGCCTACGCCTGGTCGACCGAGACAACGATCTATCTCGCCGCCGAAGCCGCCGGACAAGGCGTGGGAACCCGCCTGTATCAAACACTGCTGGACGAACTCACCTACCAAGGCTTTACCACCGCCATCGCCAAGATCACAAGCCCCAATCCCGGCAGCGAGGCCCTCCACCGCAAAACCGGCTTCACCTTGATCGGCAAGCTGGCCGATAACGGATTCAAGAACGGACGATGGTGGGACGTGGGGATCTGGCAGCGCACCTTGGCTTCGGCAACGGTGCCGCCGAAGCCGGTGACGACTCCCCGCGTCCTCGAGGCGACCGCAATTGACCTCCTCCCCACGGATAAATCCGGGGGATTCCAACCCGACGGTTGGCATGGTCCCCTCACGGGGGCCACTGGTTCCTGATTCGTCGACCGCCCGGCGGCGAGGTCTCCACAGGCTGACACCGCAAGCCCTGCGGCGTAGGCGGTTGCTTGGCTATCGCAGTTGCCCGGATACAGTTTACTGATATTGCACGGGCGGCTTGCATCGGGCTCACGTATTCAACCGCGCACCATTGTGAGCGGCTAACCCCACGGACAAATCCGGAGGTCTGCGCCGCTGGAATCTCCAATCAGTAGCCACGTAGCTGGAGAAGCGCCTTTTCTAGATCCTCCGGATAATCGCTGGTGAAAGTGACCTCTTTGTTACGGCCCGGGTGAACGAACGACAGTTCATAGGCGTGCAGCCACTGACGGATGAGACCGTACTTCTCGGCCATGACCGGGTCGGAACCGTATAGAGGGTCACCCAGCAAAGGATGCCCCAGAGCGGAAAAATGCACCCGAATCTGGTGGGTACGACCGGTTTCCAGACCCACGTCCAGCAATGTCGCTCCCGGAAACACCTCAAGGGTGTCGTAATGGGTCACCGACCGTTTTCCGTCCTGCATGACCGCGAACCGCCAATCGTGCCGCGGATGCCGACCGATGGGCGCGTCTATCGTTCCACTGAACGGGTCCAGATGCCCCTGAGCGATGGCGTGATAGCGCTTGCTGACCTCGCGGTTCTTAAACGCCCGCTTCAAGGCGGAGTAGGCCCGCTCGCTTTTGGCCACCACCATGGCTCCCGAGGTGCCGACGTCGAGGCGATGCACGATACCTTCTCGCTCATCGGGTCCGTACACGCTCAGCCGATGCCCGGCGGCCTTCAAACCACCGGTGACGGTGGGACCACTCCAACCGACCGACGGATGGGCGGCCACTCCCACCGGTTTGTTGACCACAACGATGTCATCGTCGGAGAAGATGACATCCATGTTCTCCACCGGTTCGGCCTTGGCTCGGGTAATGTCCTCCGGCGGCGGAGGTAGCAGCACCTCAAGCCACGTACCGGAGACGACTCGGGTGGATTTGGACGGCACTGCCGCCCCGTCAAGGCTCACCTCGCCGTTGGAGACGAGCTCGGCGACGGCAGCGCGGGAAAGACCGAGCATTTTGCTCACCACCTGGTCGATCCGCTGCCCTTCACAACCTTCGGGAATCGGCAACGAACGCGACTGGCGTGACACTACTCGGCCTCCTTGGATTGCTTGTCGACACTGTTCGAGGTCGTTTTCCCATCCGACCGGGAATCCTCTTCGTCGGGAAGGGGGGAAAATGATCTACCGGTGAATTCTAGTAGAACCACCAGAGTAACGCCTACGACAAGTGAGCTGTCTGCCAGGTTGAATATCGGCCAGACCTGGCCGTTCGGAGCGAAAAGGCTGATGAAATCGACCACTTCGCCGTGCAGAAAACCCGGCTCGCGAAAAACTCGATCGATGAAATTCCCCGTCGCGCCGCCCAACAGTAGACCGAGGGTGACAGCCCACGTCTTAGTCCGGATCTTACGCGCGATGACCAGGAGAAAAACAATGACGGCCAGAGCGATCAAGGCCAGCAACCAGGTGTAATCACTGGCCAGATTGAACGCGGCCCCGGGATTCGTCGTGTAACTCAGGTACACCGCCCCGGTGGGAAGGCGAACCGACTCGCCTCCTTGGAGAAACTCGGCCGCCAGCCATTTGGTCACCACGTCGGCGGCGATCGCTACCGCGCCAACCACGATGAACCAGACATAAAGTCGCCCTGAACGAGTTGAGGCGTCCAGGTTCGATTCGGTAGGGGTGCTACCGGAAGACGATGCGGTACTCAGCGGCTTTCCTCCAATTGCTTGCAGTCGACGCACAAGGTCGCGGACGGGAACACTGCAAGTCTAGCCGCCGGTATCGGTTTCCCGCATTTCTCACAGATACCGTAATCGCCCACTTCCAGTCGTTCCAACGCCCGGTGCATCTGATTGATGCGGTCGGTGATGGAACGCACCACCGTCAATTCCTGTTCGTGCTCCACCGTCTTCGAACCCGCGTCCACCTGATCGTCTCCAGCGGAATCAGCCAGGCGTTCACGCTGCGCAGCGGCCATGTCGGCAATGTGCGTCTCTCGTTCCGCCTCCAGTTCCTCCAGGCGTTCAGTGAGCGCTTCACGCAGTTCCCGCGTCTCACTCTCACTGCGACGCGGACCGGTCGGCTCCGCTGTCTTCGGCGCCTCCGCCACAGAGGCGGCCTCAGAAGCGGATGGCGTCGACTTACGTGTCGCCTTCTTCACCGCCTTCTTTGACGTGCCTTTCTTCACAGCGGTCTTCTTGGCCACGGTCGTAGCCTTCTTAGCGGCGGTCTTCTTAGCCGCCCGCTTCGCGGTTTTCTTCGCCGACTTCTTAGCCGACTTCTTTTCGTCAGTCATCGGACCTCACGAGGGCTTTTTGGTTGGTGCGTGACCGCTCAACCACTGCACAGCACGTCGCCTAGCGGCCTTCTCAGAACCCCGCGTACTGAAGTACGCAGGGAACCTGAGAATCCCACTATTCGACGCACTATGCAGCGTCTGAGCTCCTCTCCAGCTCAAACGCCGCACCACGCCTTCGGCGCTGGCGGCTCGACTGAAGTTGTTCCGCATTTGTACGGATATTTAGTTTTGCACTGGGGTTCCAGAGTCCAATCACAGGATTTCTCCAAGGAACCGGTGGCTCTCTTTGAGCAGTCCTTTATTCGATCCATTCCCAGTTAGGCGCCACTATCAGTAACGCCACGGCTGCACTGATCCAACCGGTCGTCCGCGTCGTCATTGGACACCGGAAGTAACGCCGTATTCGATTACTGTGCCGCAATAACGTGCCTATTATCCCGACAACTACGACATTCGTCGGTCATCGGTTCACAGCGCACACGGACGTAAACGCTCATCGCACACCCGGCCTCCCTTCACCGCAGGTGAACACGGTGAAACGCGGAATTTCAGTTAATGACACAGGATACGCAACTGATACTGGATGGTCAATATATTCCAGAAAGCACCGAATCGCAGATATGTAAGTCGCCTGGAGGTTTCACCTGATAATGAGGGTTTTTATCCGAGGCCGTAATCAATAGCACACTTGTATTATCCAACTACAAGTCGACGAGAATCATCGCTTAATTCGACCTGTATCGCCATTGGTGGACAGAACGGACAAAGCGCCGAGAAACAGACGCCATTTGATGCCGCAACAGTGTTCTATCGGCAGCCTCACCTCGGCGACGAACTCGAAGTTCAACCGCACTTTCGTGCAACCCAGATCATCGCCGCCCACCACGAACCGTATTCTCGCGAGCCGCACATGCACAGGGCCGTGCAGCGATAAAAGAGCTTATTCATCTACGACAACTGCCCACCCCACTACGTAACTGGCTAGCTTCGAGCGAAGCATAGAAGCGGTAGAGCTGCCTGTGCTTTCCAAAGAGCTCAACCACCGCACAGTTCCCACGGATAAACCAACTGGCGAGCCGCGAACGAAGCGCCACAGGCGCAAGTGCAGCGGCGGTAGAGCTGGAGAAGAGCTCAGGTTGTTCCAGGTGCTTCAGATTTGCGCGAGGAGGATTCGTCGCGACCTTCAGGTCGTGAGAATCCCCCACAGCGTAAATATGGAGTGCCTGGGGCAAGCTGAGCGGTCACCCACTACCAACAAAGGTTGAGCGGTCACGCACCAACCAAGAAGTGGGTTCGCATAGCGCACATGGGCCGAATCCTAGAGTCATCGCTTCGGCCACCGGCAGGGATTCGGTTTCACGGCCTACCAAATGGACGCAGCCGGAATGGTGGAAACGCGGTCGCCCGTCAATAACCACTACCTCAGCGGTAAGGCGCATGAGCTGTGCTTTCTCCACATGGCTGAGTTTCTGTTCGCTGGGCTCACCGTCGAGTTCCTCTTTTATTGAATCCGACGGTTCGTCCTGCTGAGAGGCCTGGGCAGGTATATTCGGATCGCCACGGTCGATACGGTATTCCGTGGACTCGAAGCGTTCTTGCCGAACGGCGGGAATCTCATTGGTGGGAGTATCGGGAATGATGCGGGAGAACTCCGCGGTCTCATCGGGATCCTGTGAATAGTACGGACGCCGATAAGGCTGTTCGCGCTGTATTGAGGCGGCACCGACGTAGAGAAAGAGCGCCGAAACGATCGAGGCCACGATCGAGGCGGTCAAGAGTTGGTCGTTTCCGATGACGACGCCGGTTATGAGGAGTATCGCGGAGGCTACTAGCACGCCCAGACTACCGATGATCATCGCTATGCCTTCCCAAGCTTCAATAATGTGATGTGGGTGGTATAGGGATCATGGAGACATCGCTGGCCGTTTCCGTGCCGTCCAACTGTGCCTTAAAAGCACCGGTTCGATTCTCGTTTCGATCCCTGCATAACTGAATTAACGAGACGATACCGGTTCAGGTTATGGTTCAAGACAAGAAAATTGATCGGACCCATCGTCACCTTATTACCGCATGTATTCGCTATATCATCGGAGAGTGATGGTCATTGATCATCGCGTCCGCTGCCGTGTGCGACAGTCGTCGCCTCAGCGCAGTGGATCTCAATACGTGCGCCTAACCAGAACACAGTCCGGTTGGCACAGGTAGTCAGGTCTAAGTATTGATTCGTCTGATTCTCCCCTGCGAATCGTCCGCCCATACTTAGACCACTACGCCGTCATACATCCCACCTGTTCAGTCAGCTTTCGTGGGTGTTCACTCACGTTTTTGGAGTCGTCATGTTTTAGAGGGGAAGCGAGTTGTAATTCGCCTTGCGGCTGCGAGTGGTCTCCTTTTCCTTCGCCTCCGCTTCGATCTCTTCCACATCGGTTTCCGCTTGGCCGTTCAGATCGCGCAGCTGACTCTCCAGATACATCTTCAATCTGGTGCGGTAGTCGCGCTCGAAGGTCTTCAGCTCTTCGATGTGTTTCAGCAAGGACGAGCGCTTCGTCTCCAGAGACGACATGGCGTCCTCGTGACGCTGCTGAGCGTCGGCTTCGAGGTGTGCGGCGCGATCCTTCGCTTGTGCCACAAGGTCCTCAGCCTCGGAACGAGCGTCACCGAGCAGGCTTTCCACCTTGCGTTCGGCCTCCTCCACGTGCTCGTCGGCCGTACGCTGAGCCATCATGAGCAAATGGAGAGCTTCCTGCTCGCCACCGGGGTTACTTCCATCTCCCTGAGCGGCGGCAGCGGCGGCGACTTGAGCGCTCGGTTGCTGCTGCTGTTGCTGGAGAGCCTGCAGCTGCTGAGAATTCTCCTTCAGCTGCATCTCCAAGTCGGCAAGCTCTTGTTCCAGCATGCTCTTTTCACGCTGTACACGCTCGAGCGCCGCGGCCAGTTCCGCGTTGTCGGCCGCCCCGGGAGGGGCGCCGGCGCGCAGACTCTCGATCTGCGACCGCAGGTCGGAGTTCTCCTCGTTGAGGCGAACGAGTTCCCGTTCCACCTCGTCGAGAAAGCCGTCGACTTCGTCTTCGTCGTAGCCTCGCTTGCCAAGCATGGGTTTCTTAAATGCGACGTTGTGAACGTCAGCCGGGGTCAGCGGCATCGAAACTCCTTCTCAGTTGTTTCTGGTCAGGATCGGCACTAGGGGGCAAATCCGAGTGGCTATTGGAGTTTACTTCGCAAACCAACCAAGACAAAGTGAACTTCGCACGCGCCACATTGTTTACGTCGCGAATATAGCAAGGTCTCGCATGTAGTATGCTCCGCCAACTCCCCTGGTGCGTTTCCGAGTGCCTAAACACCCGGAAGCGTTAATTTTCGTCGCTGACCAGTCGTGGTCCGATCAGCATCGGATCGTCGTTTGGCACGTCCATTCGACACCATAACGACATCCGTCCACTCGCTAGATCAATAGCTCAGCCATTAGTGATCTGGGTGCTTCCGATTTACCCGTTCGAGTGTCTCCTACCACTCCGCTGTGGTGCCGTCGGTCAACAACCGAGCGGTCGTCATCGGATGTTGGCGCCCACCACGTTCATGAGAATGACCGTCGCGAATATTACGATCAAGAAAGCCAGGTCGAGCGACACATTGCCAATTCTGAGGGGTGGGATCAGTTTTCTCAACCCCCGTAGAGGAGGATCGGTAATGGTAAATACTACTTCAAAGAACGCAGCGGCTCGCGGCCCCGGTCCCCAGTGGCGGGAAAACTGCACGACGATCGAGGTCACGACCCTGGCCAGCAATGCCACGAAGAAAAGGAACAGGGCTAGGTAAATACACTGGATAACAAGGTTCACGATGACTAGTATCCCGCAATCGTCACTGGTTGAAAAAACCGCCCTCAGCGATCTTGGCCTTATCTTCAGCCGTCACCCGCACATTAGCAGGCGACAGTAGGAATACTCGATTGGTCACCCGCTCAAACGAACCCCGCAGTCCGAACACCAGACCCGCCGCGAAGTCGACGAGGCGTTTGGCATCGGCCTCATCCATTTCCGAGAGATTCATAATGACGGGAGTTCCCTCACGATAACGCTCGCCGATCGTCCGCGCCTCGTTGTAAGTCGTTGGATGCAACGTAGTAATGCGGTAATTGTTCTGCGGTTCACTCGGCGCCGGGGCGGGGGCTTCCTTCGGCGTGGTCGCGACGTCCTCACGCAACGGAGTGACTCCACTTCGATTGACTTGGCGAACGGCCGGTCGGGGCTCGGTACGCTCAATTCGCCGTGGAGCGCGACGCACCGGCTGTGGTTCAGGCTCTTCCTCGGCGAATTCGTCGACATCCTCTGACATCGTCCTGCGCCGTGCCTGTTCCTCTTCTTCGATAAGCCCGAGCCATACGCCGGCTTTCCGCATTGCCCCCATAGTTGAGCTCCTCCCACTTAATACACCGCAGCGTCCACCCAGAGCCGGCCTGCGAGACGATCTACCCCGCTGGGCGAGTTCCGAACAGGGTATATCGCTTGGTCATGCCCAGATCAATCCTAACTCGGCCCAGCTCGGAAAAGACGCTTTTGTGTCGATTGTTCAGCACATGGTGGCACCGTTACGCAATATTGCGTCACACCAACACAATAGATGAGCGGAACTTACGTACCCCATCAGGATCGTAGGTGACAGAAGTCCTCCCCTGTACCGTCTCCACACGGGGGTAAGCTCATCGACCGTGGCGACGGCCCAGGATCTTACTTCCCAGGCGAACCATCGTCGACCCGTATTCGATCGCTGTGGTGAAATCGTCGGTCATTCCCGCTGAGATCTCACTTGCGTCAGGTACCACCCGGCGAACGACGCGGGACATATCCGCCAAGCGTTCGAAGGCACGTTCTGATTCCCATTCCAGGGGGGCCACCGCCATGACTCCGCGTACTCGCAGGTTCGAACACGCGGCGGCATGTTCCGCGAGCGCTTCCAAATCACCGGGGAGGACTCCGCCTCGGCCGGATTCGGAGTTCAGGTTGACCTGGAGGCAGATCGAAATTTCCCGGTCGACGGCGGCCCGGTCGACGGCATCGACGAGGCGAGTTCGATCGACCGAGTGAATCCAATCGGCCCACGACACCACGCTGCGCACTTTGTTGCGTTGCAGCTGGCCCAGAAAGTGCCAGCGTGGCGTACGGTCCCAGGTTCGCAATTGTTCGGCTTTGGGAGTGCCTTCCTGGGCCTTGTTCTCTCCCAGGTCGATCTGACCGATGTCTACTAGGGTGGCGGCGTCTTCCGGGGGGTGCGTTTTCGTGACCGCGATGATCCGGACTTCATCGGGCGCACGATCCGCCTGGCGGCAGGCGGCGTGAACGTCACGTTGCGCTTCGGCCAGGCTGGATCGTAGTGCTTCGGTTCGTTTAGGATCCGTTTTTGAGAAAGTCGGGTACATCGACGTCATCAAAGAGAACCTTACGCGGTTCGGGCGTGTTCGACGGATTGGAGTCGGAACGGGAGTCGCTTTCGCCACCTGAGGAATCCGATCCGGATTCCGAGGAGTCGGAAATGGAGAGCCGCTTGGGCTCCGCGATCTCGAATTGATCGTCCTCGCTGTCGAATCCGGCGGCGATGACCGTGACCCGGGTTTCCTCCCCGAGAGCGTCATCGATGACGGCTCCGAAGATGATGTTGGCGTCGGCGTGCGCGCAGTCGCTGACCAGTTCGGCGGCATCGTTGATCTCGAAGAGACCTAGATCCGAACCTCCGGCGATCGACAGCAGTACGCCTTGTGCGCCTTCCATGCTCTGTTCCAGCAGGGGCGACTCGATGGCCGCCCTCGCCGCTTCGACAGCGCGATTCTCCCCTCTCGCCGAGCCTATGCCCATGAGGGCCGATCCCGCCCCACTCATGACGCTCTTGACGTCGGCGAAGTCCAGGTTGATCAGGCCTGGGGTGGTAATCAGATCTGTTATTCCCTGAACACCTGAGAGTAGAACCTGGTCGGCAAGACGGAATGCATCCATCATGGATATTCCACGATCACCCAGGTGCAGAAGACGATCATTGGGAATGACGATCAGTGTGTCGCATTCGGACCGTAGATCCTCTATTCCGGTGACCGCCTGGGTCTGCCGGCGTTTGCCCTCGAATGCGAACGGACGTGTCACGACGCCTATCGTCAACGCCCCGGCCTTGCGGGCGATGTTGGCGATGACCGGTGCCCCACCGGTTCCGGTTCCACCACCTTCACCGCAGGTTACGAATACCATGTCGGCACCCTTGAGGACTTCTTCGATTTCATCGCGGTGGTCCTCGCACGCCTTTGCCCCGACTTCGGGATTGGCTCCGGCCCCAAGGCCTCGAGTCAATTCACGACCCACATCGAGCTTCACATCGGCATCGCTCATAAGCAATGCCTGTGCGTCGGTGTTGATCGCGATAAACTCAACTCCTTTGAGTCCAGCTTCGATCATGCGGTTGACCGCGTTGACGCCGCCACCTCCAATACCGACGACTTTGATGACTGCGAGGTAGTTATGCGGTGCTGTCATCGCGTTGAGCCCTTCCCTCTCGCTGGACGTATCTGTTCTAGAATTTCATAGCCTACGCTCTTTAACGCTAACTTATCGTCGGCGCACGCGGAGCGCTGACATCAATCTCATGATGCCCTTGTTGCAACAACGCCAGAGAAACTCGAGACTTCATCTCATTCTCACTGTCATCTCCCCAGCGTATAACGCGCCTGTCGGTCAATTTCAATGTGGTTGCCTCAAGGGAGGTCACATGAACAGTTTCTACCTGCGAAGCAATCGATGTGGGGAGTTCGGTCAAAATTTCCCGAAGGGGCACCGCTACTTTCTCCAGAATTGAAAGGTCGTCAATTTCAACCATCCACTGTACTTCTGCCGTGTTGTCAACGGTCGCAAAGGCAACACCTTGATCATCAGCCATGATATAACCGTCGTCGTCTCGCACGGCAAAGTAGGGCCGACGTTCCATGACCTCGATCGCTACGGAATCGGGAACGCTCCGAACTATTTCGACCGATTTCACCTCCGGGAGACGCACCAATTCCTCGGCCAAACCCGAAGCGTCAAAACGAAAAAGATTCTCGTCCTTATGGGGTCCGGCGATGCGCCGAATTTCGTCCACATCGACAAAGTGCGCGCCCTCCACCCGAATGTTCTTAATCGCGAATAGAGGCGAATACAACGCGGCCGCCACGGTCAACGCCACCAATACGACTGCGGCGGCGGCCAACCACAGCTTCAATGTGCGAAAGGCACTGAACCACGAACGACCCGCCGGCAATGCGAGTCCGGGTATTTTCCATCGCTTCGTCGATTCACGCAACATGCGGTCATACTGGCACAATTGCGTCGTTAAAAACGACAGAATCCGATTCCGGCACGGTGCCGAACCCCTCCGTCATTCGATCACACCGGGCCCGCTTGTCCGTCATGCCTTCAGGTTGAAACGGTCCCCACTACCCGGCAAGCAGGACGTTCTCAAACACCGATGGTCCAGGGATTCCACCCATCGAAACCCCTGGACCATCGGTAAAGCTCATAGCGACGGTGACATGACTATCCCGCCACCACAACCGAAACCATGCGGTTGGGAACCACGATCACCTTCTTGACCTCCTTACCGTTCACCGAGGACTGGATTTTTTCGTCGGCCAGTGCCGCGGCCTCGATCGCATCGCGTTCGGCGTCGGTGGCCACTTCGATGCGGCTCCGGACCTTGCCGTTCACCTGAACGGGGTAGGTCACCGTATCTTCCACCAAGTAATTCTCATCGGCGACCGGGAAGTCCACATACGCGATCGTGCCCGTGTGTCCCAGACGCCGCCACAGTTCCTCACAGATATGCGGAGCCATTGGGGCGGTCAACTGCACCATCGTCTCCGCCACGGCACGAGGCAGTCGCGTCAGGCCGACCAAATGATTGTTGAAGGTGATCAACTTGGCCACCGCGGTGTTCATCCGCAGGTTGAAGTAGTCGTCGCGAACTCCCTTGACGGCCTGGTGCATCGCCTTCAGCGTCTCTTCGTCCGCCTCCGCGTCAACCACCTTGATGTCGCCGGTCTCCTCATCGACGATGTTCCGCCACAGACGCTGCAGGAATCGATACGAGCCCACGATCGCGCGCGTCTCCCAAGGCTTCGACACTTCCAAGGGGCCCATGGACATCTCATAGACCCGGAACGTGTCGGCACCGTAGTCACGACAGATCTCGTCCGGAGTCACCACGTTCTTCAACGACTTGCCCATCTTGCCGTATTCCCGCTTGACCTCTTCGCCTTGATGGAAGTAACGACCATCGCGTTCCTCCACCTCATGAGCGGGAACGTACACCCCGCGGGCGTCGGTATAGGCGTAGGCCTGAATGTAGCCCTGGTTGAACAGACGCGCGAACGGTTCCGGGCTCGACACATGCCCCAGGTCGTACAGAACCTTGTGCCAAAAACGCGCGTACAACAAATGCAGTACCGCATGTTCGGCTCCGCCGACGTACAGGTCGACTCCGCCGCTCGGAACGTTCTCCTGCGGCCCCATCCAATACGATTCATTCTCCGAATCGGCAACCTGATCGGGATTGCTCGGATCGGTGTAACGCAGTTCGTACCAGGAGGACCCCGCCCAGTTGGGCATGGTGTTCAATTCGCGCGTGTAGGTTTTGGTTCCGTCACCCAGGTCCATCTCCACCGTGACCCAGTCCTTGGCTCGACCCAACGGTGGTTCCGGAGCGGAGGTCACATCGTCGGCGGCAAAGGTGGCCGGGCTGAAATCGTCCATCTCCGGCAGCGTTACCGGCAATTGCTCCTCCGGAACCGCCACCGGCAATCCGGACTCGTCGTAGACGATGGGGAACGGCTCGCCCCAGTACCGTTGCCGACTGAACAGCCAATCCCGCAGTCGGTAGGTCGTCGTACCTTCGCCCCGACCGTGCTCGCTCAACCAATCGATGATCCGACGCTTCGCCGCTTCGACGTTCAATCCGTCCAGAATGTCGGAGTTGACCACCACTCCGGACTCGGTATCGGTCAGCGCGGCGGACCCGTCCCAATCCGTACCGTCCGACACGACCTGTCGAATGGGAATGTCAAACGCCCGCGCGAACGCGAAGTCACGATCATCGTGTGCCGGAACGGCCATGATCGCGCCCGTCCCATAACCGGCCAGAACGTAATCGGCGATGAAGACGGGGATCTGTTCACCGTTCACCGGATTGGTCGCATACCCACCGATGAACACACCGGTCTTGTCCTTGGCGTCGGCCTGACGCTCCACATCCGTCTTCCGCGCCGCTTCCGCCCGGTACGCCGCTATCGCGGCGCCCGGCGTCTCATAGCCTCCGGTCCATTCCGACGGAATGCCCGCCGGCCACGATTCGGCGGTCAGCGAATCGACCAGTTCATGCTCGGGAGCCAACACCATATAGGTGGAGCCCCACAAGGTGTCGGGGCGGGTGGTGAAGACCCTGATGTCGCCGGCATAGGTCGAGAAGTCGATGAAGGCGCCTTCGGATTTTCCGATCCAATTGCGCTGCATAATCTTGATCGACTCCGGCCACTCCAGAATCTCCAGGTCGCGCAGCAGACGCTCCGAATAGGCCGTAATCCGCATCATCCACTGCTTCAGTTTGCGGGTGAAGACGGGGAAATTACCGCGCTCACTGCGCCCGTCAGCGGTGACCTCTTCATTGGACAGCACCGTCCCCAGACCGGGGCACCAGTTCACCGGCGCTTCGGTGACATAGGCCAACCGGTGCTCATCGATGATCCGGCGGCGCTCCACCGCACTCAGATCGTCCCATTCGCGTTCCCCGGGAACCGACCGACGCCCCTGTTCGAACTGCTCGATCAACTCTTCGATCGGGCGAGCCGCATCGGCCCGTTCGTCGTAATAGGAATTGAAGATCTGCAGAAAGACCCACTGGGTCCATTTATAGAACGACGGATCCGAAGTGGCGAACTCGCGACGATTGTCATAGCCCATCCCGATCCGTCGCAACTGCGCCCGGTAACGATCGATGTTTTCGGCGGTGATTTCGGCCGGCTGACGCCCGGAGGTCACCGCATACTGTTCCGTCGGCAGTCCAAAGGAGTCGTACCCCATCGGGTGCAGAACGTTGTAACCCGCCATGCGCAGGTAACGCGAGTACACGTCGGTGGCTATGTACCCCAGGGGATGACCGACGTGCAAACCCGCCCCCGAAGGGAACGGGAACATGTCCATAACAAACTTCTTTGGGGCATCGGCACGAGGATGTTGTGAATCGGCCAACGACCCCGCCGGGTTCGGGGTGTCGAAGGTGGCTTCGTTCTCCCAATAATCCTGCCAGCGCGGCTCGATCTCGCCGGCCAACCCGGCGTCATAACGGTGTTTAGGTTCACTCATGATTCTGATATCCGTTCATCGTTCATGGCCTGAAACGGCGACTGATTTTAGGCACAAAAAAAGCCCCGCAGACCGGGGCAGCCGTGTTGCGAACAGTTCAGTGCAACACGGCTAGGTAAGGAGGAGGTTGAATCTCCGAATACGCATGTCGCCAGTATAGCCCATACTCCCCGCGATTGGAAATCCGATACGACGGCGCGCCGATTTCCGGGACTCGCCGACCTGGGGGATACCGTGCTCAAGCGAGCCTCACCTGAGACGATCGCCGTGATAACGTGAACCACGATCAGACCGTCCCCATACCCCCCGGAGGCCTCTTGGTGTCACCGTCCACCGCGTCCGTCGACTTCACTGCCTTCCGATCGATGGCCGACCGTGTCATCGACAATATTGAAAGTGTCATCAGCGGAAAACGCAGCTCGATAAGTCTCGCTTTCACCGTTCTTCTCGCCGAGGGCCACCTGCTCCTCGAGGACGTTCCGGGAGTCGGCAAGACCCAGCTGGCCAAAGCTCTGGCGGCATCAATCGAATGCGATGTCAACCGCATCCAATTCACCCCGGATCTACTCCCCAGCGACGTCACCGGAGTGAGCGTTTACGATCAGGACAAGCGTGAATTCGTGTTCAAAGAGGGAGCCGTCTTCTCCCATTTGGTCATCGGCGACGAGATCAACCGCGCCAGCCCCAAGACTCAATCCGCCCTTCTGGAATGCATGGAAGAGCGTCAGGTGACCGTCGACGGCACAACGCACCCCTTGACATCACCGTTCATGGTCATTGCCACGCAGAACCCCATCGACATGGAGGGAACGTATCCGCTGCCGGAAGCGCAGCGCGACCGCTTTACGGCTCGCCTGTCACTGGGATACCCGGATACGGCAACCGAGGTGGGTATCCTCGATAAACACGGCGTGGACAATCCCCTTCGGTCCCTTCGACCTGTGTGCGACGCCGTGACCGTGGTGCGTATGACCGAAGCCGCACGCCACGTCCACGTCGTCGACGAACTGAAACAATATACCGTCAGCCTCGTCAACGCCACCCGACGTGCCAAAGAGATCCGCCTCGGCGCGAGCCCACGCGCCAGTCTGCAGCTTTTGCGGTGTGCCCGTGTATGGGCGGCGTTGCAGGGACGGCACTACGTCATACCCGACGACATTCAGTACCTCATGGGTCCGGTCATCGCTCACCGCCTCGTCCTGACGACGGAAGCGTCGGTGGCGGGCCTCAAGGCGGACACGATCTGCCGCGAAATCGTGAACCGTATTCCTCTGCAACGTAGCTGAACCGACCGAACGCTGGAATTGCGGCGTTTCCACTCAGATCCGAGAACCGGGAGGGACCGTGTGGATCACCCGAAGGGGACTCGCGCTACTCGGGATGGGGATACTTCTCATCTCCGCCGCCTTCGTGATCGGAGAGCGGGACCTGGCACTGATCGGAGCGTTCCTCTGTACTCTGCCTCTGTTCGTATGGGCGGTAATGGTCTTTCGCCGGCCCCACCTGCGATTTGAACGCTCTCTCCATCCGACCCAGGTATCAATCGATGAATCCACCACAATCGGCATTGACATCCACAACGACGGACGTACCGCCTCCACCACCGTATTGTTGGAAGACCGCCTGCCACCCCGGCTACACGAGTCGCCACGCCTGATCGTCGAGCGCTTGCCCGCCAGGTCGGCGACTCGCATGAACTATTCACTCCAGGCTCAACGACGCGGAATCTTTCCACTCGGCCCCATCCGAACCCGCGTGAGCGATCCCTTTGGAATGGTGAAGCACACCTCGGTAACGCCGGTCATGGACGATCTGGTCGTTACCCCTCGTTTGCAGGCTCTGCGCGGTCGCTCGCTCGTCGGTGGAAGCGGATTCAACACGGGTACCAGCTCGAGTCACATCGCCGTCAGCGGCGACGACGATATCGCGGTTCGCGAATACCGCAGAGGTGATGATCTCCGTCGCGTGCATTGGAAGTCCAGCGCCCGTCGGGGCGAACTCATGGTGCGACGTGAGGAGCAGACCTGGGAGAAGAGCGCGGTCCTGTGGCTGGACACTCGGGCCGAGGCGTTCGGAACGGACTCCAACGGTCCCGTCTTCGAATGGATGGTGAGTGCCTGCGCCTCGGTAGCGGCCTGCTTGGCCGGCAACGGAAAAGTACCAGATCTCCTCGCCAACGGCGCTGTCGTACCGGGCGGCACCTCTCCGGCCATCTTGCGACACTTGGCCACCGTCGAGGATAATGATCACCACGGCACGGCTTCGTGGAACGCGGTTTTCGAATTGACCGAAGCAATGCGAGAAGGAGTGTCACTCGTGGCCTTCCTGGGCGACATCACCGACGAAGAAGCTCAATTGGTCGCCGCCACGGCAACAGGCGGCGGTGACCGGATCGCATTCTGCGCCCAGGGCACCAACCGGGGTTGGGCGCGACTGCGGGAAGCGGGTTGGTCCGTCCGGTGTGTGACGGCGGACAGTGATCTTCCGCGGCTGTGGCAGGAATTGGGTTCTGTGGGATCGAACGGGGTGTGAACATGCGTCTGACCACTACCATCGCGATCTCGTTCTGGCTGTCGCTCCTTCCATTGTTGACAGTGTTCAAGGGTTTCGGCTGGATCTTCACCACCATTGTGGCCATGCTCTTCATACACGGGACCGGCGCGCTCGTGCGTTGGCGCGGTTGGAGCATCTGGCTACAGGCCATAGCGGTCCTCATGAGCGCTTTGAGCGCGGCCACCCTGATGACGGCCGCGCACGTCAGCCTGATCGTCGTACCGCTTCCCGCGACGTTTTCCCACTGGCAGAGCGAGATCTCACTCGCATTGACCGAAATCCTCTACCTACAATGGCCCGTCGAGTACTCCGGCGCGGTCATGACCCTGGCGATATTGGCCGTGATCGTCTTGATGGCCCTACACGAACTCATCGTGGGGGTCCTACGCCTCCCGGTGTTGAGCGTCGCCCCGTTGTTCGCCCCCTTTGGACTGCTGATGTCCGTATCGGAGGAGCCGGTCCTGGTGCTGTGGTTTATCACCTCCGCCTTGGCCTACATGTGGGTGTTGAGTTCCGATCACCTCACGCGAATTCACGATTTCGGTATTCGGTTTCGCACCCAGGGAGGACCAGGGCAGGAGTTTTCGGCCACTCCGATGGGAAACAGTGGTCGCCTGTGGACGATTCCCGTGCTTATGGTGTCGATACTGGCGGTGACGCTCATGGATATTCCCACGACCGGACTACTCAGCCACGCCGACCGGTATGTCTCGGATTCAGGCGGCGGAGCCGGTCGGGTCAAGTCCTGGGCCAGGCTGTCCGGCACCCTCAATCGGGACGAGGAACAGGAGCTGCTTCGGCTCAAGACCGACGATCCGTCACCGCCGTACCTTCGGATGCACGTGGCGGACGAGATCTCAGACAACGGCTTCACCGCCGATACTCGTGACCCTCAGAAACCCTTGAATTCGGCCACCTTCGACAACGCCGACGTAGATAAGGCATGGGTGGCTTCGGTAACGAACGTGGGGATGTACGACGAGGCCATCCCCCTGCCTCGAACATTTCGCAACCTTGACGGCTTGAATACCGAATGGGGATACGAATCGGACAGTGAGACGGTACGTAGCGCGGACAACGACATGTCGTCGGTCGACGAATACACGTTTCAATACGGGATGCCGAACCCCAATGCCGACAACCTGCGTGCGTTGGGCTCCAGCCTGGATTATGACGACGACGTCCAGCGCTATCTGACACACCCGGACGTTCCGGAACTGGCAAACCGGGTCGACGAGATCACCGCGGAGGAATCCACCGCCTACGACCGGGTGCGTGCGATCCAGCGGCATCTGTCCGCCAGTAACGGATTCAGTTACGCCTTGGAAACCGCCCCGGAGGGCAACGAATCGGCGATCCTCGACTTTCTGGACAACAAACAGGGCTACTGCCAGCAGTACGCGAGCGCCATGGCGTGGCTCGCGCGGGAGGCCGGAGTCGCCTCTCGGGTCGTCATCGGGTTGACTCCGGGTGAAAAAGAGGACGATGAGTGGGTCGTTACCAGTAATAACTATCATGCCTGGGTCGAGCTGTACTTCCCGGAGCACGGTTGGTTGACCTTCGACCCGACGCCGTCGGTCGGCGTGGAGGGAGACCAGAATTTCGCCTGGGAGAATTCCATTTCCGATTCGGATCGCGTCGGGGGTTCGGAGTCGGACCCCGTGGAAGACGACGATACCGAACGCGATGCGAGCGAACCTGAGAACGAGAGCGAAACGGCCGTCCCCGACCAGGAGGAGGCGAGCGATGCCGTCACGGGAGCCGATCGTCAAACGGGTCTGGATCAGCGGGCCAATCTGCCGTGGCCGTGGCTGGTGGGCACGGCGCTATTGGCTCTACTACTGATCGCCGTCTCCGCCGTCCGCCCGTGGCGACGACGCCGACGGCTGAGGTGGCGGCACATCTCGGCGGAAACGGCCTGGGCGGAAGTCGTCGATACCCACCGCGACCTCGGTGGTCACGTGGCGTCGGGGGACAGTCCTCGCACTGTGGCCCGGCAGTGGAGCCTCGACTACCCGGTGGCCGCCGAAGCGTTCGAAAGGCTGTGTATCGCCGTCGAACAACAGCGCTACGCACCGGAAGGAACGTTCGAAGAGACCGATCTCGCCGGTATCGTCACCGCTATTCGCCGTGCTATGAACGCCCAGGCGAGTCGGCGCAGGCGTGTGCGAAACCGCTTCATCGCGCCGACGACGTTTTTTCCGACTAAAACGACTGTGGCCGAAGCCCGGGACGACACCGGCGGGCCGGTACATGTCGGTTCGGCGGCGTAGGCTGGTTGCGTCGGTTGGGACTGTGGGTGACCGTTTGATATCGGCGGCGCCCGCGGCCTCGTGAAACGTGTCAGTTCTGGGAAGCGTGGGTGTTGCGGTGATGAGCCGAGGGGAGCCCGGTCTGCGGCAACCGACCCTGGAGGAGATGGGCGTCCCACTCCAGACGGTCACCTTCTGCGTCGTGGACTTGGAGACGACGGGTCTCGCCGCCGACGCCGCCGGAATCACCGAGATCGGAGCGGTCAAGGTGCGTGGAGGCGAGGTGATCGGAGAGTTCTCGACCCTGGTCAACCCCGGTGAACCCATCGATCCTCGGGTCGTGCGTCTGACCGGAATCAACGACGACATGGTCGCTGACGCCCCGAAGCTGGATTCGGCGCTTCCGGCGTTCTTGGAGTTCGCGGGAGGAGCGACCTTGGTGGCTCACAATGCGGGGTTCGACATCGGCTTTCTCCGACACGCGTGCGAGCGCTTGGAACTCCCCTGGCCACGTCCCCCGGTTGTGGACACCGTGCATTTGGCCCGCAAGCTGACCGACAAGCAGGAGACTCCAAATCGTCGTCTGAAGTCCCTGGCTCGTCTGTTCGGTTCACCGACTACGCCCAATCACCGCGCTCTGGACGATGCCCGAGCGACGGTCGCCGTATTGCACGGTCTAATTGAGAGAGCCTCCGGTCAGGGAGTTCATACCGATATCGATCTGATCGAGTTCTGTCGGGCCGTGCCCTCGCACTTGCAGCGACGCAAGAAATACCTTGC
Source organism: Haloglycomyces albus DSM 45210 (assembly GCF_000527155.1). Lineage (NCBI taxonomy): Bacteria > Bacillati > Actinomycetota > Actinomycetes > Glycomycetales > Glycomycetaceae > Haloglycomyces > Haloglycomyces albus. The sequence continues at coordinate 2,164,239 of NZ_AZUQ01000001.1, read as the reverse complement.
CGAGGATTTGCCGCATCGACCTGGCGTTTATATTTTCCGCGACAGCGATGACCGCGCACTCTACATCGGCGTTTCGGGAAATATCGCCAAGCGGGTGCGCAGTTACTTCACTCGAGGTGAGCAGCGTCGGCGAATGCGCGACATGTTGGCTTTGGCCGAGCGCGTCGAGGCGATCGTCTGCGCGCACCGTCTAGAGGCGGCGGTCACGGAGTTCACCATGATCGCACAGGGCAAACCGCCTTTCAATCGGGCGTCGAAATATCCCGAACACCGTAGTTGGGTCCGCCTGACCAAGGAAACGTATCCACGACTCACCGTTTCACGCAAACCACCCGACGTCGATGAGCCTCGACTGGGGCCTACGACCGGTACTCAGGCACAGTTGGCGGTTCATGCCTTGGAACAGAGCTTGGCGATCCGTGAATGTAAACATCGTCTGTCACCGTCCAAGCCGATACAGCCCTGCTTTCTAGGAGAAATCGGGCAATGTCCACAGCCTTGCGACGGATCGATAGCGCCGGAGGAATACCGCAGCATTGTTCACGCGACCGGTACCGCCATGTCCGTGGGGTCTCGTGACGTCGACCGGGCACTGGCGAATAAAATGGAGCACTTGGCGAGACAGGAGCGATTCGAGGCGGCGACCGAACGACGTGAGGAGCTCTATGCCTTCCAACGTCTCTCCGTCGAAACTCAGCGGCTGCGCGAATTCGTACGGGCCGGTCAGATTGTGGTCGCCGCACCCGCTGTCGCGGGCGGTTGGGAAGTGGCGGTGATCCGGCACGGTTTTCTTGCCGGCGCCACAACCACTTCCCCAGGAATCAATCCCATGCCCGAGATCGACGCGTGTGTTGCCTATGCGAACCCGATTGAGACCGTCCACGACGTCCACGACGCCGCGCACGCCGGCCAGGCTAAACTCCTGTTGAATTGGCTTCTCAACGACGGCACGCGCATCGTCTCGACGACGGGCGAATGGGCTTGTGAATGGGCTCCTGCGGGCAACTGAGAGAACTAGTAATGCCAATCAGGTCCTACCCGGGCGTCACAAATAATATTCACGGCGCGGGTGAGCGGTGTTGAAGTCCTCGCATACGGCAGCCGACGGTGGTTTGAGGACGAATGACCGCACACGCTGTCACTCCTCTTTACATCACCATGCGCTCCAGAAAGTCCTGTGTCCGATGGGGTTCCAGTGCCGTCTCCACTTCGGGGTCGAAGGCCGTGAACGGTTCCGCCTCGATCCACCGCGTCTTGCCTTTGGTACGTACGCGCCACGTCCCCACCGCTCGTGAGTCATGGACGACCATGGGGCGAAATACGCCGTTTTTACCCGGCATTATAAAGCTCTCCTCGGTCCTAGAGACGGTCGGCGTACGGTCCTTATACCCCAGAACCAGTTCGTCGAAGGCGGGAAGCAAACGGGTGCGACTGGAATCGGACTCCGGGCGGTGAACCCGTGCCGAGGTGTCAGACGCAAGATAATAGGTTCGGCCGTCGAGTTCGGTCCGATCCAGACGGTCGGCCGCATCAGACAGGCCACTGCGAGCATCGCGTTTGGTCAATCCGCCCCAACGGGCGAAGTCGTCCAGGTCGGCCGGGCCGTGGATTCTAAAGTACCGTTCCGCGAAAACGGCCAACGCTTCGTCGCGGCTGATCTCGATCCCCAAGCGACGGCGGACCGGTACCCATTCCTCTAGGAGGACGATATCGTGACTATTGCCGTTCAACGGTCCAAAACAGAGGAGGCCGGAATGGGAGAGATATTGCAGAATATGATACCCACATCCCGCCTTCGTTGGGATCCGCGCTTCTTCCCACCGCTCGAACAATCGCGGGCGACTGAGGCTCCGCCCGCCCCGCAATGCTGATATCGCCACCTCGGCGGCACGTTCCAACATTTCGTCGGAAACGCCCAGCTGTATTCGGCGACGCGCGGCCTGACGTTCGACTCGTGGAGTGAGGAGCTCCAGCATCCACGGCAAGTCTTCGCCGGGCACGATGTGGTAGGTGCCGCGCATCGTCCAGGAGCGAACGATCGTCCCCGTATTGAGCCCCTCCACCACCTGCCGCCAGTGCCCCGCGTCCATCCGCACTGCTATCGCCGTGACGGCCGCCTTGAGGTCTTGGGCCTGCACCGCGCCCAGGTGTGTCACCGCGTCGTGAACGGAGGTGTACCTCGGCGCAACAAGCTGCTGGGAATGGAGGCGAAGCCGCCCGAAATCCGACTGATCCATGACACCAGACAAGCACATCGAACTGACATTCGACCTTCGTCTCCTGATCGAATGTCAGTGCGTTACATCGTTAGGCCCACTGGATTTGGTTTTGCATGTCGGTATCCCATTCGTCGCTCAAACCGCTGAACAGCGCCACACCGATGGTGCAGTACAGAATCACCAGTAGGAGGAAACCAATGGTGGAAATCCAGCCGAGGACGATTCCCGCCGTGGCCATGGGAGCGCCTGGTTGGTCCGGAGACTGATTGTCGTACATTCCTCTGTTGTATCGACCGAATCAGCCGGTGTCCTCGGTTTCCTCAAATTCCGTTCGAACAGATATTTGAAGATTATTTTTCGGCACACTTTCCATAACAATCCTGCACCTGGTAAATCCGCTTGCCACGCAGGAAGATCAATAACAACTCGAAGTGCAGTTCACACCGGTTCAAAGGAATTTGACACGGACGTGTGTCGATCTACGCGCAACCCTCGCGTAAAAATACAATGAAAAGAACCGGTGTTCCGACCGTCGATGGTCCACAAGCGGACGAGTGGACATAAACCCAGGGGAGGAAACTATGTTCCGAGTTTGGCGTTCACGCAGCAAGAACGACGACCCCTGGAAGCTGGCTGAACGCATGTCACGGCTGCTGCAGGTACACCGCAGCAGATATCACAAGGCGGACCTGTTGCAGGTGCAACGGGCCTACCGCATTGCCGAGGAAATGCATCGGGGGCAGAATCGAAAATCCGGGGAGCCCTATATCACTCACCCGATTGAAGTGGCCACCATTCTGGCCTCTCTCGGAGTCGATACTCCGACGGTTGCGGCAGGACTGCTCCACGACACGGTGGAAGACACCAGCTATTCACTCGAGGCGTTGGCAACGGATTTCGGGGACGAAATAGCCGTCATGGTGGATGGGGTTACCAAGCTCGATAAAATCCACCTCGGAGACTCCGCCGAGGCCGAAACATTTCGCAAACTACTCATTTCCGCGCATCAAGACATCCGAGTCGCCGTCATCAAACTGGCCGACCGTCTCCACAATATGCGTACCGTTCAGTTCAAGAAACGGCCCTCCCAGATCCGCATCGCCAACGCGACCAAAGACGTCCTCATCCCCCTGGCCGATCGTCTTGGACTCTATCTGATCAAACGCGAACTCGAGGATTTGGTTCTGCAAACCCTGGAGCCGGAACGCTACCAACGCATTACCGAGGCACTCGCCGACGACAGCTCGCGTCAACGCCAGATGGACAGAATTCTTCCACAGGTCAAGAAGGCTTTGAAGCGTTTCAAGGTCCACGCCAAACTGCACGACCGCCCGCGGCACCCGTATTCGGTCCATCGGGAAATGGAAAAGAAGCCGGGCACTTCCCCTTCGGACCCACCGCGAATCGTCATTGAAGTAGACGGCGACACCACCGACTGCTATGCGGCGTTGGGAGCCGTACACCAGCAATGGCAACCGCATATGTCCAAGTTCCGCGACCTCATCGCCGCAAAGAAGTTCAATCTCTACCAGTCTCTGCACACCGGCGTGTACGCCGACGACGGCGAAATCGTAGAGTTTCTGATTCGCACCAAGGAAATGCATCGTGTGGCGGAATTGGGAATCATCGCCGAGCTGACCGGTCACGCCAACCGCCGACTGCGCACGCAACAGCAGCTTCCCTGGCTACAGCGATTGAACCAATGGCAATCCGAGGTCGCCGACTCCGACTTCTTTCTCGACTCGCTACGTTGCGACTTGGCCGAACAGGACATCAACGTACTCATCCCCAACGAAGGGACGGCCACGGTGATGAAGGGTGCGAACGCCATCGATCTGGCCTACACCCGAAACGGCCCGGAGGCCCATAAGCTCATCGCCGTCTACATCAACAGTCGCATCGCTCCACTGACCCAGCCGCTCAAAGAAGGCGACACGGTCGATCTGGTGTTCACCGCCGAGGACGATCCCTATGGGCCGTCAGAGGAATGGCTCCGCTGCACCAAGACCGCGGAGGCCAAGGTATACATCCGCGGGTGGTTTCAACAGCGTCTCAACGAGGACCAGTCCGTCGCCAAGATACCGCGCCAGCATATTCAACAGGAGATCGTCAACGGTAAGGAGCGACTCCTCTACTCCCTGCGAAAGAAAGATCGTGGCCTGGCCAATGAGAAACCCCTACTGAACATTGTGTCCACCTTCGACCTGCCGGATTTGAACTCCCTATACGTCGCGATGGCACGCGAGGAAATCCAGCCTGACGTGGTGGCCGAACGGCTCATCAACTCAGTGGATCGAACCGGCATGCTCTAGATTCCGCTGACGCATACAAAAAGGCCGTTCGGACGAAATCAACGAAAACATCGTCCGAACGGCCTTTAAATCGTGCTTACCTGTCACTTGAGCCGGACTCGATCTCGTCGCGATCGTCGTCCGATTCCACTGCGGTCGACCCGTCCTGCGAGGGTTCCTCAGCGTCGTCGATCGGGCGGAAGAAGCCCTTTCGGGCCGGTTTGAGCGCACCGAGACGGTTCATCTTCTTCGGTACGGTCCAACCGTTGTACTCCAGGTCCGTATGACCGTGCTCGTCCGGCTCCGCGAGTGGTTGGTGCACTTCGTAGAAGCGCCCGTTCGGATCACGCATCATGACCCCGGTTTCGACACCGTGGGACAGGATCTCGCGGTCGTGTTGCTGCAGTCCCAGGCAGATACGGTACGTCACGTAGTAAAGCAGCACCGGTATCAGGACGATGCCAATGCGACCGATCCAGGTCATGGCGTTCAGCGAAATGTCGAACTTCTCGGCGAAGACGTCGTTTCCACCGGTCACCGTTCCGATCACCCAGAAGCTGACGGCCATGACACCCAATCCGGTACGGATGGGCATGTCACGAGGACGTTGCAGCAGGTTGTGGTGTCCACGATCCTTGGTCAGACGCCGTTCGATCGCCGGATACAGCAGAGGCAGCAGGATGAAGATACCCATCGCCGCAACACCCGGCCAGAATACGGCGGGCAAGATGAAGACGAACTCCCCAATGCTGAACCGCAGTTCCCAGGCCGGGAAGATTCGGATCAACCCGTCCATGAACATGACGTAGAAGTCCGGCTGGCTACCCGACGACACCACAGAGGCCTCATACGGGCCGAAGAGCCAAATCGGGTTGATCTGGAAAAGACCCCCGAACAGTGCGATGACCCCGAATACCATCAGGCTGAACCCGATCTGTTTCATCACGTAGTTCGGGAACATCCGGTAGCCGACCACGTTGTGCTCGGTCCGGTTCGGTCCAGGCCATTGAGTGTGTTTCTGCGCAAAGATCAGAGCCAGGTGAACGGTGATCAGACCGAGCATGATCAACGGCAGAATGAACACGTGGGCAATGTAGAAACGGGTGATGATGAGTTCACCGGGGAAGGGCCCACCGAACAATGCGGCGGATACCCACGGTCCGAGGAACGGTACCGATTCCATCATGCCTTCGGCAATCCTCAACCCGGTACCGGACAATCCGTCGTCGGGCAGGGAGTAGCCGGCAAAACCTTCGATGAATCCCAACCAGAACAGCAGAACACCGATCATCCAGTTGGTTTCACGGGGCTTGCGGAACGCGCCCGTGAAGAAGATACGCATCATGTGGACCACGATGGAGGCCATAAACAGCAAGGCCGCCCAGTGGTGCATTTGCCGAATGAACAGTCCGCCACGGACGTCGAAGGACAGATCCAGCGCCGTGGCATAGGCCTGCGACATCTCAATGCCCTGCAAGGGCACGTAGGAACCGTCGTAAACCACGTGTGCCATCGAGGGTTCGAAGAACAGAGCCAGGAACGTCCCGGTCAACAGCAACATGATGAACGAGAACAGGGCGATTTCCCCGAGCAGGAACGACCAGTGGTCGGGGAATACCTTGTTCAGGAGCTTACGCGACGGTTTCGCCAGTTGAAACCGATCGTCGAGCTCTCCACCCACTTTCGTGGTCAGAGCTTCAGGTTGAGGCTTTTTCGTCTTCACTGTTTATCTTCCCATCCTTCGGGCAGAGACGGGCGGTTCCAGAACGCCGGTCCTGGCGGTACCAGATAATCACTGGTCGCAATCAAATACCCGTCGTCGTCGACCTCTAGCGGCAGCATGGGGAGGTGGCGCGTGGCGGGACCGAAGATCGGAGCCGCATTGTCCACCACGTTGAACTGCGACTGGTGACAGGGGCACAGCAGCCGCTGTGATTGCTGTTCATAAAGACTCGCGGGGCAACCGACGTGTGTACAAATCTTGGAGTAGGCCACGAAGTTACCGAACATGGCCGTTGACTCGTGTTCACCTTCAGGGGTGGAAACACTCACTTCTTCGTACATCGGGTACAGGTTCTCCCGAAGTTCCTCGGCATCCTGTTCCCGCAGATGAATCAACAACGTCGGGGCCAATGCCTCTTTGTTGGAGGCACCGTGTTCATAGGCGGGGTAGACGGTGATCTGACCTCCGACGCTGACCATGTCAGGTCGCACCATCGTGCCGTCACGCATCATCAGACGAACGAACTTTCCGCCCTGGAAGACTCCGGCCTGTTCGCCCTTCGCTTTCGTCTCAGCGTACTCGGGGTCCCAGCCGGTCTTGGTCAACATGTCCTCGGGGTCTTTGATCAGACCTCCCAGAGGTGCGATCGCCGCCAAGCCCAAGGGAGCCGCACCGACCAGCGCGGCCTTCTTAAGGAACGGACGCCGCTTCAAGCCGATGTCGCCGACGACGGTGTCGACCGTCGCCTCGGTGATCTTGCGGTCCTCCTTGCTGGAGGGCCCGTCGTGGCGATCCTGAACCAGCTCTTCGACGGGGAGCAGTTTCTTGGCCCAAGTCAAAATACCGATGGCGAAGAACAGCAGGGACAAACCAAGACAGATACCGATGACCGAGGTGTAGGACCGAGCGGGGTCCGACCAATCTCCGGCACCGTCACCGTACTCCCAGGGCCACCAAATGTAAGCGGCCAAGAAGAGCAGCGAAAATACGCCCGCCAGGATGAACAGGAACCCGACGATGCGCTCCATGCGTTTTTCGGGTTTGGTACCCGGCTTGGGATAACGCGGCTCGTAATGGAGAATTTCAATACCGTCGCGACGCAGTCCTTCACGGAACACGTCGAAGCGCGTCAGCTTGGGGTCATTCACATCGACCCCGTCACCTTGATTCTGAGGTTCTTGGGCGGTCACGATTTACCTGCAATCCAGAGCGTAGCCAACATGAGCGAAGTGATGCCCACCAAGAAGATGGCGACACCTTCCGTCGAGGGGCCGAAACGACCGAGGTTGAATATACCGCCGGGATCCTTATCGTCCTGTACGGTGTACTCGACGTAGGCGATGATCTCGGCCTTCTGTTCCGGAGTCAGCTCGTTGTCGGCGAATACGGGCATATTCTGAGGTCCGGTCAACATGGCGTTGTAGATGTCCTCTGTCGTGGAGTCGGACAGCCCGGGAGCGTGAGCGCCGGATGAAAGCGCTCCGCCGCCTCCGGCGTAGCCATGGCAGGACGAACAGTTCACACGGTAGAGCTCATTACCGGCGGCGATGTCGGCGTTCTCGACGAGTTCGTCCAGATTCGCGTCCGTCTCGGCTCCGCCGCCCAGGTATTCGATGTACGCGGCGATCTTTCCAGCTTCTTCTGGAGTGAACTCCGGATCTTTTCGAGGAGCCTGGGCACCTTGAGAGGCCATGGGCATGCGTCCCGTGTTCACTTGGAATTCCACTGAAGCGGAACCGGTACCGATCAAACTCGGTCCACGCCCTTCGATTCCGTCGCCATTCGCACCGTGACAGGTAATGCAACTGGAATCGTAGAGCTCCTTGCCTTCTTGGACGTCGGCAGGAAGCACTGTTACGTCCGATGCGTCCTCGCTGGGTTGGGCATACAGGCTCGGCGCACCGACCGAGTAAACCACGCCCACTATGACCAACGCGCCGACGAAGCGGGAGAGCGCGCTCAGACGCTTTCTCCAGCTCGGCCGCCGCTTCGCTGTTGCAGCCACGTGTTTGCCTCACCTTTATCTGTGTATCCGACGAGCGGGTTCTCGTCACGCTGCCGCCGGGTGTCAGCAGCTGTCCGGGTTCATTGTTCACTACGCTTTCAACGGAACCATAAACGGCACCGCCGCAGGCGAGGGGAACAATCGTTTGTCCTTGTCTATCACGACCGTGGTCGCGATGGTCTGGTTTGGGCGTTCACGCACGCACCGTTCTATACGGTCCAGAAATCCAGGAAGTAGATCATATAGAACAAAGCGATCCACACGAAGTCCACAAAGTGCCAGTAGTACGACACCACAATGGAGGCGGTCGCTTGTGCAGGTGTAAAGCGCCCCATAGTAGAGCGAATTAGGAAGTAAATGAATGCCACCAAACCGCCGACGACGTGTAGGCCGTGGAAGCCGGTGGTCAAATAGAACATCGACCAATAGCCGTCCGTGGCAATGGTGAGTCCTTCACTTACCAAGTTGCGATACTCGTTGACCTGCCCCAAAACAAAGATCAAGCCCATGACGAATGTTATGGAGTACCAGGCACGGAGTTTGTACACATCACCGCGCTCAGCAGCGAACACACCCATCTGACAGGTAACCGAGGACAGAATCAGGATGACGGTGAAGGGCAACGCGTACACCACGTCCAAGTGCTCCACTCCGCTTAGCCACATCTCAGGGGCGGCGGCACGGATGGAGAAGAACATGGCGAACAGGCCAGCGAAGAACATCAGTTCACTGCTTAGCCACACGATGGTGCCCACACTGACAACGTTGGGCCTCGTCAGTGAGTGTATGCGGCCGGGGTCGATTGTTGCTTCAGCGGAAGTCACAGACACATTATTACGGTTCGCCCCTGAACAACTGTGCAAGGGGTCGATCAATGCGCGTGTCGCAATACAATTTATAATAGTCGATTTCTAATCACGTCGCTGGTCACGAGGCGAACATCTGACTGAGGAGACTTGAGGCGCCCGATTGGGCCAGAACACCAAGCCCGCGACAACTCGGAAATGTGGCGGGATTAATATGCAAACTGTGAGTACCTCAGCCAAAGAATATTCGGTATTGATCTACAGCCATCAACCGGAAGTCATTGAGAAGATACAGAACGCCATCGGCCCTCGCCCCAGTGAAACGGCGACCATCGAATACCTCAGCGCCACCGATTACGACGACGTCTTGGCGGCAGTGGACAAGTATTCGCTTGATCTGGTGATCTTCGACGGCGAAGCACAACCAATGGGGGGCCTGGGGGCGGTTCGGCAGTTGCGCGACGAAGCCGAAACCATTCCCAAGAGCTTGGTCATCGTAGCCCGCTCCGCCGATCAATGGTTGGGGGCATGGTCGGGCGCCGACGCTGTTATCACCCATCCCCTCGACCCGATCCAAACGGGCAAACGGGTCGTGGAACTGCTGGAGCAATAATCGACGCACCAACCTAGTCCAGCCCTCAACTCTTTCATGAACACTCGCCCGTGCCCGCACCCCTGAGACCGGTGCGGGCACGGTGTCAAGACCATCCCCCAAACACGCACAGCGGTGGAGCTGCCTGCATTTCCCGAAGAGCTCAATCACCCCACCATCCCCACGGATAAACCAACCGGCGAGCTTCGAGCGAAGCGCAGAAGCGGTGGAGCTGGCTGTGTTCCCTAAAGAGCTGCCGTCACTCGATCCCCACAGACGAGCCAGCTAGCGAGCTTCGAGCGAAGCGCAGAAGCGGTAGAGCTGCCGGTGATTCCAAAAGAGCTCAATCATTCAACCATCCCCACAGACGAGCCAGCTGGCGAGCTTCGAGCGCAGCGTAGAAGCGGTAGAGCTGGAGAAGAGCTCAGGTTGTTCCAGGTGCTTCAGATTTGCGCGAGGAGGATTCGTCGCGACCTTCAGGTCGTGAGAATCCCCCGCAGCGTGAATATGGAGTGCCTGGGGCAAGCTGAGCGGTCAGCGTTACGAAAAAGTGATTGTTTCTCCCACGACGTGAACACGCGCTGTGCTTACCGGTGCCGGATGCTGCGGACTCGTAGGATCGTCTGCAAAGCGCGCAGCATTGGCCGGGTTGTGCCCGTCGCGCGGTGCTGTCGTTGGTGCGAACCGTCGACCGACCCGTTGCCGTAGCAGGTCATGGTATCGGATACGCCCGTCTGCTCTTCCTTGGAACATGGGCCCGTCCGACGGCATGGAGAACCTTGAAACGACTCATACGGGGGAATGACTTTAGGAGGACCGCGTGAACGCCGTGGATCAGAATTGGCAAGCAGTCCTCTCCCACCTCATCGCGGGAGAGGACTTGGACTCTGCCGCAGCGGCATGGGCCATGGGGCAGATCATGTCCGGACGAACCGAACCGGAGCAACTCGCTTCCTTCGCGGTTCTCCTTCGTGCTAAGGGGGAGAGCCTCACCGAGTTGGACGCCATCGCCGATCGTATGCGGCAGGAGGCGGTCCCCCTTCAGATACCACTGACGGATACGGCGATCGACATCGTGGGGACCGGTGGCGACGGGTCCGGAAGCGTCAATATCTCTACCATGGCGGCCGTCGTCGCGGCGGCTGCCGGCACTCCGGTCATCAAGCACGGTAATCGGGCCGCGTCGTCCCAATGCGGCTCTGCCGACTTGTTGGAAGCTCTGGGAGTCAATCTGGAGGCGAATCCGGAATTCGTGGCGAAATCACTGACCGAGGTGGGGATCGGATTCTGTTTTGCGCGGAGTTTCCACCCGGGTATGCGGCATGCGGCACCCGTCCGCCAGACGATCCGTGTTCCGACGGTCTTCAATCTGCTGGGCCCGTTGACCAACCCCGCCAGTCCAGACGCCGGTCTCATCGGCTGTGCCGACCTGTCCAAGGCGCCTCTCCTGGCGGGAGTATTCGCCCGGCGTGGCCACACGGTCATGGTGGCCCGTGGTCAGGACGGATTGGACGAAATCTCCACCACAGCACCTAGCGACGTATGGTGCACGAACCGAAGAGGGGACGTCGTCCGGCGGGTTGTCGATCCCCGCGATTTCGGTCTGCCGCGAGCGCAGAGTTCCGATTTGACCGGAGGGAACATCGAGGTGAACACCGCGGTAGCCCGTTCGGTTTTTCGAGGTGAGACGGGACCGGTACGCGATGCTGTTCTCATTAACAGCGCAGCGGCGCTGGCCACCGCCTCCGCTCATTCCCACGAAGACGGCCTTACCGATGACGCCTATCGACATTCGGCCATTGCCGCGGGTCTGGATCGAGCTCGAGCGGCGATCGATGGTGGAGCGGCGCGTGCACTGGTGGAACGCTGGAGCGACCTGTAGAGTCCTTTGACCTCACCGACTCTTCCCTCTCGCGATACGGGTGGTTTACTCTTCGCGATCGAACTTTTGCGAAATGATCTGGGTGACTCCCGACCGCATGGTCACACCATAGAGCGCGTCGGCGATCTCCATGGTTCGCTTTTGGTGGGTGATGATCAACAGTTGGGAGGTCTCTCGTAGCTGTTTGAACAGTTCGAGAAGCCGCCCGAGGTTGACGTCGTCGAGTGCCGCCTCGACTTCGTCCATAAGATAGAAGGGGCTCGGACGGGCTCGGAAAATCGCGCACAGGAGCGCCAGGGCCGTCAGCGAACGTTCCCCACCAGATAGAAGACTCAGACGTTTGACCTTTTTGCCGGGCGGACGTGCTTCCACTTCCACCCCGGTATTGAGTAGATTGTCGGGATCGGTGAGCACCAATCGACCGTCCCCGCCCGGGAAGACCGTTTGGAATACATGGGCGAACTCTCGGGCCGTATCGTTGTACGCCTCGATGAAGACGTCTTCGATCCGTTTGTCGACTTCGTCGACGACTCCCAGCAATTCACCACGGGTACGTTTCACGTCCTCCAACTGTTCATTGAGGAATTTGTAGCGTTCTTCGAGGGCCGCGAATTCTTCCAGCGCCAGGGGATTGACTTTGCCAAGGGATTTCAATTCCCTTTCCCCTTTCGCTACTCGTTTTTCAACGACAGCTCGGTCGAATGGGATCGATTCAGGTTCCGATTGTCCTTTTTGTTCTGCTTTAGTCACTTCATCCGCCGTGGGTGGCAGGTCGTTGTCCGGTCCATAGTCGGTCAGTAGGGTTTCCAGGTCGATCCCAAACTCTTCCACGGCTTTGGTCTCCAGCGCCTCGATACGGGTTTTCTGTTGTGCCCGCGCCAATTGCTCTCGGTGGGTGGCTTCGGTCAGCCGTTCCAGCTCGGCCTGCAGTGTGGTGGCCTTTTGACGCAGTTCGGTGAGTTCGGCTTCGCGACGCGTCTGCGTCTCAGCGAGTCGATCACGTTGTGAGGCGGCTTCTTCCAACGAGGTTTGCAGCCGTTCGAGGGCGGTGTCGGTCGCATCGGCCACGGCTGTGGCGACGGCTGCCGCGTGGGCACGACGTGCGGCTCTCGCCTGCGCACGTTCCCGTTCTTCGCGTTCTCCGGCTGCTTGTCTCCTCAGGGTATCGGCTCTTCCGGACAGAGCGGTCGCTCGTTCTTCGGCGGTGCGTACCGCGAGGCGGATTTCCATTTCGTTCTGGCGAGCCGCTTCCAATTGCCGATTGAGTTCATCGCGCTCGGAGGTGTCGGGGATTTCGGGAGCTTCTTGCTGCTCCGCCTGTTCCAATTCGGCTTCGAATCGCGTCAGCTTCTCTCGGGCGTCGTCCCGCGACTGAGCGGCCGCGGTGGCCGCGCGTTGCAGGCGTCCGACTTCGGCGTCAGCCGCTTTGGCGGCGGTTTCGGCCTGTGCCCGAAAGCGGGCCGCTTCGGTTTCGAGTTTGCGCCGCGTTTCTTGTCGCTGCTTCAATTCGTTCTGGAGTTGTGATCTGACGGCTGCGGAGTCGTCGATATCTCGTTGCACAGCTTCCAGTTCGCTCTCCAGCCGTGTGATCGATTCCTGCGCTGATCGGTGTTGCCGATTGGCCTGGTCGACCTCGCTCTGAATTTCGATGAGGCTTTCTTGCCGGTCGCTTCCTCCTCCAAGGGTGTAACCGGACAGAACATCGCCGTCCACGGTCACGGCGGTGAGTCCGGGGTGGCGGTTGACGACTTCGGCGGCCTCGTCCAGACCGTCGACGACCACATAGTCGCGGAGGAGCCGGCGCACCATGGCGGTGTATTCGGGCGGAGTCTCCACGAGACTCGCCGCGGGGAGGAGTTCGGGCGGCGTGGCCGGGTCGACGTCACCGTCTACGTTCGCGAGAACCAACTGGGCACGACCACCGTCGACCTCATGCAAATGACGAATCGCCGCCATCGCCCCTTCTTGTTCGGTCATCGCGACGGCATCGGCCCACTGTCCCAAGGCACTGGCCACGGCAGTTTCATACCCGGCGGTAACGGTTGTCAACGCCGCCAACGACCCGAGAACGTCGTCCCGTTCGCCCAAATCGGCGAGAAGACGACTGTTTCCGTCCTTGCGCTGTAGCCCGAGTGAGAGCGCCTCAGCGCGGGCGGAGGCCGCCGACGATTCCTTTTGGTATTGATGCAAACGCTCGGTCTGCGCCTCTCTCTGCTCGTCGAGCTCCTGAAGTCGGTCGTTCAACTCCTCAAGTCGGCTTTCCAGCTCAGACTCGCCTTCCGCGTCAGCCTCCGGTTCACTCGAACCTTCCAGTTCAGCGAACTCCTGCCTGGTTTCCTCCGCACGTTCCTGAGCCTCTTGCAGGGCGGTGAGGGCACGTTCGGACTCGTCGTCGGCGGCCGTCACGGTGGACTGTGTGCTTTCGACCTGTCCTCGTAGGGCGGTCAGGGCTTCACGGTGCCGCGTCGCGGCCCGCGTCGCCTCTACAATGGCTTGTTCGGTCTCCGCCAGCCTGGCTTCTATTTCAGAACGGGCCTCTCGTGCCACGTCCAGCCGCTCGGAGTCCTCTGCGATGGTTTCCCGCAACTCGATTTCGGTCTCCGTGATCGATTCGGCCTCCGCCTCGATTTCCCGTGGATCCGGACCGCTGCGTTGCAATTCTTCGGAGGACAGATAACGAGCACGTTCTTTGGCCAACTGCTTGGTAGACCGCAGGCGTTCGGCGACGGATTGCAGGTTGTACCAGGTCTCCTGGAGTTTCTCCAGTCGTGGCTTATCGTCACGGTGCTGTTGTTCGTGCCGTGTGATCTCCTGATGGAGATTGTCGGTCTCGCCTTCCAGGACGGCTTTTCGTTCAGCGGCGGCTTCTTCGCTTTCCTGATCGTGCCGCAGTGAGCTGCGTAGTTCAGCAAGGTCGGTGGCCAGGAGACGCAACCGCGCGTCGCGCAAATCGGCTTGAATGGTCTGCGCGCGCTGCGCCAATCGCGCTTGGCGGCCCAAGGGTTTGAGCTGACGTCGGAGTTCGTCGGTGAGATCGTTGAGTCGGTCAAGATTTCCCTGCATTCCATTGAGCTTGCGCAGGGCTTTTTCTTTTCGTTTCCGGTGTTTGAGGACGCCGGCGGCCTCTTCGATGAAAGATCGACGATCTTCCGGGCGAGCATGCAGATAGGAGTCGAGTTTCCCCTGCCCGACCAGAACGTGCATTTCCTTACCGATTCCGGCGTCTGAGAGGAGATCTTGAATGTCGAGCAGGCGTGCCCGATCGCCGTTGATTTCGTATTCGGCTTCACCGGAGCGGAACATGCGCCTGGTAATGGCGACTTCGGAATAGTCGATGGGGATCGCGCCGTCACTATTGTCGATCGTCAGAGTGACTTCGGCCCGTCCCAGTGGTGAGCGCCCCGTCGTTCCGGCGAAGATGACGTCTTCCATCTTCCCGCCACGCAGCGATTTGGCCCCCTGCTCTCCCAGAACCCAGGCAATGGCGTCCACTACGTTTGATTTTCCCGAGCCGTTGGGCCCCACCACACAGGTGATTCCCGGTTCGAAGCGGAGTGTGGTAGCGGAGGCAAAGGACTTGAAACCTTTGAGAGTAAGGCTCTTGAGATGCACGTGGTTTCTCCGTTGCGGGGACGGGTGCCTGGACGATGTCGCTACGACCGTGGCATACGGTCGTCTGTTCCGAAAGAGGGAACTGCCCGATTCTACCGGTCGACGGAGAGAGGATTCGTGTCCTAATGCTGAGTTTCGTAAGAGATAACAATGCGCGCCGGTGGACCTGAATCCGGCGCGCTGTCTTTCTCCGTACGCTGAGTCGCTATATATTATTTCCCCAGGTATGTCTATGAAAGTACCGGCTCTGGAACCCGAGCCAGTTCTTCTTCCTCTGAGGTGGAAACCTCGTCCTTGGACCGAAGTTCGGCCAATTCAGTTTCCAGGCTGCGAACTCGCGCACGTAGCTGAATCACCTCGTCTGCCAGGCGCTTATTGGGCGCCTTTTCGAGGTGACCGTATAGGGCTTTCGCCATAATCTCTCCTTGCGATCACGTCGCCTGGTCACGCTGGATCGCGCACCATTTGCGTCGCATATCTTTTCTCATTGGCAATTTCTCATTGAAGCCAGTCGCTTCGCAACGGGAACGGTTCCGTGATGATTACTTACCGTTATCCCCTATCATCCGCCTAAAAGGCTCTCCTCGTCAAGCTTTACACATTTGTGGGTGTTAATCCAGCAAAGGGTCCCGATAATTTATGTGACGTCTAGTAAGTTTTGTGCCGAAAATAGGATGAATTCATATCGTTACAATACTGTCATTCGCACCGTAAATTTCGTGAACTGGTAAAGTCAACGAAACCTGACAAATAACCGCATGGGGATCATTCGTCGGATCCCGTTCGCTACGTCACATTGTGACCACATGCCCCCAGGCGGGCGGAACAAACGACGCCCATGCCGACGTATCGCAACCGATTCCAGCGGAGACCCACCATGTCAACCTCCCTGCCAGGACACCACCGAGCGAAGGACCGGTTTCGCACCAATCTCACCTTGACGCTCGCACTGATCTGCTCCATCGCCATGGTGATCGGGATAACTTTTCTTGTCGATACCGGTGAGGCGACCCCGGACACGTCCCAAACCGACGAAACGGGTACTGCCTCGCCGGAAACCACCCCGTCGAAGGACGATGATCCGACCGAAGGAACCGCCTCGGAAGAGGACGACGACACCTCGGCAAGCGACGACGACAGCGAGGACGAGAGCACTCCGAACGATTCAAGCGAGCCCGAAACCGATCAGCTGAGCGATACCGAACTTGTGGTGCGGTTGGTCAATCAACGGCGCACGGAGGCGAACTGCCCGGATGTGGAGCCCATCGACACCTTGGAGCACGCCGCTTACGGCCACGCCGAAGACATGGGCGTCAACGACTACTTCTCCCATACCTCTCAGGACGGACGCAGCCCCTCCGACCGCGCCGCCGCAGCGGGACACCAAGGCGGAGTCGGAGAGAACATCGCGGCGGGGCAGCAGACCGCCGAAGAGGTCATGCGAGCCTGGATGAACTCGGACGGACACCGTGCCAATATTCTCAACTGCGACTGGACCGTCATCGGAGTCGGGCACTTCGTCAATGATTCGGGAACCCCGTACTGGGTACAGAACTTCGGTTAAGATCCTCCGAACCGGACGCGACAATATACCTTGCACTTTTCCATAATTCAATAGATGATCCCGAGAAAACGTGAGTCTGTCGTCCATCTGACTCTACTCTAGACTCCATCCTTACGACCGGTCATGCTGAGACAGCGGGCTGCAAAGGCATGTGCTGTAACCGCAACCAAGCACTCCGAGGTTCATTCGCAGGGTTTCGATCAGCGGACGCTCAATTATTGACCGATTACAATACTTAGCGCCGTGAGCCCTTCGAACGTGCCTCCCTGTACCGGAAGGACGAGGTAATACCAGTGCGAGTCATGCTGTACGACCCCAGTCATATATTTTCGGCGAGCATCGTACCCCAGCTTAAACAACGCCAACACACTGTCATTTCCGCGAAATCCCCAAAGGACATCGTGTGTTCGACCGATGTAGACGGAAGCATCGTAGCGCTCGACACTGTAGCCCGCCCCAAAGCTCTTCGTAGCAGTCCACGGCCGGTTTTCCTCATCACCGATCGCGAAGACGGAACGGCACTGCGTGATGCGCTTTCAGGCCACGCTCAAGGTGTGATATCCACCTTGAACCGCGCCTCTGAAATCACCGACACCGCACTCAGGGTGTTCCACGATCGACGACACTACTACGATCCTCAACTTCTGCATGCGGCGCTTGGACCCACGACCGTACTCGGAGCCACTGCGGCCCGGAGTCTCGCGGAACACCTCACGCCGAGGGAAGGCGACGTACTACACCGCATCGTTCGTGGGCAGGCCACCCAACACATGGCGACCGATATGGGCGTTTCGGTGTCCACGGTCCGTTCCCACATTCAGAACGTATTGGGAAAACTGGGGGTCACATCCCGACTGGGGGCCGTAGCCTTCGCCCTCAATTACGGGCTCGACCGTCGATGGGAACGCCAGCCACAGTGGATCTGATTGTCGAGCGTGATCGACATTCGGGTTCGGCTGCCAATCACGGTCGACGGCACCGCAGAGTGAGGCTAGCCGTTTCCGTCGGTCACGCCGAGACGTTTCGCCAGGATTTCCCAGGCAAACTGCGCCGCTTGATGTTCGGCGTCCTTCTTCGACGATCCGATGCCTTCGGGGAACTCCTCGCCCGCGACCACGGCCCATGCGGTGAATTCCTTAGCGTGGTCCGGGCCGGTTTCGGTGACCCAGTAGCGGGGAACGCCCAGGCCGTTGTCCGCGGTGAACTCCTGCAGCGAGGTCTTCCAGTCCAGAGCCGCACCCTGCCCGGCCGCCTCACGAATCATCGGAGCGAAGAACTGTCGTACCACGCGATCGGCTTCCAAGGGGCCGTACTGAAGGTACAACGCTCCGAGCAAGGCTTCCGTGGCATCGGCCAGAATAGAGGCCTTCTCACGCCCCCCGTCGCGCTCTTCTCCCTTACCTAGGAGAACAAACGGTCCGACTCCGCCGTCGCCAAGCCGAGCGGCAACCTCAGCCAGGCCCTTCATGCTGACCACCGAGGCACGCATTGGTGCCAGTTGCCCCTCGGGCAGTTGCGGATAATTCCGGTACAGCAGGGCACTGATGGATACCGCCAACACGGTATCGCCAAGGAATTCCAGGCGTTCGTTCGTGGGGATTCCGCCGTTTTCGTACGCATACGAGCGGTGGGTCAATGCCAACTGCAATAGATCGGAATCCAGGTCCCGCACTCCGAATACAGCCTCGAAATGTCGCACAGCTTCTTCGATAGGACGTGCCGGCAAGACAGAACCCCCGTTCATGGCACATAATGAAGCCTCCGCCGTACAGAACTCTCAGGCGGAGGCTGAAAAACTCAGTCTATTAAGCTAGGACTTCACGGCCCTTGTACGTGCCGCAGTTGCTGCACACGTGGTGAGAGCGCTTAGGTTCATGACACTGAGGGCAGTCAACCAGACGAACCGGCGCAGCTTTCCACTGGGAACGACGGTGCCGGGTGTTTGAGCGCGACATACGACGCTTGGGAACAGCCACGATAATCTCCGTAAAATATCTATTAATAACAATTACATGACACACAACAAGGTGCCCGGCTCACCGCACAGTGTGAAAGCACCGCCCGCAAGCCAATGGACTGTGACAGCCACTTACTTATCCTGGGTCAATCCACGTAGTTGCTCAAGAGCCGCCCACCTGGGATCAAGTTTCTCATGGTGATGATCGGCGGGTAGCTCTGCCCACGGCTGACCGCAGTCACTGCACAGTCCCTGACAATCGTCACGACAAACCGGTGAACTGGCCATTTCCAGGACCAGCGCGTCGCGAACAGTGGGTTCCAGATCAAGCAGGTCACCTTTGAGACGAGCAATCTCGTCGGCGTCTGTGGTTTGATCTGTAGTTGAACCCTCATAAGCGTACAACTCTTGGATCGGGACGGTCAGACCGTCCTCTATCGGTGCGAGACATCTCGCACATTCACCCACGATATCGGCACTGACCTCGCCGCTTACCAGAACCCCCTCGGTAACCGCGGTCACCAGGAGGTCGAGGTTCAATTCCGAGCCCGCCGGGACCTTGATCAGATCAAGCCCCATGTCGTCGGGAAGAGTGACGGCTCCGACCAGCGGCGCAGCAGCACCGGTGGCACGCTCCAGAGGGGAGGTGTCAACGATCAGACCCTGGCTCGGGTCCAGAGAAATTGCGACCATAACGTCTTAGCCATCCTTTTCCACGGTCTCGATCCAAGGGCTTGGGACCGACGAACAATCTTAGCCCACATCCACCGTCGTCAGCAATGCCGTATCACGTCAAACCGACGTACGTGGCCCTCGCAGCGGACCCGTGAGGCGGAAGACGACGGCGACCACCCTAGAGGTTCGGGAGTGGGTTCTCGTCCTGTTCTTCCTGCTCCGGCGGTGAGAAAGTCCCGATCTCCCGCAGGGCATGCATTTTGTCTCGACCACGTTCGACACCTGACAGCGCGCGTTGCAGAAACTGCTCGAAATTCGCCAGGGTGGTGTCGACGTATTCGTCGACTTCGTCGCGGAGGCGTTGAGCCTCCTCCCTCGCTTCACTGATGATCCGTGATGCCTCGTGCTCGGCGGAAACCGTTATCTCGTGCCCGGAAACAAGACGAGCGTGCTCGGATTCACCTTCGGTGATGATACGCTCAGCCTCTTTTTCACCCGCGCTAATGATCTTGTCGCGCTCACTGAGCATGACTTCGGATCGACGAATGTCAGCGGGCAATTCGGCTTGGAGGTCTTCCAACATGGCTATCATTTCCGTCCTGTCGACGCGACAACCACGCGACATGGGGATAGCCTTAGCCGCCTCTACATAGGCGATGATCTCTTCTATCCGGTCAAGCGGACCCACCGGTGTGCTCCCGTCGCTTTCAGTCATGGGGATATTCTGTCCTACTTTATCGATTCTGACCGATAATTGCGAATACTCGTAATGTCCATTCACTCAGAATGTCGCAGTCCAGCAAGACATGTGACAGTTCCTCATCTTCCATGGCGGTCTTCGGTGCTTATCCTGGAGCCGGGCCCCGGACCGTTGACCGCCAACATGAAGCGTTTTCGTCACCATCCCGCCGCGGCTTCTATATCGAGCCTACAGCGACGTTCGGAAGACGTACGGCCACCCTCCGCTCAGGACGAGGCCCGCCCCTGGCGCCGCCGCAAGTCGCGCCGACAACGCATAAGAGCCTCCGTTGAGAGTGCCATTCGCCCCTGGCGCCTAGGAGTCGGAAAAACGTTCTTCCAGTCTGCGCGCGACCAGCTCGGGGACATGCGAGGAGATTTTTCCGCCCCATTTGGCCGCATCTTTGACCAGCGAAGACGACAGGAAGGAATACAGTGGATTAGTCGGCATGAACATCGTCTCGATTCCGCCGAGTCCGTAATTCATCTGGGCCATTTGCAGTTCATAGTCGAAATCGGAGACCGCGCGAACACCTTTCACGATCACTCCAATGTCGTGTTGTTGACAGAAGTCGACGACCAGTCCGGAAAAGGAGGCGACTTTGACGTTCGGCATGTCGGCCGTAGTGGCCTCCAACAATTCGAGACGCTCTTCAACACTGAAAAGACCACTCTTGGAAGCATTGTGGAATACAGCGATCCAAACCTCGTCATAGAGTTCGGCGCTGCGTCCTACGATATCGAGATGGCCGTAGGTAACCGGGTCGAAGGAACCGGGGCATACGGCACGTCGGGCTTGAGGTTTCACGAATATTCACCGTACCAAAGCGAAGTATTTCCGTATCGCCGGTGCCGTCCGCCAATGAAATTACCCGGCCAGGTCACCTGGCTTCGCTTGGACGCGCGTTCCACAACAATATCGGCCTGGGGAGCGAGCCACCCTCCCTCATCCAGGTTGTATAGAATGTCGGCGATGGTCTGGTCCGAAACGTCATAGGGTGGATCCACAAAAACCATGTCAAATTTGTCACTCGCGGGACCGGAGACGTAGGCCGGAACCGACGCCTTTTCCACCCGCGCTCGGTCGGTGAAACCGAGATCGGATACATTCTGCGCGATGAGCTTAACGGTCTGAACGTGCGACTCCACCAGAACCGCCCGTTCCGCGCCTCGGGAGAGAGCCTCCAACCCGATCGCCCCCGAACCCGCATACAGATCCAGAAAGCGCATTCCGGTGAGATCGCCTCCGGGTGCCAGAGAATTGAACAGGGCTTCACGCACCCTGTCGGACGTCGGCCGCGTCTTGTCCCCGGGTGGCGTCTTCACACGCCTCCCCTTGGCCGAACCGGCGATAATACGTGACATACCGTTCCTTTCCATTCCCGGCGTGCGGTTGAGTGCTACGGAACCGTGGCCGCTGTCAGCCTTTCTGGAGGTACTCTCCTCGCTGTACCGATAGACGACGGACCGCGGCGGCCAACGTGGGGGCACTGTCCAGATGCGGATCGGCGGAGACGAGCTTATCGGCCGCCGCCCGGCTCTGTTCGATGATGTCGGTGTCTCGCATCAACGACAAAAGTTTGACGTGTGATTTCTTGCCCGACTGGCTCTGCCCCAGGACGTCTCCTTCGTGCCTCTGCCGCAGATCCAACTCCGCGAGTTCAAAGCCGTCCGTCGTCGACGCCACCGCACTCAGTCGATCGCGCGCGGCGGAATCGGCCGGGCTGCCGGTCGCCAAAAGACACAGTCCCGCGTGCTTCCCTCGACCTACTCTGCCACGCAATTGGTGCAGTTGGCTGATGCCGAATCGATCGGCGTCCCGAATCACCATCATCGTGGCATTGGGAACATTGACCCCGACCTCAATGACCGTCGTCGCCACCAGGACATCGATCTCGCCGGCCTCAAAGGTCCGCATGACCCGGCTCTTCTCCACGGGGTCCAAACGCCCGTGCAGCAAACCAAGCCGCAGAGAGGACAACGGCCCGTGACGCAATTCCTCAAAGGTATCGACCACCGAACTCGGGGCGTTCGGATCGTCCTCGTCCTCGGGGTCACTCTCGGCCCGGTCTCCGACACGTGGGCAGACGACATAACCCTGGCGACCCTGACGCACCTCCTCAACCATTCTCTCCCACATGCGGCCGACCCACCTGGGGTCGGATTCCGGAACCACATGAGTGGAAATCGGCGAGCGCCCGGCCGGAAGTTCCGTCAAGCGCGATGTGTCGAGATCCCCGTACACGGTCATCGCGACCGTGCGCGGAATCGGGGTAGCGGTCATGACCAGGGTGTGTGGCGGGTCATCGGATTTCGAACGCAGCGCGTCGCGCTGTTCGACTCCGAATCGGTGCTGTTCGTCGACGACGACCAGTCCGAGATCGTGGAAGTCGACACCGTCGTATATCAACGCGTGTGTTCCGATGACGATCGCAGCGGAACCGTCGGCGACGGCGTTTTCGGCCTCACGGCGTTCCGCCGCCCCGGTGGAGCCGGTGATCAAGGTTATGGTGATGTCTCCTGACTCGATCTGTTCCCGCAGCATCTCTTGTAGTGAACGGTAGTGTTGCGCCGCCAGTACCTCGGTGGGAGCCAAGAGAGCGGACTGGCCGCCACTGTCGGCGACCTGCAGCATCGCCCGTAGGGCCACAAGTGTTTTTCCCGATCCCACGTCGCCTTGTAGAAGGCGGTGCATGGGGCGAGTGGAGCCGAGGTCGTGGGAGACGGCTGTGCCGATGTCGCTCTGCCCGGCGGTGAGGGTGAAGGGCAACTGCGAATCGAACTTCTCCAGTAGGCCACGCTCGACGGGGGGACGCGTTCGAGTCTGCGAGTCGTCCTGGTGTTTCCGCTGTAGTAGGGCCGTTTCCAGGATGAAGGCCTCTTGCCATTTCAATCGTTTTTTGGCGTATCCGACGTCGGCGAAACTTCTGGGCCGATGTATGCCGCGAATAGCGGTGGGGAGGTCGGCCAAGCGACGTTCCGATCGTACGTCGGTCGGCAAGGGATCGGCGGGGAAAGTGGTGCGGTCCAAAGCGATGCGGACACTGTTTCCGATGATCCAGGTGGGCACCTTCGCCGTGGTGGAATACACGGGAATGAGAGCACCGGCGAATTCGTCCACCTCGGTCGTGTCGTCTGGGTCCTTGAGCATGTGTGCCTCGGGTGCCGCCAATTGGAGACGGCCGCGGAAACTGCTCACTTCGCCGGCGAAGAGCCCCCATTTTCCGATTTCCAATTCCTTCGCCCGCCACGGTTGGTTGAAAAAAGTCAATGTCAGGGTATTGCCGTGGGAGTCGGATACGACGACTTCCAAGATGCTGCCTCGGCGGCCTGACCGTGCCCCGGAGCCGCTGTTTTTGGGGCGCATTTGTTTCCGCATGACCGCCTTGACTTGAGCCAGCACCGTCACCTGTTCTCCGATGACAAGTCCGGTCAGGTCGGTATGGTCGCCACGCTGAAAATATCGGAACGGGTAATGTCCGAGCAGGTCGCCAACCGTTTCCATCTCCAGCCCCTGGTACAGGGCGTTTGCGCTTCGTGCACCCAGGATGTCCCTCAATGGCGAGTCGAAGGTGACGTCCATGTCTTGTCCTTTCAGCGGAGGAGACCGTAGTGTCAACCTGCGGAGGAGGTCAATCCGCTCCTACGAGGAGAACGGCGGACAGTCGGTCGGATTGCAGCCACTGGATCTCCCGGTCGGCCCAGTGATTGTCCATATGATGCCTGACGTCCCTGACAAGTTCGGCGGCCCTGGTGTCTCGCTCGGCGGAGATAACGGTGAACAGTTCGGCGCCCGACCGCGCCAGGCGGTCCAAGGTATCGGTCACCATCGCACAAGCGTCAGAACCCGAGCTTTCGGTTCCATCGTCCCCCGTCAAAACGTATTCATCCTGTTCCAAGGCGAGGCGGATGCCGGTGCAGCCGGTGGCGGTCTCCGTTCGGGCGATGACGTCGTCGTCGAAGCCGCTGTCAGGGTCGGCGACGGCGAGCGCGGCGATCGACTGCATCACCGATCCGGTCGGGACGACCGCGATGCGGTAGCCTTCCGATCGTGCGATCGCCACGGCCTGACGTATCGCCTCATGACTTCGTGAGTCGTCGACGAACATAATGATCTCAGAGCCACCGCTGTTGTGAATGGTGGCCAGAACCTCCTCGGCCGAACCCCCGTCCGAAACCAAACTGCCGTGCCGCTCCAGGAATCCCGTCAACTCGGTTTCTGAAGTGATGGTGATGGTGGCCCGATCCCGCCGTGCCGCCGGAACCAGGGCGTCGTCGAATCGCGTCACGGAAATCCGACGGACGTGACCGCGTTCGATTCCCGCTTCGATTGCCGCTCCCACGTCATTGGCGTGCACGTGCACGTTGAATGTCGGCGTTCGGGTGTCTCCGCTGGAGGCTCGGGAACCGATGATGACGACCGAGTCGCCCAATTCCCCGAGGCGGGCTCTCAGGTCCTCGATTCGTTCTGGGCGCCCGTCCAGAAGGTATTGGATCTCGTATTCGAAGCCGCCCGAACCGCTCTCCCGCACTACGGGTTCCACCGGGGTCGGTTTGGCCCGTCGCCGGTCGTGCAGGAGGTCTCCCGCACCGGTGGGATTCGAACCTCCCAGGCTTTCCACCAGGGCCTCCAGGATGAAGGTGAAGGCCAAGCCGCCCGAATCCACTACCCCGGCACGCGCCAGAGCCGGGAGCTGATTGGTCGTCGCTTCCACTGCCTCGGCGGCTGTTTCGGCGGCGGCCCGCACCGCTGACATCAATCCCAGCGACGCGGCTTTACGTGCTGCCGTGGCAGCGGTCTCGGCCACGGTGAGGATGGTTCCCGCCGTCGGCTGAGCGACGGCGGCTACGGCGCTGTCGGCCGCGTTGCGCAAGCCTAGAGCAAATTGATGGGCGTTGACGGTCTCGTCGATCCAAGTGTCGGCGAGGCCCGCGATCATTTGCGCGAGAATGACACCCGAATTTCCCCGCGCGGAAACCAGTGCCCGAGCGGCGAGGCGATCGAGTAGGAGCGGAACGGAGTCCGCCTCGTCGCATTCCTCGGTCGCGCTCTTCAGAGTGGTGTACATGTTGGTGGCCGTATCGGAATCCGCCACCGGAAACACGTTCAGCTCGTCTATGTCGTTTTGATGGCGCATGAGGAGTTCTAGGGCCGTCTGACCCCATCGATGCAGTACGGCGGCGTCGATGACGATGCCGTTACTGTCACTTCTGCCGGAATTCACTGGGAAGTCAACCACGACTCCCCAGGATACTCCGCGAAATCTCCCCGGCGAACCAAGCGGCCGTATCGGCCGTGACCGCCGGGGAGGTATCGGGTTAGAGCTCGCCGTACAGCAAGGAACCCCGCATCGCCTCTGCAATGTCAGCGTTGTCCTCGTCACCGTAAGCGGCGAACACGTCGACGTCACCACTGCTTGTCTCTATAAGGGCCGCATAAACGACAATGTCGCCGACCTCGTATTCCAAGAAGCGAGCCAAACGGCCGTCGACACGGTAGCTTTCACCGGTCACGTCTCCGGTGGAGTCGTCGCTCAGACTACCGGCAACCAGGGCGGCGAATTCACCCTCGACATCTTTTAGGTCATCGTCGTAATCGACCCCAGTGGCGTCCAGAGTGCCGACGAATCCACCAACTTCGGATTCAGGATGTTCAATTCCCGTGCCGTCGGCAAAGCCTTCCGGCAACTCATCGGTTTCTTGCCACCCGTGATTCGCATCGATGATGAACTTCAGATCCGTGCTACCCGACGACACCGCTTCCAGCGCCGGCTCGGCGGGGGTTTCATCACTGCCATTATTCTTAGAATCATCGATGCTTCCACCCCCGGTGTCATCGGTCGCAGCCGGATTGAACAGGAGCACGGCGCCCCCGGCCAAACCGGCCACTACGACGACGACACCGACGAGGAGTATCCACATCGAGGCCTTGGATTCTTTGGAAGAACTCGGCTTGTTCTTCTGTTTAGGCGGCTTGACCTTAGGCTTCTTCTTACGCCCACGCCGTTCGATCTGAGGAGCTTCCCAGGCGCCTCCACCGCTACCGGGCGCCGATGAGACCGGCGCCAGTTGATTTCCGGGCTGTTGCTGCTGTTGCTGCTGCTGAGCCCATTGTTGATTGGCCTGCCCTCCGGGTGCCGACGTCGGCACGCTCGACACCGGAATCATTCCAGGGGGAGCTGAAGCGGGAACGCTGGATACCGGACGCCCCATCGGGTCGATGCCCTGTTGAGTCTGCCCCGGCATCGGTTGCTGTGGAACCTGCTGACCCATACCGTTCTGATCCGGCGGCATCTGGCCAGGGGGCACCTGACCAGGGGGCATCTGTTGTTGCCCGGGCATAGGCTGCTGCGGAGGCGGAGACGGCTGCTGTTGCTGCATACCGGGCTGAGGAGCTTGCTGTGGGCTAGCGCCGAACGGTGAAACGGGGACGCCGGGGGGCGCGGCGGGAGCCTGCTGATCGAACTGCCCCGGAACCTGGTACTTCATCGTGGCATCACCGTCGGCCGGGTTCGGTGGCTGGTGCGGGTTCTGCGGCTGATACTTCATCGTGGCACCCGCGTCGGCTGCGCCGTTCTGTCCCTCTCCGTTCCAGTCCGGTGGTTCCTCTTCAGGGCGGTACACCGGCTGGCTGGGATTGACTTCATTGGGCGGCTGCCAGCCGTCAGCAGGTGGCTGCTGGGGGTTGCTCATGTTCGTTCACCAAAATTATGGGAGTCGGCACAAAATCTATATGTGCTTAGGATACGGTATCGAGGCAAGTTCTACACTTGCGGAGTCAGGTTGAATGCCGTGCCGGTCACGTATGAAATCTCGAACGGAGGCACGACGGTCGCACCACTTGCGGTGCGGTCTTAGTCGCTTGTGACACAGACGGCGTCCCCGGGATTCGGCCCGGCCCGTATCATCGGATAGTATTGCCAGGTTGCCTGCGTTCACCGTAGGCGTCGGCATCCTCGTGAACGTGGAACGTTTCAGCCGCGTCCGTGGAATTACATTGATCAAGTCAACGCAGGAGTTTGGATTATGTCGAGCGTATGTGAAGTCTGTGGCAAGAGCCCAGCCTTCGGCAACAACGTCCCGTGGTCCCACAAGAAGACCAAGCGGCGTTGGAACCCGAACCTGCAGACAGTGCGTATCGCCACCGGCTCCGGTGACAACAAGCGGCGCGCCAAAGTCTGCACCTCATGCTTGAAGGCCAACAAGGCCACTCGTTAGTTTTGCATCGAGCAACGCTCGATGCGGGGCCTGTCAGGGGAATTGCCCGAGCCGTGGCCGGGACGTTCTGCAGCGGCCGATTGGCGCTACCGTGACAGGGACCTAGGTAAAAACACGAGCTTTAAAAACCGGCAGTCGCGACTGCCGGTTTTTTCATGTCCGATTCCGCGGGGAGAACGCCAACGACCCTAATTGGGCCCGAAGTGATCCCAGCCGGTCGCCCCGGTCGGGCTCTGCCCATCGACGGTCACCCCGTGTCCTTCCGCCACTCGGCCACAGGGAATCCAGTCCGCCGGCAATATGACATCGGGTGGAAACGTGGCGACCAAGGCATGATCGTCGCCTCCACTCAAGACCCATTGCCGTGGATCGACTCCCAAGGCCTCACCGGCTCGATACATCGATTCGGGCACGTCCAGCCGATCACCGTCGACATCGATGGCAACCGCCGACTCTTCTGCGATATGTCCGACATCGGCGAGCAGACCGTCCGATACGTCGATCATGGCCGTTGCCCCCATGGTCGCGGCAATGGGGCCGGAAGCATACGGCGGCTGAGGACGTCGGTACGCCCCGACCAGCGCTCCCGGAGAACGAAATCCACGGGCCAGTACCGTCAACCCCGCTGCAGCCCAACCCAAACGCCCAACATAGGCGAGAACGTCACCCGGCTGTGCCCCGGAACGCCGAACCGGCCGACATCCCTCCATGTCTCCCAGCGCCGTTACCGCAATGGTGAGCTGCTCGCCGCGAGTCGTATCTCCGCCGATGACCGCCGCTCCGGTCACCTCGGCTTCGGACGACAATCCTTCTGCCAAGGCCACCAGCCAATCCACATCCGTATCCGCAGGTACGCTCACCGCGGTCAACAGACCCGTTGGACGACCTCCCATCGCGGCGATGTCAGCCATGTTCGCCGCCGCCGCGCGGTGGCCGACATCGTCACCCGATGACCAGTCACAGCGGAAATGACGCCCCTCGATCAACATGTCGGTACAGGCCACCACCTGACGGTCACGGGTGGCCAACACGGCCGCGTCATCGCCGGGCCCGAGCACGACCCGCCTGTTGGTGGACAGACTCCGGGAAATCCTGTCGATCAGTCGAAACTCTCCGTACTCTGCGGCTGTATCGCCCACTCGCCAGTCCTCGATTCCCGGTCATGTCGTCCATTCCGTCGTAGGCCCGTCCGTGCCCGTCACGCACCATCGTGCCGTACACCGGTCGAGCTGCCCGACATGTTAGTTGAGTGTCAATGACGACCAACCGCCGGAACGCCCGAGTATCGGTTTCAGTACAGTTCGACGAGGGACCATACTAGGGTGGCCTTCGCGATCGACCAGGCATGACGTCTATGCCACAGTTTAGCTCTTTGGGGGACAGATGGGTAAGTTCAACAATCCCGGCATCATCGCTACCGCAGTGGCCTTGCCCCTGGCCGCTCTGGCCGGTTTCGGTGCCTACAGCTTCTTGCAGAGCACCCTGGACGACGGCGGTTCCGATTCGGGGCAGCAGACTCTGGAGCCGGTCGAGCTGGAGCCGCGCGACCTCGACGAAGATACCCTGACCTTGTGTTTGGCATTGACCGCCAGCGTTCCCGACAGCCTCGCTGAATTGGATAAACGCCAGGTCACCGGCGGTGAGAACATCAACGAGTACACCCTCGCCTACGGAGACCCGGCCATTACCGCGATGTGTGGCGACGCCGACCCCGAAGTGGACGACACCGAAGAGGTGTACGTGATCAACGACGTGTGCTGGATCGATCGAGAGGCCGAGGGCGGCACCGAATTCATCTCCGTCGACCGAGAAATCACCGTCGCGGTCGACGTCCCCGAGGAATACGAGCAGGGCGTCGACGCACTCAACGAACTCTCCCCCTCCATCGCCGAA
Organism: Haloglycomyces albus DSM 45210; assembly: GCF_000527155.1. Classification (NCBI taxonomy): domain Bacteria; kingdom Bacillati; phylum Actinomycetota; class Actinomycetes; order Glycomycetales; family Glycomycetaceae; genus Haloglycomyces; species Haloglycomyces albus. Next base: position 2,135,064 of record NZ_AZUQ01000001.1, on the reverse strand, counting down.
TACGTCCCGACTGCCGACGAAGCACCCTCCGGATGCACCGCGTAGAGGTACGACGCGACTTTTTCGCACGGGACGCGGTCGAAGTGGCTCCCGAGCTCCTCGGCTGCGTTGTCGTCGCCAACGACGTCACCCTCCGCATCGTGGAGGTAGAGGCCTACCGCTGGAACGACCCGGCGTCCCACGCACATCGCGGCCCGACTCGCGCCAACTCCACCATGTTCGGGCCTCCGGGCCACCTCTACGTCTATTTCACCTACGGAATGCACCACTGCGGCAACCTCGTCACCAATGACGTGAACGAAGGCGCCGGGGTGCTCCTGCGGGCCGCCGAAGTGCTGCACGGCAGCTCCCACGCCCACACTCGACGCGGCAAATCCACCGAACGCGACCTGGCTCGAGGACCGGCACGCCTGGCGAAAACCATGGGCTGGACGAAACGTGACGACGGAACCGACATGATCGGACGCGTATTCCACGACCTGGACGCCACACGCCCCGATATTTCCAGCGGGCCACGGGTCGGCGTCCGTCACGCCGCCGACGTACCGCGGCGATTCTGGATTACCGGCAGCTCCTTCGTCTCTTCCTATCGGCGCAATCCGCGAGCGCGGTGACACAACCGCCACGTGCTTAACGCCGTTTCTGCTCGCGGCGTCATTTCGTCCACCGGGTTCGCACGGCACGTCCCATGAGGGTCAAGGCGATCGGTGCGTCGTTGATCAGGTAGCGCCGTGCCAGTCGGCGTGGTTCCGACATCATGCGGTGCAACCATTCCAGGCCGTACCGCCGCATCCAGTGGGGAGCCCGTTGCCGGTAACCGGCGATGAAGTCGATACTGGCTCCGCATCCCAGGAACCAGGTTCGCGGGGCGTGGGCGCGGAGGTTGGCAATCACGGATTCCTGTTTGGGAAACCCCAAGCCGACATAGACGACGTCGGGCTGTGTTTCACTCAAGCGGCGGACGAGTGCCTCCCATTGCGACTGGTCCTTGTCGAACCCGAGAGGCGGGCACCATCGCCCCACGACTTTGAGGCCCGGGTAGCGGCGTTCGAGGACGTCACCGGCGCGTTGGGTGGGTAGCGCGGTGGGATCGGGCGTCCCGCCTAGAAGTGCGAGTTTCCAGCCGCGGTCGGAGGCACGTTGGGCCAGTTCCCACACCAGATCGGATCCGGCGACGCGTTCGGGGAGCGGGGTACCGGCGAGGCGTGACGCCCACAGGAGGGGCGCGCCGTCACAGGTGACGAGTTCACAGTCGTTGATCAGTCGGGCGAGGCCCGGGTCGCGACGGCATTGCGCGACGATGTCGACGTTGGGAGTGGCGATATGTCCGCCCTGACCGGCCTGTAGTTTTTCTTCCACCGTCGTGACGGCTTGTGCCACGGTGATTCGATCGATCTGGAGGCTACCCAGGGATACGGTGGTGCTCAACGCTCTTGCCATAACTGTTCACGCTATCGGCACGATCGTGGTTTTCAGGGAAATTTTGCGCTAGGGCGTGTCCTAACCGGGGTACTCACTCGTTAGTCAGGCAGACAAAACCCGACAGCTTTATGACGGTGGAATATCAGACAGAAGGGTTCCTGCAGTGGGCGTTAAGATCTCGGAAACGAATTCGCCAAATGAGGACGCGGTCAAGCTCGTATTCATCGGCGGTCTGGGACGAAGCGGGACCACTCTTCTCGAGCGTCTGCTCGGTCAAGTTCCCGGCGTCATGCCACTGGGGGAAATCACTCACCTGTGGGAGCGCGACGTCGTCGCGGACGAGACCTGCGCTTGCGGGGCGACGTTTTCGCATTGTGAGTTCTGGCAACGGATTGGTCACGAAGCCTTCGGGGGCTGGGACAATGTCGACGTCGAACGGCTGACGGCGCTGAAGTCCACTGTCGATAGAACCCGCCACATTCCCGCGTTGGCCGGAAAGAAACTGGGGACCGACCAGTTTGATTTGGTGTCGGAGTACAACTCGTACTTCGAACGCGTCTATCAAGCGGCGGCGGCCGACACCGGTTCTCAGGTCATCGTCGATTCGTCGAAACACGCCTCCCTCGCCTATTGCCTGCGCTGGTCCCCCAACATCGATCTGCGTGTATTGCATGTCGTACGCGATTCCCGTGGGGTGGCCTATTCGTGGACCAAACGGGTGACCCGTCCGGAATCTCCCTCGGGAGAGACGATGACCACCTACTCCCCCACCAAGGCCGCCATGTTGTGGAACGCGCAGAACGCCGCCTTCAGTCTTCTACGGCGTCGTGGCACCCCGGTACGTCGGGTGCGCTACGAACGCATCATCGAACGCCCTCGGCACGTCATGCGTTCGCTGGCTCGATTCTGTGGGCTCGACATATCCGAAGACGACCTTAATTTCATCGGCGACGGCTGGGCCGACCTGGGGCCAAGTCATTCCGCCGCCGGAAACCCGATGCGTTTCACGGTGGGGCGCATCCCCATTCAGACGGACAAAATGTGGGCTACCGATCTGACTCCCCGCACCAAGCGAGTCGTGTCCACCCTGACCCGACCCTTGCTGGGCCGCTACGGCTATCTGCGCCCTGACGACAATGCCAATGAACCCCAGACGACGAAGGAGGTCCCCAGTGGGGAGTAACTGGCCATCGGTGGGAGTCGTGATTCCCACTCACAATAGACCTCAGCAGGTTAGGGAAGCGCTGCAGTCGGTTCTGGAGCAGTTCTACCCCGGGCGGTTGGAGACGATCGTGGTCTACGACCGCGCCAAGCCGGACCATTCCCTCGGCCGTGACGGTGATCGACCGGTGACGGTCATCAAGAACGAGCGGACTCCCGGCCTGGCGGGAGCGCGCAACAGCGGAATCATGTCACTCGATACCGATGTGGTCGCCTTCCTCGACGACGATGACGAATGGCTGCCCGGAAAGTTGACCGCACAGGTGGCGGCCTTGGGCACCAGCGCGGAAATGTGTACCACCGCAATCGAAGTGGCGTATAAAGGAAAACGTAATGTGCGGCTGGCGGGCCATAATGCGATCAGCCATGCCGACCTGCTGCGTTCACGCATGATGATGCTGCATTCGTCCACATTCCTGTTTCGCCGCTCGTCCCTTCTCAACGGCCTTGGTCTGATCGCAGAAGACGCTCCCGGAAGTCAGAACGAGGATTGGGACATATTGTTGCGCGCCGCTCGCCGCCGCACGATCAGCCATGTCGACTCGGCCTATGTTCTCGTCAACTGGGCGGGTTCACACTTTGAAACCCGATGGGACACCAAAATCTCGTCGTTGAAATGGATACTGGATCGCCACCCTGAAATTCACGGCTGCCCCGAAGGAGCCGCTCGAGTTTACGGACAGCTGGCCTGTTGGCACGCCGCCATCGGCGACCGTAAAACCGCTCTCAAATGGGCGACTCGGGCGACTCGCTATTACCCGAGGGAACCGCGTGCGGCGATAGCTCTGGCCGCCACGACCGGAGTGGTCACCATTCCAGGGGTGATGGCTTCTCTACACAAGCGCGGCAAAGGCATTTAACGCCACGCCGATTCAGGCAGGCTGTCCCCGAAAGGGGTTATACCGGGGACAGCGGCTCCTGTTCGTGGTTATTTGCGACGCCCCACGTACACCACGTTGGTGCACCAGCGCCCAATCAAGGAGCAGAGCACGGCATCCGTCGGTCGCGCGACAAACTTCAACGGCTGCCGATAGAAACCCTGCGTAAAGAGGGTGAAACCGTGAATGCCCACCAACTCGAAGCCATGGTGATCGAACAGTTCTTCCACTTCACGATGTGACAGCTCTTGGAACCAACTATTGGTGTCGAGTCTCCCGAACGTTCGGCGCAACCGCCGGATCGATGAGGCGTTTCCGTGGTTTTCCACCACGAGAAGACCCGATTCGGCCTTCGGCAATGCGGCGGAGGCGAACTCCATGAATCGATCGCGCACCGACTCTTCCACGTTCAGAAGAAGACGGAACGCCGTGACCAGATTGTGACGCTGTGGATCCATGTCCAATTCCGGCACGGGCCCCACCGGATCGATATGATGTAGATGCCCTGGAGTGCCCAGATCGCGAGCCTTGGCGAGCATGGCGTGCGACGGGTCGTATCCGTGGGTGACGGCGACGGTTCCGTCCACCATCCGGGCCGCGCGTCCCGTACCGCAGGCGAAGTCATAGTGTACGGGCGGATCGGGAAAGGCCTCTCTAATGAAACTTCGCAGCCAGCTCGCCTGACGAGCCGATACTATCGACGAGTAGGTTCCCCGCGCGTAAGTACGATCCTGGTATTTGTCGACCGCAGATCGGTCTTGGAACACGTCGCTGTAGTTGTCGACCATGTATCGTGGGTCCTTTCGTTTCTTCGTGTACTTGACATTCCGTGGGGGCGCTTTTCCTACGCTCGTAGAATACGAAACATACGGGGAAACATTCGGTAAATTCGACAGTGAAATCGGCCCGCGTTCAACGGCTGATTACTTCTCCCATAGGGACAGAAGACGGCGTGCGTATCCGAGCACGATGACGCCCCAGGCCAGCAATCCGATTCCAGTGCCGATAAGTTGCGCGCTCGTACCGAACTGGGCGCAGAGGATGATGAGGATCAGATGCAGGCCGCTGCAAGCGATGCAGGTCAGACAGAGCGTGCCCCACGGCCTATACCCGAATCCGCGATACACCTGATACAGGGGAATCAGGTTCTTACACATCAAGGAAACCGCCCAGGCCAAGGCGGCCCCCACGATGCCGATACGGGGTATCAGCACGACGTTGAGAACGATATTGACGGCGAGCGCAATCGACACATTGTAGAACTGCCACGACGTCTTCCCCGCCATCGCCAATACGGTGTCCACGATCCCGCACGCCGCCGCCACCATCATGCTGGGAGCGAGGATCCAGATCACCGTGCGCGCGTCCCCGCGAATGTAGTCCGAGCCGAACAGCCTCAAATAGATGTCGGCCGACATCGCTATCGATATATAGATGGGCCATGTCAGCGCGACGATCCACGCGGTCGACGTCTGGTAGAGCTCACTGAGTTTCGCCGGTTGGCCGACGTTGGCCGCAATGCGTGGCTGCAGGGCCTGTCCAATGGCACCCGAAACCATCTGCCCCACCACGATGAATCGGGTCGCGACGGTGTACACCGCGGCGGCCTCCAGCCCGGCCAGAGCCCCCACCAGGACGATGTCGAGCCGCTGTAGGGCCAGTTGCACGACCGAAGCGGCCGCCCTCGGCCCGGTGAAACTCCAGAAATCACGGGCGGGCAGCGATCCGTTCTGGCCGTGCGCTCGGGGTAGCCGCCACACCGTCCATGCCGCCAATAGCGCCGCCGGTAGATACGGCATCGACCAGGCGAGGGTGGTGGCGGTGAGATTTCCGCTGAAGGCCACGGCGACAACGGCAAGCAGGACGACTTGGCTGAGAGTGCGTCCGATCTTTTCAATCGCCACCGTCGGTCCCATTCGGTTGAATCCGCGCCCGGCCGCCAGGAGTATCTCGCTCACCACTGCCAACGGCAAGACGGCCGCCAAGATCGCGGCGAGCGTTGGGTTCGGCAGGTACGACGCGAACGTCAACAGTAGGAGGGAACAGGCCCCCGCCCCGACCAACGGTGCGAGGAAGGCGTTTCGGTATATGTCCCCCAATGCCCCCAGTTGTGCGGCCTTGCGTTTCGAGGCGATCCAATAGACCACCGACGTGGGAGTTCCCAGCCGGGCAATGGAAGCGAGGAGGAGAAAAAGGGACGTGGAAGTGAAGAACGCACCGGCGGCGGTCGGGCTCAAGGCCCGGGCCACCAGCCAGCTGACGAGTATCCCTCCGCCGCCGGCAGCGGCGGCTCCCAGGAGGCTGACCAGGCTGGAACCCGCACTACGTCGGACGGTGTGTTTTCCCGAATCTACGGTAACGGTGGCCAATGCTTTTCCATTTCTTTTGCCCGGGAGTTTATCGAGTGGAAGAAGAGGCCCGGTATCGAGAGTTCGTCCGCCCTTGCGGGAGCCTCACCGGGGAAGGGCTTGCCGAACTTGGCTTCGGTTCAGGGGCGTCGACCGCCGTTCGGCGAGACCACGTCGGGAATCGAGGTACCTCGACGCCCCTGTAACGTGACGGCGCTCGGTGTGGGAGAGCGAGCGCCGTAGTCACGGCATGACGACTGCGGCAGGACATCAATCCGCCTAGATGCGCCAGCTCGGGGTGTGCCCCAACCATTTGCCGAGTTCGGCGTCGAACGGCTCGTAGAATTCGGTGAGCTGGTGTCGCAATTGCGGTGACATGGGTGATGGTCGCCCCCGCCCATTGTGCTTTCTGAAGTCGACGCAACCGATCCAGGGCAGGCTGAGAAACCGCATGACCCGCTCGAAGGATTCTTCTGGACGAGTGAAGAATTGACCGGAGTCGAGGACGAGGATTCGTTCCTCGCCGATCAGCTCGGCGAGCTTCGTGAGGTACTGGCTGTACTGTCCCCGGGCCCGATACGCGTGGTGCTGATGGCTGAAACTGTAGTACGAGGGATCGGCGGCCAGTCGAGCGTCCTCCCCGGCCAGTCGTTCCGGTTCGGCCGCCAAGGCCGCTTCGAAGTCGGTAATGTCTTCAAAGCCGCGAGCCACCTCGTGGGCGTGCTGGGACCACGCGCGTTCTACCGGGTCGCGAACGAGAACGATGACCTTGATTCCAGGTAGATCGCGGGCGAAGCGCTCACGAGCCAAGGGGTGATAGAGATAGTAGGGGCTGGACTCGTAGGCCATGGGAACCAGCCCCGTTTGATCCTGGATACGGCGGGCGGTTCCCCGCGTGGCGAAATGAGCCCGATACCACGAGAGACCCTTATGATAAGAGGTGTCGAAATAGTGCACTCCCTTGTGCAGGTTCGGTTTCAGGATCGCGGGATGTTGTTGCAGAGCTCGATAGAGACTGGTGGTACCGCATCGCTGCCCGCCACAGATAAGGAATCCGGGGAGGAGTCGTCCCGATACGGTCAAGCGCCCGTAGGTGCGGGCTGAGTTGGAGACGGCGGTGCGGATTGGGGCGGGGATTCGATCGCGGAGAGTCTTAGTCATGCTGTCGCCCTTCGTGAGTGTATTCGATCAATGCGGGTAGCAACCAGCTGCCCAGTGCTCCCAGCGCCGCACCGGCTTCGGCGGCGCGGTCGATCGCATAACGCACGGCCAGGTCGATAATGTAGAGCACGGCCGTGGCGCGGGCTTGAGTCGCGGTTACGTTGAACGGTTCCAGAAGGGCGGGGGCGGCACGTAGCAGCTCCTCCAAGGCCGTCTTGGGGTTTCGTTGTTCGGTCACTATCGCGTCCTGCAGTCGGTAGTGCAAGGCATCGAAGCCGAGAGGAACGTCGCTTTCGTAACGCTCCAAGTCCCACAGGTAGATGAACTCTCCGCTGTGGCGGGAATTCCACGGAGTCCAGTCACCGTGCCAGGAACCGTATTCCAGCTCCACTTCCGCATAACGTGGCAGGGTGGTTTGAGCGGTTTGATACAGCACCCGCGCGTCTTCCTCGGGGTACGTTGCCAATAGTTCGAGGCGCTCGTCCAGGCGACGCCGGTAACCGCTCTGGCACAGAGGCCCCGAGGTGACGCTGAAGGCCTTGGTCAGTTCGACCATGGCCGCGATCCGACGCCGATGGTTGTGGTCGGTAGGCGGTTCCCAGGCGGGTATGGGGGTCGTGACCAGTATATTGAAGTCGCGCCAATGCCCGAAATGCGCTACCTCGGGAAGCACCAGTTGATTCCGCCACGAACGTTTCTGCAGTACTTCCAAATTGTCGCGTTCGGCTCGCACCAAGTCCCGAGTCAGGTCGTTGACGCCCATCTTGGCGAAACCGACGGTGTTTCCCTCCGGGTCCAGCAAATGAAGAACCGGCTTGCGATTGGCGCGCGCCGGCCCAATGTGAATAGCGCTCAATACCGGGTGTCCGATGGCCGAACTCAGGTAATCGTCGATTCCGTCGGTGGTAGGCACGTCGATGCGGTGGCGTAGGAGGAGACGGTCAAGGCGACTGTTGACCGCCCAATACGCCGCATTGCGTTTGAGGCGTGCCGACGCGGTTGCCGGCCAGGCATAGCGTTGCAGTGCTCCCGAGGCCGCCGACCGTTCCGCCGGAATCAATACGCGCGGCTTGCGCAGGTTGGGGACGGCAATATAGCTCCGGGTCGCCCCACCCTGATGCGGGAAGAGCATGTCACGGACCTCATCGAGGTACTTCGCTCGACGGGCCATGTCATCGCTCGTTTTGATTGCCTCACTCATTTTTCTCTCCAATATCGCGAAATTCGGGCCGATGGTGCTGGAGTGACGTCCTGGTGGGGCGTGGTGGCGGGCGTTGCTGCGGCGTGGCATCGGACCGTGTTCGCGTCTCCGCGACGAGGCGTTCCCGAGCGGCGAGAACGACATAGCTCAGTAGCAGGGCGAACAACGGCATGACGAGTGCGTTATAGAACAGCATGGATACCACTGAAAAGACCATGACGGCCGCACCCGCAATTCCCACCGGACTGTGGTCGTGCCGAAATCGCCACAGAACGGCCAGAATGAAACCGAGATACGCCGCCAGGCCGAGGAAACCGTGCGCGAAGATCAATTGCCAGAGTTGACCGTTGCCTCCAAGTGTCCGCGCCCCACAGCGTGGGCAGTCCGCAGTGGGGCCAATGGCGATCGAGTCACCGGACCCCAAGGTCTTGCGTGTGGAACCAAATCCGATCAACGGAGAATGTTCGACCGTCAAGTCCACGGCGGTTTCCGAAGCGAACGAACGCCCCTCGTCGGAATGCGGATTGTCGATACGGTCGGAGATCACGGTCCGCATCGGGCTCAACAGCACCACGGCCCCGGCCAAAACCCCGATCGCCATGATCGAGAGAATCGCGACGACCCGGCCGGCCCAGAGCAACTTCACGGCCACGACCAGCGCCATGACCGCAAGCCCCAGCCAGAGGCCCCTGTTGAGCGAGTACACGATGGGAATCATCGCCAGCGCGAGCGCTACCCATGCCCACGGACGCAGGCGGCTCCACGTCGGGGTGGGGCCGCCAGACTTGGTTCCTCGGGTCATGGCAACGACCGTCAACCAGGCCACTGTCATGGCACACATATTTCCCCAGGTGTTCGTGTACCCCCAGGGAGCAGCGGGTCGGTGGCTCTCATAGCCGAGAATGTTCATCGTCTGCGACAGTGACGGATGTACCAGGGACTGTACGAATCCGTCCTGCGCCACGGAAGCGGGGAGGGCGGCTTCTACCGGGGAGGTGAATTCGATTCCGCCCGCGAAGGTTCCCAACAGGCCGCCCACGACGGTGACGATTCCCCAATACGCAAGGAGAACGATCAAGCGCTCCACACTTAGCTTGCCGTAGGCGATCAGGTTGTACGCCCAGAGAGCGATGACGCTGACGCTGAGATAGAACCCGAGGCGGAAGGCCGCCCCTGGAGCTTGGTCCATCCAGCTGGACTCCACCGTTCCCGGCGGAGTGGCCCCTAGATTGAATATACTGAATACGACCATGGCCAGGAAGACCAGCCAGATTCCGAACAGGGGAGGAAACTCGACTCGCCGTCGTGAGGCCAAAAACCACAGCGCGATCACGGTGAGCGCGGGAAGCAGCAGAATTCCCGCGCCCAGAGACCACCACAGTGGATATCCGACGATAAACAGCGTCAAGGCAAGTGCTTCGCCGCGCCCCGACTTGTCCCCGATAGTCACGATTGCCCCGCGGGTTCCTTTCGTTGTGGGGACCCGTCATCCGAAGGTTGTTCCTCTCCACCCTCTTTTTCGACGACGTCGAGCGCGTCGGTGGGCGAGTTGTCGGCGGGCATGTTATCCGCCGCTTCGCCCTCGTTTTCCGATTGGGCGCGCCCCGGGGCGGGCGCCTCCATCATCGGCCCGAGATCGGACGGTAGCAGGACGACACCGATGATTCGGGTACCGACCTTTTCGATCGCCTCGATTGATTCCATTGTGGCTTTGACGCTGTCACGGCCGGTCTGTACGGCTAGGACGACACCGTCGGCGTGGCTGGCGAACATCTGGGCGTCCGCGGAACACGACAGCGGCGGGGCGTCCACCACCACGATATTGCCCCCTTCCGCCAGTTCCTGGAAGGTGTCGGTGGTTGCCTCGCTGGTGGGTCCGGTGGCGCGTGCGGCGGCCCCCGAACCGATGACTTGCAGACCGGGGCGACGGGGCGCTACGAAGCAGGCGTCCTTAACCGACACTCGACCGGACCAGATGTCCGAGAGCCCCGGAATCGGATTCGTTTCGGATAGTTCGGACAACCCGACCGTGGAGGTGGGGTTTCCGGCGATGACCACGGTACGGTCGCCGGAGCGGGCCATCGCACTCCCCAGATTCGCCACCACAATAGAGGCGGCGGGCCCAGGCGATACGCCCACTGTCACAATGATTTTGCGGCGCTCCCCCAGTTGAGAGACCACCACATTGCGCATTTGAGAAAAGAGGCGACCTCCGGGGGAATAGGCACCGAAGACCTCTCTGCTGCGGAACCGCACTGAATTCGGAACCGCACCGATGACGTCGACTCCACAGCGCTGTGTGACATCGCTCGGATAGAGAACGCGCCGCGCGCCTTGATGGCGAAGATACGCTATGAGCAGGGCGAAAATCAGCCCGACGGCGGCAGCGGCACCGACGTTGAGAAGCGCGTTGGGAGACACCGGCTGAGTCGGGAGTGAGGCGGAGTTGATGGTACGCCCCGGAGACAGGGACTCCTCGGCCGCCTTGAGTTCCGCGTTCTCGTTCTCCAGTTCGGCGACGCGGTTGTTCAAGCGCTCCATGTCACCCTGGATCTGGGTGTATGCGGAGCCCTCCGGGTCGGTGTTCGCCAGCCGGTCTCGTAGGATGTCGAGTTCCTCGACCAGGCCGTCTTTTCGTTCGGTGTTCGCTTCACGGTCCTGCGCGAGGTTGGTGACCGCCTGGTCGTGCCGGTGTTCCAGGTAGGCCTCGCTGTACGCGATCGCCCCCTGTTGCGCGGCCTCCGCTTCGGAGGCTTGAAAGCGGATCTCCAAGACCGCGGTATTCGGCGGCACCGTGACGTCCACTGCGTCGCGGAGTTTCGTCTGATTGGACTCACCCAGTTTTTCAGCCGCCGAGGCCGCGATTTCGGTGGAACGCACCAACTGAGCCTCGGTATCGAGGTTGATCTGCCCATTCGTTCTCGCTTGAGCGACATCGCGTTCCGTGCCGACCGGCTGCACCAACACCGACGTGCGTGACTCGTAAACGTCGTCCTGCCAAGCGGTGAAGGCCACACCAAGAGCAATGGAGCTGAGAATCATCGTGATCATTAGCCAGCGAGAACGACGGAGCATGGTCGCGTAATCGTTCAGGGCACCGGTCGAGGTGTTGCTCAATAGTGTTCACTCCCTTAAGAGGGGCCGTACCGACCCGAAATTGCAGAGGTTTACACACGCCTACGGCAGTTCCGTTTCACGCCTGGTACATCCCATCCGGCGACGGCAAGGAAGAATCAACGAATACAGCTCGGCCTGTGTCTGCTCGGCTTAACGAACCGGCAGGCGTGAGGTGACGGTCGTGTGCGGGAGTTGCGACCACACGACACTGTGGATGACGACGCCGAATATGAGTCATCGACGACCGTCGTCACTCGAACGGGTCGCTCATTCGATGACCGATCGGAACGGTAGACGTTGTGGGACGAGAAGTGGAACTACGTGTCGAACACTTGATTGATCCACAACAACCGCGGTTATATTGCGGTTGCATGCCTGGATTGCTCTTTTTACCCTCTTCTGGACGATATTATTCCCATCTACACTAAGTAGGCGTTTTGCGATGTTCATCACGTTAGACTGAGGAGTACTCGGACGCACACAGAGCCAGGTCGCCGAGGATCGGTCACTCAACCGATTCCGAACGACGAACCGTAAGGGGAGAAACCGGCGGGATCAATTGCACGCCAAGAAAACGACGGTGCCGTTATCCGGGTCGGTCACGACTCGGGCACGGCTATGAGAACACCGTTAACACCCGAATTCCGGCTGCGACGATAGGGAGAAGCAAATGAACCGGTCCAAGGTAGCCGAAGCGACCAGCGGCGAACATAACCGCCTCCTCCGGCGGCTGACGGCCGTCTTCGCCGCTGTAGTCCTGTTTTTGTCCGGATACTTCATCGCTCACGTCAGTCCGGACTCCGATTGGTTGGGAGACCTGCCCCTACTCGACCAAACCTTCGTGGAGACCCCGGACGAACAGCTGATCGTCCCCGACACCGCGACGTATCTGAGTACCGAACGCGACAGCCCCACCAACCCTCGACCGGCACGACTTCCGGTCGGCGTCTCGGAGGACTTCGGTATATCGGTCGCCCACATATATTTCAGTGTGGACGAGACCATGCTGCGGCCCGAATCCGAAATCCGGCTTCGACTCCCCATCTCTCAGGCGCCGGAGGACTCCGACAAGGTCACGGTGGAAATCGCCTCGGTACGCCCGACGGACTGTCCCTGTCAGTTGAACGGTTCCTCCCCTCCACCTTACGGCAACGTCTGGCAGGCCAAGGACGTTTCCGCAACCGACACCGAGGTCACCTTCGACATCACCGGCGCCTTCGACGCACCGGGGCGCTATGGATTCGCCGTCAGCACTCCCGATACCGATCGGTATCTGGAATTCAACGGAAGCTCCGACGTAGACCGCGGGCCGGTGCTTCGTACCTGGCACGGCGTGGAGATACCGCAGCCACCCGATGACTCCATTGAAGCGATCCCCGAACGCGGCCAATCCAGCAATGTGCTCAACAGCTGTTCACTCGGCGAAAAGCTCGTTCCCACCTGTGGGATGTTGGACGGAGTCGCCGCCGGTGCTCACACGAACATTCCACGGCCGCAGTCGCTCCACACCTTTGAGGAGAGGGTTTCGTCCAAGCAGGATATCTATCACGCCTACGAACGAGCCGACGAACGCCTCTTTCCGGCTCCCGAACAGATCGAGTTGGCTCGTGATCCGGACAATCCACGGCTACTGTTCATCAACTGGAAACCACGCATGGCCTCCTGGGCCTCCATAGCCGAAGGGAACGCCGAGGTGGACGCGTATCTTGACCGGCTGGCCAAGCACATCAACGAGAACTTCCCCGAACCGTTCTTCTTCACCGTTCACCACGAACCCGAGAACGACGTTCGCCCCGAGTCCGGTTCCGGATGGGAGGCCTCCGACTACGCCGCGATGTATCGCTACGTCATCGAATATCTGCGTGACAAGGGGGTGGACAACCTCGTGACGGTCATGAACTACATGGCGTATATGGAATGGGTGGACGAACCGTGGCATCACGAAATCTACCCGGGCGACGACGTGATCGACTGGGTCGGATGGTCGGCATACGGGCTCGCCGATCGAAACGGATACAGCGACGACCTCACCGATCTCGTCAATCGACCCGATCCGATTCGCGACTGGCCGGGCTATTACGAATGGACGGTGAAGAACCATCCGGAAAAGCCCATCATGTTGGGCGAATGGGGCGTATTCCGAGACGACGACTACCCCGATCATCAACGGGAGGTCTTTGAACGAGCCAAAGACCAACTGGCCCACTATCCACGTTTGAAGGCGATGGTCTATTTCGAGTCGCCCAACGCCGAGGGACGCAATTCCGAGGTACACAACGATCCGGACACGCTCGAGGCCTATAAGGAGCTGATGCGCTCACCGTACTTCGACGTCGACCTCGACTGAGCCGTGCCGGGGGTGGGATCGCCACGGTTCCGCCCCCGATACATCGCCTCACACCGCACGATTCCCCGCATTTCGCCTCGTAGCCTCAATATATGTCGGATACTCGATAGGGATGCCGCCGTATGGACACGGCGTCCGACACAGCCGACGTACATCAGCGAGCGGCGGAAAGGTGCGGTCGCGTTTCGCCATGGACACTAAGAACACGCCATCACGCAACGGCCTGGGGACGGCCTCCCTGGTCGTGGGAATTGTAGGGCTCCTCGTCGCCTGGATTCCGTTGATGTTCTGGCTGGCACTCGTCTTGGGTGCCGTCGGCCTCTTCCTGGCGTGGCGGAACTTCAAACGCATTAAAGCGCAGACCGCCGACAACAAGGGAATGACGGTCACTGCGATCGTTCTGTGCCTCTTGGCCGTCGGCTTCGGGTTGATGCAGGCGATCGCGGTCATCACCACCACCGACGACGCCGTCGAAACGATTCAGGACAGAGTCTCCGGGCGGGACGCGAGTGACAATGTCACTCTCGGAGACATCGACGACGACACCGACGCGCCGGGACGGCTCCAGGTGGAGATCACCGTGCACAACGATTTCGACGACATGCGGGATTTCTCCGTCACCTACGGCTGGTATGACAGTGACGAGGAACAGATCGACACCACCACCGAGCGTTTTGAAAACGTCGATTCCGGCGATACGGCACAACTGGTCTCCACCGACTTCTTCGAATCCGACGTCACCCCCGAATACGTGGAACTCGAATCGGCTCGCGCCACGGTCAGCGATTGACGAAAAAAGCTGCCGTAAACGACGAACGTCGTTTACGGCAGCTCACGTATCATGCGCCGAGCGGATTAGCTCTTCTGACGCAGCTTCTCCTCGTTGCGGTGCAGGTCGTCCAAGCCACCACACATGAAGAAAGCCTGCTCGGGGAAGTGATCGTACTCCCCTTCGGCGATCTTCTTGAAGGCCTCGACGGTCTCCTTCACCGGAACGAACGAACCGTCCACTTCGGTGAACTGCTTGGCCGCGTAAGTGTTCTGCGAGAGGAACCGCTCGATGCGACGGGCCCGGGCCACGACGACCTTGTCCTCTTCCGACAGCTCGTCCATACCCAGAATCGCGATGATGTCCTGCAGTTCCTTGTACTTCTGCAGGATCTCTTTCACCTGGCCGGCGACGCGGTAGTGCTCATCGCCCACCACTTCGGGCTCCAGGATACGAGAGGTGGAGGCCAAGGGGTCCACCGCCGGGTAGATACCCTTATCGGCGATCTTACGTTCCAGGTTCGTCGTGGCGTCCAAGTGAGTGAACGCCGAGAACGGAGCCGGGTCGGTGTAGTCGTCGGCGGGGACGTAGACCGCCTGCATGGACGTAATGGCACGTCCACGCATGGAGGTAATACGCTCCTGCAGCTCACCCATTTCGTCGGCCAGGGTCGGCTGGTAACCCACCGCGGAGGGCATCCGGCCCAGCAGCGTGGAGACCTCGGAACCGGCCTGGGTGAAACGGAAGATGTTGTCGATGAACAACAGTACTTCCTGGTTCTTCACGTCACGGAAGTACTCCGCCATCGTCAGAGCCGACAGCGCCACACGCAGACGAACGCCCGGAGGCTCATCCATCTGACCGTAGACCAGCGAGGTCTTCTCGAGAACCCCGATGTCGCCCATCTCGGAGATGAGGTCGTTACCCTCACGGGTACGCTCCCCGACACCGGCGAAAACGGAGGAACCACCGAAGTTCTGCGCCACACGGATGATCATTTCCTGGATCAGAACGGTTTTACCGACACCGGCACCACCGAACAGACCGATCTTCCCACCCTTGACGTACGGGGCGAGCAGGTCGAGGACCTTGATACCGGTCTCCAGCATTTCGGTCTTGGGCTCCAGCTGCGAGAACTCAGGCGCGTGACGGTGGATCTCCCAGTAGTCGTCCGCCTGGACCTCTTCGCCTTCCTTCAGGTTCAGCGGCTCACCGAGAGCGTTGAACACCTTGCCCTTGATGCCGTCACCGACGGGCACCTTGATCTGAGACTTGGTGTCACGCACCGGCATACCGCGAACCATACCGTCGGTCGGCTGCATGCAGATACCACGCACCTGGTTTTCACCCAGGTGCTGCGCGACCTCCAGGGTCAGCGTGTGAGTGGTGTCGCCGATCGTCACATCGACCTTCAGCGCGTGGTAGATCTCGGGGATGGCGTTCCGCGGGAACTCGACGTCAACGACCGGCCCGATGACCCGTACGACGCGTCCCACTCCATCAGTGTCAGTCATCGTTTATCCTTTTCCTGCGTCGGCCAGGGCCGAAGCCCCACCCACAATTTCACTGATCTCCTGAGTGATCACGGCCTGACGGGCGGCGTTCATCTCACGAGTCAAGTCTTTGGACATTTCTTCCGCGTTGTCGGTCGCGGCCTTCATCGCCCGACGCCGGGAGGCCGACTCACTCGCGGCCGACTCGATGAGAGCGGCGTAAATGCGGGTGGTCAAGTATCTCGGCAGAAGCGAATTCAGCAGTTCCTCCGGGTTCGGTTCGAACTCGTAGTCCGGAACCAGAACGCGGTCGTTGAGTTCCGGGTCCTCTACTTCCTCGACCTCCAGGGGTGCCATTTGGCGTGCCTGTGGGGTCTGAGTCAACAGAGACTTGAACTTCGTCTGGACCACGTGGAGCTCGTCCACTCCGGGGTGACCGTCCGACACGGTTTCCTCGCTGCCGGCCATAAAGGCCTCCAGGAGACTACGCGTAATCATTTGAGCGTCGCTGACGGCGGGCTTCTCGGTGAAGCCCGTCCACGACTGCTCGACCTCCCGGTCACGGAAGGAGTAATACGCGACACCCTTACGGCCGACCACGTAAAGCACCGGCTGCTTACCCTCTTCGATCAGCTTGTTGATCAGCTGTTCGGCGTGCTTCAGCACGTTCGAGTTATAAGCGCCGGCCATCCCCTTGTCTGAGGTGATGACCAGTACGCCGGCCTTACGAGGTTCTTTGCGCGGCTGAAGCAGCGGGTGGTCGATCGAGGCGTTGCTGGCCAGCGACGTCATGACCTCCGTCATGGCGCGGGCGTAGGGAAGCGACGCCTCGACTCTCTCTTGTGCTTTGGCAATACGACTCGTGGCCACCAGTTCCATCGCCTTGGTGATCTTCTTGATGGACTGAGCCGACTTGAGTCGTTGCTTCAGCACACGTAGCTGCGCTGCCATCGACTACCTCTTTACTCGCTGGATCTTTTCAGCGTCGTGGTCCTCATCGGAAAGCTCGCCCGCCTCGGCGTCGTGCGGGTGCAATCCGGCGGCTTCGGAGCGGAACATCTTCTTGAACTTCTCCAGCGCGTTGGAAAGACTCTCGTCCAATGCGCCTTCGACCTTCTTGCCGCCCTCTGCCGCTTCCGTGATGATATCGGCGTGGTTGGCTCGCATGTAGCTCAAGAACTCCGTCTCGAAGCGACGAACCTCGTTGACCGGAATGTCGTCAAGGTGGCCCCTCGCGCCGGCCCAGATCGAGATGGTTTCCTCGCCCATCGGGAACGGCTCGGCCACACCCTGTTTCAACAGTTCCACCATGCGCAGACCACGGTCCAACTGAGCCTTCGAGGCCGCGTCCAGGTCCGAGGCGAAGGCCGCGAAGGCTTCCAGCTCACGGTACTGAGCGAGGTCAAGACGCAGCGAACCGGCGACGCTCTTCATACCCTTGGTCTGAGCCGAACCACCCACACGGGATACCGAGGTACCGACGTTGATGGCCGGGCGGACACCGGAGTTGAACAGGCCCTCTTCGAGGTAAACCTGTCCGTCCGTAATCGAGATGACGTTGGTGGGAATGAACGCCGAAACGTCCCCCGCCTTGGTCTCGATGATGGGCAGACCGGTCATCGAACCCGCGCCGAGCTCGTCGGACAGCTTCGCACAACGCTCCAGCAAGCGGGAGTGCAGGTAGAACACGTCACCCGGGTAGGCTTCACGGCCCGGTGGGCGACGCAGCAGCAGCGAGACCGCACGATAGGCCTCGGCCTGCTTCGAAAGGTCGTCGAAGACGATCAGTACGTGCTTGCCGCCGTACATCCAGTGCTGTCCGATGGACGAGCCGGTGTAGGGGGCGAGGTACTTCAGACCGGCGGGCTCATCGGCGTTCGCGGTGACGATGGTGGTGTAGTCCATCGCGCCGTGCTCTTCCAGCATGGCCTTAACCCCGGCCACCGTGGAACCCTTCTGGCCGACCGCGACGTAAATGCAGCGGACCTGCTTGTCCGGGTCGCCGGACTCCCAGTTGGCCTTCTGGTTGAGAATCGTGTCGATGCATACCTGGGTCTTACCGGTCTTGCGGTCGCCGATGATCAGCTGACGCTGTCCACGACCGATGGGGGTCATGGAGTCGATCGCCTTGATGCCGGTTTCCATCGGTTCACTGACACCCTGGCGGCTGACGACGTCGGGAGCCTGCAGTTCGAGCTCGCGCTCGCCCTCGGCCTCAATCTCGCCCAGGTCGTCGATCGGCTCACCCAGCGCGTTGACCACGCGGCCCAGGAACTTGTCCCCGACCGGTACGGACAAGACCTTACCGGTCCGCTTGACTTCCTGGCCCTCGGCAATCTTCGCGAAGTCACCGAGAATGACGACACCGATCTCACGCACGTCAAGGTTCTGCGCGAGTCCGAGGATGCCGTCTTTGAACTCCAACAGTTCGTTGGCCATCACGGAAGGAAGTCCTTCCACGATCGCGATACCGTCGCCGGCCGTGGTAACGGTCCCGACCTCCTCACGGGAGACCTCTGGCCGGTACGACGAGACGTAGTCGTCCAGCGCACTACGAATCTCATCGGAGGAGATGGTCAATTCAGCCATCTTACTCATCCCTCATTCCTGAATTTTTGCAGTTTACTACCGGCACTCGTTACCGACCGGCCAAGACACGACGAGCAGCGTTCAAACGCCGCGACACCGTGCCGTCCCACAGGTCGGATCCGACCTGAATGCGGATACCGCCGACAACGGACGGATCCACGATCACTTTGACCCCGACAGGGTAGTTGTAGACCAGCGACAACTTGGCGGCAATCTTCTGTTCGGCGCCCTCTTCCAGTGTGGAAGCGACCGTCACGTAGGCGAGAACCTGTTCCCGTGCCTCTGCGGTCGCATTCAACAGGTGCTCCATCGAAGGATCGAAGGAGCGGCCTCCCACACCGTGGCAGGCGGTCTCGATCAGTTTTACCGTCACCGGGTCGGTCTTGCCGTCGAGCAGTCGATCGACGATCTGTACTTTGACCGTCTCTTCGGTGCCCGTTGAGCCGAGGACCGAGGACAGTTCCGGATCCCCGTCGACGATGCGACGGAAACGGAACAGCTCGTCTTCCACCGTGGCCAAGGAACCTTCCTTGGCGCTGGCTTGCAACAGAGCCTGAACGCCCACGGTCTCCACTCCATTGGCCAGTTCCCCGGGCGAGCCCCACCGGCTCCGGACGAGAGCAATCACCACGTCCAGCGCCGAGGCACCGATCTTGCCCTCGAGCACGCGCCTGGCCAGGCCTTCCCGGTCGTCCGCTCGTTGAGCGGGATCTGACAGGGCGCGGCGCAGGCGAGGCTGGTCGAGCAAGAAGCGGGTCACGGCCATGAGATTGTCAGCTGTGTCGATGAGGTCACCGGCACTGGCGTTGGCTGCCTGTGACTCCAGGGCCTCACGCCCTGCCTCGATGCTTTCGCGTCCAGTCATCGACATCTATCGTGCTCCGCTCGCTGTGGATTGCTCGTCGTTCAGTTCAGCGAGGAACCGGTCGACGGCCTCTTCCGTCGTGGGCTTACCGGACAGGTCCTGGCTAATGATCTTTCCGGCCAGGTCGACCGCCAAGTTGCCCACTTCGCTGCGAAGCTCGTGAATGAGCTGCTGCCGTGAGGCCTCCACCTGGGAGTGGCCCGCCGCGATAATGCGGTTGGCCTCTTCACGGGCGTTGGCCAGGATTTCCTCCTTGGCCGCTACCGCGTCGGCACGGGCCTCGTCACGGATGGCAGCCGCCTCTTCACTCGCACCGGCAAGTTTACGACGGTATTCCTCGAGCGTCTGGTTGGCTTCTTCCTGAGCCTGCTCAGCGCGCTCGATCCCCCCTTCGATCGCGTCCACTCGGGCTTTAAAAGTCTCTTCCATCTTGGGGAAGACGAACTTCATCAGCAGGTAGCAGAGCAAAGCGAAGGCGACTATACCGACGACCACCTCTTGCCAGATGGGGAACAGAATCGCCATTCCGTCGTTTGCTGCTAGATTCATACGTTTACTCCGTTATCCGAGTGCGAAAGCGAGAACCAGGCCGAACAGGGCCAGCACCTCGACCAGGGCGAAGCCCATGAACAGCATCGGGCGGGTGATACCGGCCGATTCGGGCTGACGGGCGGTGGCGGTGATCCAGGCAGCGAAGACCAGGGCCACACCGATACCGGGGCCGATGGCGGCCAGACCGTAACCGATGACGTTTGCGGAGCCTTCGAGGGCGACGATGTCCATTGATTATCTCCTACTTGATGTTGTCCCGGTGTCGGCCGACACCTGGGCGCGCTTAATGGGAAACCTTTTGACGGACTAGTGTTCGTCCGCCAGCGAACCTTGTACGTACAGCGCCGTCAACAGCGTGAATACGTACGCCTGCAACAGGATGACGATGAGCTCGAACAGCGTCATGGCGATGGCCATGAGGAACGAGAACAGCGACAGGCCCTGAATGAAGAAGTTCGCTGAATTCAGCATCGCCAGACCACCGGTGATGAACACCAGCAGGATCAAGTGACCTGCGAACATATTGGCAAAGAGACGCAATGCCAGCGTGATCGGGCGCAAAATGAAGTTCTGGATGAATTCCAGGGGAATGATGAGAGGCAGGATGAACCAGGGCACCCCGGGCGGCACACAGTTCATCTTGAGGTATCCGACCAGTCCGTGCTTCTGGATACCGACGTAGTTGTATACGATCCACGACAGCACACCGAGTACCAGCGGGAAAGCAATGTGGGCGTTCGGCGATATTTGGATGCCGGGGATGATCGCCCACAGGTTCATCATGAGGATGAAGAAGAACAAAGTGGCAAAATAAGGCGCGAATCGCACGCCGTCCTTTTTACCCAACAGGTCGATCGACACGGTGTTGCGAATGAAACCGTAGGCCGATTCGGCGATCCACTGTCGTTTGGTGGGTACGATCTGTGGATTTCGGTAGGCCCACATGAACAGGAATGCAAGCACCACGACCGTTGCGAAGACCGCCATCGTGATCGTAGTGATCATGTTGGCCAGGCCCGTGTCCGAAAGCCCTGTAAACCAGTCCCGGAACTCAAAATCTTCGATTCCGGGTGGAAATTCTGCGGCTAGCGTTACCGCTCCCGAGTCAGTCACCACCGAGTCACGCCTCTCGCTTGATGTCGGTCAAAGGTCAACGAGCGTTATGAACGATCCTGGCTCAAGTCTCAGTGGGCAACTGAGGCCGCACTCGTCAGCTATCGGACGGATTGACCAGGAGCGTCGACAATGACGCCCTAAATTACATGTTCGGCATGTGCTTAATAAGCAAATACATGCCTGTACCAGCGCCGACGAGCATTCCAATGAGAAGTCCGATCCCGGGGAGATCGAGCCACTTGTCGATAAGGAAGCCGGCTCCTCCCCAGGTAATCAGTCCAGACAGGAGATAGCCCATTGCCCGCCAACCCGTGTCGGCTCCGTGGGCACTTGATTTATCTTCCGGCTGATCCGGGGAATCCTTGTCGGCCATGTCGCCTTGAACTCTAACAGGACCTGCGGCGGAGTCCAACATTGGGCTCCCCGCTACTTGGATCTGACTCTCATTTTTCAGCACCGCAGCGCCTACACGCGTCCCGTCGTAACCCAGGACACTAAGGAAGCTCGATATATTCTATTTTCGCTCTATACGTCCAGGATGCTTGTACTGTTAGCCAAGTCAGCGCCCCGAGGATAATGCCGACGCCGAAATCCAACAAAACGGATGAAAAGGCATTAGTCACCCACCACAGGACAAGCCCGAAAGCAACGAGCTTCAGTGCGTACGTGAGCAATCCCACGGGCAAAGTGAGACGTATATCAACTCGTTCCGCTGCCGCAACGGCCCAGACCGACACCGTGAAACCGACCGCGACCGACAGGGCCCCAAACGCAAAAGCCACCATCGCCTCCGGTCCGGTCATGATTGCCGCCACCGCCGCGCCGAGAACGGCGACAAGGGACACCACCCCCCACGCGAGCTTCAGATACCCGCGGGCCGCGTTCCGCGTCGACGAGCCCGACGAACGCGACGTCATTGCACGTCCTCGGGTTCCAAAGCTTTGGCCAGCGGATACAATGCCGTCTCCAGTTCATCGGCAATCTGGTCGTACACCCGTCGTCCCAGACCCCACGGGTCGGCCAGGTTCTCGGCCGGGACGTCGGTGTCATCGGCGTGCGACAGAAGCAGCTTCAGGCGATCCTGGAGACCGTCACCCCGCTGAACCACGTCGGAACCGTATCGCGCAGCGATCGCACCCATATGGCGCACCAACATCGTGCGGTCAAGGGCCTCGGGAAACCGATCGGCGATGAACTCGCGGTGCCCATCGGTGGCCACCAGGATGAGATCCGAGATCTCCACCGAATCACGTTCCAGCGGACGAGAGTAGTGACGCCGATCGTCGTATCCGCGTTCGGCGAGGATGCGAGCGGAGTTGCTCTGCATGTCCTCACCTTCGTGGAACGCCGAGGTACCCGCTCCGTGGTTGTACACCGCATCGCTGGTGAGGTGGTCGAATATGCGCTCCGAAAGAGGCGAGCGGCAAATGTTTCCGGTACAGACGTGTAGGACGGTAAACGGTTCTGAGATCGTCACGATGCTCCTTAGGCTCCTGTGCTCTCATCGGGTCCGATCGTCTTCGGGACGACCGTCTGGAGGGTTTCCAGCGGAATGGCACCCTCGCGCAACACCCGAGGCGGATCGGCCAGACAATCGACAATGGTGGACGGAACGTTATCGGTGCTCGGACCCGCTTCCAAGTAGGTGGTGACATCCGAACCAAGTTGTTGCTTTGCCTCTTCAGCCGTCGCCGCGGGAGGCTGCCCGTGTTTGTTGGCCGACGACACCGCCATGGGCCCGGTCGACTTAAGCAGTTCCAAGGCCAGGGGATGCAACGGCATCCGTACCGCCACCGTCCCATCCGTATCGCCAAGATCCCACGTGAGAGAGGTGTTGTACGCGACCACCAGGGTGAGGGCCCCGGGCCAGAAGGCCTCCGCGAGCGCGGTGGCACTCTCCGGCAGGTCGGAGGCGATTCCGTCGAGAGCACGACGCGAGCCGATGAGGACCGGCGGCGCCATGTCGCGCCCACGGCCTTTCGCTTCGAGAAGGGACCGGATCGCACCGCTGTTGAAAGCGTCGCATCCGATGCCGTACACGGTGTCGGTGGGGAGAACGACCAGGCGGCCGTTCTTGACCGTGCGTGTGGCCGTCTTCAGCCCGGTCTCACGTTCAGTGAATTTTCTGCAGTTAAAAAGCCTCACGCTTGACCAGGTTACTCGTGGCGGTGGAGAGCGGCAAAGGAGCGGTCGGCGTGGGGTCGTGAACGTTGTCCTCCTGACACGAAGCGAGTGGCGCTTTTTGGAATGATGCGGATACACTGTGTAACTGAAAAATATTCATTCAGCTTCGAATCGCACGCGACACAGGTGGGACGGGAACGCTTCGTCGGTCGCGGACGGCGATCCGCGGCACGTGCACTGTCGGGCAGGTAGGCATCTTGGTCACCACACGAATCACCACGCAACCACCTCACCTCATTCCACCGGTGGACGCCCCGACCCTCTGGGAACGACTACGCACCGGGAACCCGAGCGCACGATTCCTACGTCTACTCCCACTCGTTCTCCTGGCGGTGACCCTCGGGCTGCTGGCGGTGGACAACGAGTGGGTACGAATGCGGTACTTCCTCATCGTCTTTCCGGCACTCGTGGCACTGACACACGGTCCCGGATTGACCGCGCTCGCGGGCGTGGTCGAAATCGCTCTGTTCTCGCTGGGAGCCGATGCCGCCGGAGTGCTGACCGTCCCGCAGAGCAAGTGGAGCGATCTGCCTACCGTGGCGACGATCATGGTCGCCTGCGTGTTCCTTGCCTGGGTACGGGAACGATCAAGTCAACGTCTCACGGAGATGAACACCGTCGCGCACACCCTGCAACAGGCGGTCCTGCCGGATCTTCCCGGGCGGGTCGGCCCGCTGCATGTCGCGGGCGCGTACCGCACCTCGTCCAATAATCCCGCGAATCTAGGCGGCGACCTCTTTCAAGTCGTCGATACTCCGTTCGGGACCCGCCTCATCATGGCCGACGTATCCGGTCACAATTTGGAGACCATCGCCACCACGGTGGCGTTGCTGGGAACGTTCAACGAAGCCGCACAGCATGAAAAGTCCCTATTCGGAGTCGGCGATCGGTTGAACGACAGGATGAACGCCCTGAACCGGGGACGCGATCCATGGCAGACGGCCTATGCGACCGCCGTTCTGGCCGAGGTCGACGCGGAGGGCCGCATGGAACTGTTCAATTACGGTCATCCCGCCCCTATCCTCGTCCGTACCCGAGCCGCCGAGGTTCGCATCCCCATCACCGCGCCACTCGGAATGCAGGATTTGACTCTTATTCCGCCCGAAAGCATCAGCCTCCAGCTCAATCCCGATGATGTTCTGGGTTTCTATACCGACGGAGTCCTCGAGTCCTGCCGTCTCAGCGGCTCTCCCGATTCGATCGTGGATCGGTTCGAAGCGGGAGTCGCTCGTGTGGGGACCAATCCCCATGACATTCTGGAGTTCGAACGACGGCATCTCGACCTGTCCCACGCCACTGTTCCCGACGACATGGCGGCGTTGATCGTGCGTTTCGACGGAATTCAACCGCGCCGGTCCGACTAGAAACCGGATCTCGCGCCGCGCTCCACGGCATGGCCGTTGGGGCGGGGAATGACGGTCGGGCACACTGGTCCCATGCATCCTTCCCTCCGCAAAGAACTGACCGTTCCTGTGATCGTTTCGGTCCTGCTTGTGGGTACCGCCGCCCTCATGGCGTTTTCCTTCGGCTCCGCGGTGAAGTCCGGCGACGACGTCGATCATCTCAGTGGTGACCCGCAGGGCCTAACGGTATACCTCATGGCGTTGACAACGGTCGTCATCGCCTGCCTCACCGCGATACAGCTGCGAGAACAGGCCGAAGACCTGCCGGTCTGGTGGAATGTCCTGTTCACCGTCGGCATTTCGATCGGAGTGGCGGTGACACTCTATATAGGTCTCGACGCGGCGGGAAACGTACTACCACTGTCTCTGCCCACGGTTCCGGTCGCGCTGGCACTGGTCGGTTTCAGCTGTGGAATGCTGTTCGCCCTTGCCGTCGAACTGTTCGACCGATGGGGAACGCTGCCGACGTGGTTGCTGCTTCTGGCGATGACGCAACCGGCGGCGGGAGAAAACGCCTCCACCGTCATGGAACGCTTCGCTTACTGGTTCCCTCCAGGGGCCGGCATCGCCGCCGTACGGGATACTCTCTACTTCGACGGCGCGAGTGTCGACACTCCACTGAAGATACTGTTGGCCTGGTCGGTGATCACCATGCTGGCCTTTGCGTGGTTTCGCTACCACCCGGTCGACCACCGTCGCACGAAGCGCCGCCGCGCCAAGAGGTAGCTCAGGGACCGTTGACGGCCGTGGTGTAACGGGGGCGATTCGTGAGATCCGTATGAGTTTCGATATCCCGGTATCCCGCCCATCGCAACCGCGCCCGAACTTCGTCCGCGTGCGTCTCATCGTGTTCGAATCCCAGGTGTCCTTGAGGCCGCAGCCACGTTCGCGCTCGTTCCACGAGCTCGGAGATGACGGCCAGTCCATTGTCTTCCGCAAATACCGCATGGTCCGGGTCCCAGTGCACCTCGGGCGCGACGTCGATATCGGCGGGGACGTACGGTGGATTGGACACCACCACGTCAACCGTCCCGTCCAGCTCGGAAAGCGTGCCTGAAGCCGTCGCATCGGCGTGGATCAAAGCGACGTTACCATTGTCCGCCACATTGGCGTCCGCCCAATCGTAAGCGTCCTCGTCCACTTCGATCGCCCAGAGACGAAGTTCGGGTCGCTCTTCGGCAAGCGCCTTGGCAATGGCTCCACTACCGGTACAGGCGTCGATAACCAGACCCCGGTCCGGAGCGACGTGTAGGGCCCAATCCACCAACAATTCGGTTTCGGGACGCGGCACGAACACTCCCGGGCCGACCGCGACCTCCGTTCGACGGAACGCCGCCGATCCGGTGAGATGCTGCAGCGGCTCCCGGGCACACCGCCGAGCCACCAGGTGTTCGAATCGGACACGGGCACCATCGTCGGGAGGATCGGCAATAAGCAGGGAGCTGCGGGTCAAACCCGATACGTGGAGAGCCAACAGCTCGGCGTCCACACGAGCGCCCGCTATACCGCACTCGGCCAGTCGAGACGCCGCCGCACGAGTGAGATCGCTCCAGTCGGGACCCTTATTGCTCACCTTGTCCCGCCATACGTTCGGCACGGTCGGCGGCGGACAGTTTGTTCAAGACGTCGTCGATCTCACCTTGCATGACTTGATCGAGGTTGTACGCGGTATAGCCGATCCGGTGGTCGGTCAATCGATTCTGAGGGAAATTGTAGGTGCGTACGCGCTCGGAGCGGTCGGCGGTGCGTACCTGGCTCTTACGGGCCTCACCGGCGGCGGCGTCGGCCTCTTCCTGCTGTTTGGCCAGCAGACGCGCGCGCAGGACCTTGAGCGCGGCTTCCTTGTTCTGCAGCTGAGACTTTTCGTTCTGGCTGGTCACCACCACACCGGTGGGCTCGTGCGTAATACGCACCGCCGAGTCGGTCGTGTTCACCGACTGGCCACCGGGCCCGGAGGCCCGGAAAACGTCGATACGGAGGTCGTTCTGGTGGATTTCGATGTCCACTTCCTCGGCTTCGGGCATGACGATGACGGCGGCGGCCGAGGTGTGCACCCGCCCCTGCGACTCCGTGGCCGGAACGCGTTGCACGCGGTGGACTCCGCCTTCGAATTTGAGGCGACTCCAGATTCCGTTCCCGCCTTCCGGGTTTCCTTTGGTTTTCACCGCGATCGAGGCGTCTTTGACACCGCCCAGATCTGATTCGGCGTTTTCCAACACTTCGGTGGCCCAACCCTGTTTTTCGGCGTACCGCAGATACATGCGCATCAAATCGGCGGCGAACAGTGCTGATTCCTCTCCCCCGGCGCCCGATTTGATTTCCATGATGACGTCCTTCGAATCATCGGGGTCACGCGGAATCATCAACTCGGCGAGTTTTTCCTCCAGTTGCGGCAGGCGCTCGCGGAGCCCGTCGGCTTCGGCGGTGAAATCCGGGTCCTCTTTGGCGAGTTCTTCGGCGGTTTCCAGATCTTCCTTCGCCTGGTCGATCTCGGCGGCTACTTTTGCGATCGGGGTGAGCTCGGCATAGCGACGTCCGACGCGCCGTGCCATCGACGGATCGGCGTGCAGGCTGGGGTCACCCATCTGCATTTCCAAGTCGTGGTATTCGGCCAGGAGTATGGCAAGGCGGTTGTCTGCTGCGGTCGACATGGTATTCAAGTTCTCCTTAAGAAGCCACGACTGGAAACACGGTCAATCATAAAACAAACGCCCAGGTGACGAATCACCTGGGCGTTTGCGAATACGCTACTTGTCGGCCTGAGCCTTCTTGGCCTTCGCGTATTTGGCTTGGAATTTCGCGACACGACCACCGCTGTCGAGGATGCGCTGTTTGCCGGTGTAGAAGGGGTGGCAAACATTGCAGGTGGCGGCCTGGATCTTGCCGGAGGTCACCGTGGAGCGCGTGGTGAAGCTATTACCGCAGGTGCAGGTCACTTCAGTGACAACGTATTCCGGGTGAGTTCCCTGTTTCATTGTGGGCCTTTCTTCGGTCGCCGGGTCGATCGACGGCACGAACAGAGCGCGACGCCAACCGTGAACCGGTACCGGATCGTGCTTCCGAGGAAGCGCTTGGACAGTGGTCGTCAATCCTTTCTTGACGCCAACTAACTAGTGTAACCGGTGATCGTCGCTACAGTCGGTTCCCAAGCATGAGCGTTTGTAGAGTTCACTCAAGATTTTCCATTGACGTTTTGCCAATTCACTATTGACAGTTGTGGCCTTTCTCATGTTTGCTTGGAATAGTTACCAGCAAGTAAACCGCACGACATTTGAGAAGGGAGCATCATGTCCAACGATGCACCTAAGGGGCGCACCAGCTGGAAGAGATTCGGGCTGCTCGCGGGCCCCGCTGTTGCGGCTGGAGTCACCATGGCGGCGCTGACGGCGCAAGGGGCCATCGCCTCGAGCTTTGCCGTATCCTCCGATGATTTCAAGGTTACGGCCGAAAGCATGGAAGGTGAAGGCTTTAGCCAGGTCGGCGCGATCGTGGAGGGGTCCGACGGTGAACAGCACGTCGTCGCTCCTTCGGCCATTGCCAGTGCCGAGATCGTCGGTCTGTGCCAGTCGGCGCTCATCGACACGCCTCTGGGCACCTACACCCTGGTCGTCGAGGCTGGTACCGACCCTGAAAACCCTGTTGAGGCCGAAAACCTCATTCTGTATATCGACGAACTGCAAGGTAACGCCGAGTTCGGAAACATCGAAGTCGGCGTCGACGCGGGAGAAGTCGATCGCACCCCAGGATTCAGCGGTACCCCCGGTGGTTTTGCCCAACAATCCGAGACCATCACCATTACCGATGCCAAGCAGAACGCTTGGTTCGTCGAAGCGGGCACCTTTACCTTGAACGGGCTCCACATGTCCATTCACCAAGGCGAGAACGAGTGTTACTAGGCGGTTAACGCACTGGAGCGTAATCGCAAGGGAGGTAATGTAGATGCCCAAGGATGAATCCCCGGAGGAGAAGGTCGCGTGGTTGCGGCGGGCTTGGAGATCCTGGCGCCGCTGGCGACGCACACGTCCCTTCTGGGGTGGGCTGATCGCGCTTCTCGGAGCGCTGGAACTCTATCTCGTCTTGGGCGGCATGATCAGTATCAGTTTCATCCGTGGAATCGGTGAGCTCGGTACGCTCGTCATCTGCGTGACGGTGCTGTGTATGGTGCTCGTGTCGTGGTTTCAAAACCAGATGCGCACGGTCACCGGAATCTTGATCGTCATCGCGGGTTTGGCGTCCATGCCTGTTGCCAACCTGGGTGGGTTCGTCATCGGAATGCTGTTGATAGTCATCGGTGGCGGACTCATTTTCGCCTGGACCCCACCCAAATCCGAGGATGAGCTGTGGGACGAGGCCGTGGACGGGTCCGCTGACGACTCCGATTCCACTGCCGACGAGACCACGGTCGAGACGCAGAAGGACGGTGAGAAGGGCACCTCGGGTGCCGTGTCCGCCTCCGCTGTGGTCGCGGCCGTCGTGCTCGCTTTGGCGGTAGCCGTTCCCAGCGAACCGGCCTACGCCCAAGATTCCAACTGGTGCTTGATTCCCCTTTTCTGCGACGATGAGGACGACTCCGGAGACGAGGACTCTGAGGAGGGCTCGGACGAGGAGTCGGACGATCTCCCCGAGGAGGGCGAAACCGACCCGGATGAGGGCGAGGACACCGATTCGGACGAAGAGGAGTCCGAAGAGGACGAGGGGGAAGGCGACGACGAAGAGTCGGACGCCACCTGCGAACCCGATAAGATGCCCGATGGTGAAATCGAATTGGGCTCCGGCGACGCCGAAGAGGCCGCCGAGGTTCTGGAAGAGTGTATGGAGGACGACGACTACGAGTCGGAACCGAAATACGCCGACGGCCCCCCGGTCGCCGCTTCGGATCTCACCACCATCACGGCCGACAAGATGACCATGGTGTGGGTGACCTACGACGGAATCGTCGAGATCCAGACGAACGACGGTCCCGTGGAAGCCATGAAGTTCACCATGGATTCCCTGTATTTGGAGGAAATGGATCAGGCGGCCGCCGCCGTCCCCGGTAGCGACAAGGATATACACGTCAAGAACCCGGGAACCACCGCCGAATTGAAGGGAAACGTCGAACTGTACGCGCTCTCCACGGAGGGTCTGGCCTTCGGAATTCTGCCGATCAAGGTGACTGTGGACAATCCCATGCCGGTTGTCCCCCCGTACCTGGTATTGACCGAGGCCCAATCCGTGACGACCTACGTTCGTGGTGACGTCATCGAACTGCCGACGATCAACGAACCGGTCGAGTAGAGGCGACGGCCCTGTACGACGTACAGCGTAAGGGGCGGCGATCCGTGATTGGATCGCCGCCCCTTACGCTTAGGTTCGAAGCCTATTCCCCAGGAGTCGTCTTGACGATCTGCATCAGGAACTCGGCGTTCGTTTGAGTCTTCTTAAGACGGTCAAAGAGCTGGTCAATGGCCTGTTGCGGTTCCAGCGACGCCAGGACTCGGCGCAACTTCAACATGACGGCCTGCTCGTCGGAGCTCATCATCAGGTCGTCCTTACGAGTGGACGACGCGTGAACGTCGACAGCCGGGTAACGCCGTTTCTCCGCGATCTTCCGGTCCAGTTTCAGCTCGGAGTTACCGGTTCCCTTGAATTCTTCGAAGATGACCGTGTCACCCATCGAACCGGTCTCCACCAGAGCCGTCGCCACAATCGTGAGCGAACCGCCGCCTTCAATGTTGCGGGCGGCACCCAGGAACTTCTTGGGCGGGTACAAGGCAGTGGTATCGATACCACCGGACATGATGCGTCCGGAAGCCGGAGTCGCGTTGTTGTAAGCGCGAGCCAAACGGGTAATTCCATCCAACAGGACAACGACGTCGTGCCCCAGTTCCACCAACCGCTTGGCGCGTTCAATGGACAGTTCGGCGATAGTGGTGTGATCCGACGGTGGACGGTCGAAGGTGGACGAAATGACCTCGCCCTTCACCGAACGCTGCATGTCGGTGACCTCTTCGGGCCGTTCGTCGACCAGTACCACCATCAAATGGCATTCAGGATTGTTGGTGGTGATGGAGTTCGCGATCGACTGCATCACCATCGTCTTACCAGCCTTCGGAGGCGAGACGATCAAGGCGCGCTGTCCCTTACCGATGGGCGTTACCAAATCGATGACGCGGCCGGTGAGGTTGTTCGGTTCGGTTTCCAAACGCAGGCGCTCATCCGGATACAGCGGCGTCAGCTTGTAGAACTCATCGCGACGCTTCGCCTCCTCCGGATCCATCCCGTTGACGGAATCCAGACGAACCAACGGGTTGTACTTCTCGCGGCGTTTTCCGCCCTGGTTTTCCTGGTGCGGCTTGACCGCACCGGTAACCGCGTCACCGCGGCGGAGTTTATTGCGGCGCACCTGCGCCATTGACACATACACATCTTCCGAACCTGCGAGATATCCGGTGGTTCGAATGAAAGCGTAGTTCTCCAGGATGTCCAAAATTCCGGCAACCGGAAGCAAATCGTCGTCATTGCGCTGATCGCGCCGATCGTCACCGAAATTCGACCGATTGTCGTCATTGCGGTCCCGGTAGCCGCCGCGACGGCGATCCCGGTCGGTGCGATCGCGGCGCTTCCGGCGGTCGCGGTAGTTGCCTCGGTTGTTGTCAAAATCGCGGCGCCGACGGCGTCCATTGTCGTCGTCATCGGAGCTCTTCTCAGACTGTTCCGTGGACGACTGCTGCGGTGCGGAACCACCGGAGTCGCTGTCGTTGCCCCGACGGCGACGACGGGTTCCACGCCGCACCTGCTCAACCGACTCAGATGCGGTTTCGCTGGACTGATTCTCGGAGCCTTCGGATTCAGAAGCGGCGCTAACGTTGTCTTCCTGCTCTGGGGCATTGGTCTGGCGTGCGGAGCGTCGTCTCCCACGCTGTGCCGTCTCCACCCCCGAGCTTTCCTTTTCATCGACGGTAGACGGATTATCGGAGTCAGGCACTGGTAGGGCCTCCTGTTCTGCACTGCCACCAGCGTCTTGAGCCGCCTCCTCGGCGGCCTTGATCGCAGTGATCAGTTCGCTCTTGCGCATCCGGCCCACGCCGGTGATGCCCATGTTGCTCGCCATCTGCTGCAGCTGAGGCATCAGCATAGAGGCCAATCCCGTCCCAGGCCGGCGGCGTTTAGTAGTTGTTTTAGCGCTGCTCTTCTGGTCCGACGATGTGCCGGTGGTGTCGCTCAATGGATTCCTTCCCTTAGCGGACACGAGTTACGAGAATGAAATACCGTGCCCACGTTCTCAAATAGCCACGATGCCAAGCAACTGGTCATAGATTCAGCTGTCACGCGGCGAATGTTTCCCACATTGTGTGCCTTTGCAGCTGTCTGCTCGCCAATCCGTTTGTCCGCAACGGAATGTGCGCGGAGGTAGTAGAGCAGAAACCAGAGATCCAGCGTACGCTAGATGCGTCGCGGCCGTTGTGATTATAAGCATAGCCTCTAGATTTAGATGCTACGACACTGGGTGGATGAGCCTTATTCAAAGTGTCCTTGGCTTCTGTGTCGTGGGAGAAGATCGATTGACGAACCCGCTCCTAGCGGCCTGCCATGAACCTGTTTTCATACAAGGCTCTCTTATGGGGTTAATGATAGCGCATGTGTATCCGAATGACCAATAGGGGCGGGAAAGAAAATTGAGACGTCAACTACTCCGCCGAGGCCGATAGCGCTTCCCGCGACACGATACTCACGATTTTCCCGGGCTCTCATCGAGGACACAGGCTCCCGGACCGACGTCAAGTTCCAGTCTCTCCCAGTCCTCACATTCACCCGGAGACTCACTTTCTCTGTCGCACAGCACGATGACCGACGGTCCGGCCCCGGAAATCGCCGCGGCGAACCCCTGTTCCCGCAGCCTGCGTACCAACTCCCAGGCGTCGGGCATTCCATTGGCCCGATACGGCTGATGAATCCGATCCGCCGTCGCCTCCCACAACAGATCCGGCTCCGACGTCAACGCCTCGACCAGCAAGGCCGAGCGAGACAGATTGAACACGGCGTCGGTATAGGGAACCGTCGCCGGAAGCGCGGCCCGCGCCGTCTCGGTCAGCCCCTGCATCTGAGGGACGAAAACCACGGGACGGACCCGTTCGTGGACTCGACGCGACACCGCACGGGCACCTGTCTCCCCAAGGTAGGCAATGGTGAACCCGCCCAGCAGGCAGGGAGCCACATTATCCGGATGCCCCTCGATCTCACTGGCCAGGGCCACCTTTTCCCCATTGGTCATCTTGGTCTCCAGCAGCGAGTCGGCCAAGAGGACCCCGGCACTGATGGCGGCGGAGGACGACCCCATTCCCCGCGCGTGAGGAATACGATTGACACAGTGGAGTTCGAAGTCCCGCAGTGGATGCCCCAGACGTTCTGAAGCGGTCATGATCGTGGCGGCAATGAGGTGGCTTTCGTCGCGAGGCAGACCGTCGGCCGGACCATCGATCTCGACACGTACTCCACTGTCGACTCGGGTAGCGGTGACGGTGTCGTGCACGGACAGTGCCAATCCAAGGCTGTCGAAACCCGGCCCCAGATTGGCGCTCGTGGCCGGAACCAGGGCCGTAGACGAATCTCTCATTCCTTACAACCCCAACACTTCAGCGGTCGCCTCGGCATCGACGGGCACGAGAGTCGGTTGCGGCGCCGTCGAAACGGCCCAGTCGGGGTCTTTCAACCCGTTTCCGGTCAGAGTGCAGACGATCGTCTGTCCCGGCGTGATGTTCCCGGCCTCCGCCTGCTGCAACAGACCCGCGACACTGGCGGCCGACGCCAGTTCCACGAACACGCCTTCGGAACGGGCCAAGAACATGTAAGCGGCATGGATCTCACGATCGGTGGCGGCAATGATCTCCCCGGCCGAAGCGTCGCGAACCGCCAGGGCCTTGTCCCAGGAGGCCGGATTACCGATACGAATAGCCGTGGCAATGGTTCGCGGGTCTTTTACCCTGCGGTCATTGACGATCGGCGCAGCTCCACTCGCCTGCACTCCGAGCATGACCGGCAAGCGACTCGCATTGCCGTCCTCGACGTCCCGTTCGTATCCGGCCCAGTACGCGGTGATATTGCCGGCGTTACCGACCGGAAGAACATGGAGATCCGGAGCGTCGCCGAGCCGTTCGACCACTTCCCAGGCGGCTGTCTTCTGCCCTTCGATCCGATTGGGGTTCAAATGATTGACCAAAGTGACCGGGTGATTGCGCGACAGCTCGTCGGCAATGGTGAGGCAATCGTCGAAGTTACCGCTGACCTGCAGCAACTCCGCCCCATGCACCAAGGCCTGAGCCAGTTTGCCGAGCGCGATCTTCCCTTCGGGAACCAAGACCGCACAGGTCAGCCCGGCCCGGGCCGCATAAGCCGCCGCCGAGGCCGAGGTGTTCCCCGTCGACGCACAGATCACGGCCCGCGACTCGGCTTCGAGAGCTTTAGATACGGCCATCGTCATGCCACGGTCTTTAAAGGACCCGGTGGGATTCAGCCCCTCGACCTTCAAATACACGTCACAACCGACTCGCTCCGACAAGGCGGGAGCGTGAACCAGCGGAGTGTTTCCCTCTTGGAGGGTAACGACCGGAGTATCGGCGCTGACGGGCAATCGATCGCGGTACCGGCGAATGAGCCCCGGCCATCCCGTGAATTCGTGCTGTGACATGGAACCGTCGGACATGAGTGCCCTATTCTCCTTCAACTCTCATGGTTGAGCTCACGTGTCGCACGAGAGCCAATTGCTTGAGTTCCTCCAAGGTGGCGGCCAGCTCGGCGTCCGGCGCAAGGTGCGTAACGACGACGAGCTGTGCGTCCTCCCCGTGCCCGGTCTGACTGACCGTGGCCAGGGACACACCATGATGCGCAAAGGTGGAGGCCACCCGAGCCAGTACCCCGGGTTCATCGACGACGTCAAGGCTGACGTAATAGCGCGTGAGCGCCTGTCCGATTTCCTTCACGGGCCGTTCCTGCCACGCCGCTTCCGGTGGGAAGGCGCGAGCACCGCTACGCCGGTTACGAGCCACGGTGACGATATCACCCAGGACAGCCGAGGCGGTTTCCGTACCACCCGCTCCGGCCCCGTAGAACATCAGTTGCCCAGCGGACTCCGCCTCGATGAACACCGCGTTGTAGGCTCCGTTCACATTGGCCAACGGATGGTGGCGCGGAATCATCGCCGGATGCACGCGCACCGAGATACCGTCGTCGTCCCGGGTGGCGATGCACAGCGGTTTGATGACCCGTCCATCCGCCGTGGCCGCCGCAATGTCGGCGGACGTGAGCGACGAGATGCCTTCGCGGTGAACGTCACCGAGATCGATATGCGTATGAAAGGCCAACGACGCGATCAGAGCCGCCTTGGCGGCCGCGTCGTAACCGTCGAGGTCGGCACTGGGATCAGCTTCCGCATACCCCAGGTCACCGGCCTCGGCCAACGCTTCTCCGAACGACATCCCCGCCTCGGTCATCCGAGTGCAGATGTAGTTGGTCGTCCCGTTGACGATTCCCAGCACCGCATTGATCGTGTCGCCTTGAAAGGAGTCACGCAACGGCCGCATGAGCGGTATCGCCGCGGCGGCGGCCGCTTCGTAATACAGATCGGCACGGCCGGACTCGGCCGCTGCCGCAAGTGCCGGACCGTCCGAAGCGAGAAGCGCCTTATTGGCCGTCACGACACTCTTGCCTTCCGACAAAGCCGTGGTGATCCAGGTCTTGGCCGGTTCGATCCCCCCGGCCGCCTCCACCACGAGATCGATGTCGGGACGTTTGATCAGCTCGGTGGCGTCGGTAGTGAACAGATCGGGGTCGAGTCCCAGGTGGGAACGATCCTTCCCGGCACGACGGACGGCCACCCCGGCGATCTCCAGCGGCTCTCCGATGCGATTGGCAAGTTCAGTGGCGCGCATTCGCATGAGGCGTACGACTTCACTGCCGACGGTGCCGCATCCGAGTAGCGCGAGTTTCATTGAACTTACCTTTCGTTGTACTTTCGTCAGCGTTTCGCTTCAACCGACGTCAAGTCGGAGGAGATCCTCTATGGTTTCGCGGGCAACGATGGGGCGACTTCCCTCCCTGGTGACGGCGATGACTGGAGGACGGGGAATGTGGTTGTAGTTCGATCCCATGGATCGGCAATACGCCCCGGTCCCCGGGACGGCCAGCAGGTCTCCCACGGCGATGTCCGAGGGGAGAAACTCGTCTTTGACGACGATATCGCCCGCTTCGCAGTGTTTGCCCACCACACGGGCGAGGGACGCAGTCGAGGTGTCGGCCCGAGACGCCAGCGTCGCGGAATACGACGCATCGTACAGCGCAGGACGAAGGTTGTCGCTCATACCGCCGTCCACCGACACGTACAGGCGTCCGGTACCTCCCGACAGGCGAACCGGTTTGACCGTCCCCACGGTGTAGAGAGTGAACATGCTGGGGCCGATGAGACTCCGCCCCGGTTCAATGGAAATCCGCGGCTGGTCGATTCCGGCGGCGGCCGACTCCTCGGCGATAATCGCCCGCAGACCATCGGCGATGTCCTCAGGCGGTTGTGGATCGTCCTGGCTGTTCAGAGCGATTCCATACCCACCTCCGAGGTCCAATTCCGGCAGGTTGACCCCGTGCTCTCGCTGCAACCTGGCGTGTAGCCGCAGTGCGCGTTGTGCGGAGACCTCGAACGCGGAGGTGTCGAAAATCTGGCTCCCAATATGAGTGTGCAGACCCACTAGTTGGAGGTGCTCGCTACGGATGATGCGATCGGCGGCGGCATACGCGTCGCCGTCGGTCAGGCTGAATCCGAACTTTTGATCTTCATGAGCCGTCGCGATGTATTCGTGAGTATGCGCTTCCACTCCAACGTT
The DNA here is from genome assembly GCF_000527155.1 of Haloglycomyces albus DSM 45210. Classification (NCBI taxonomy): domain Bacteria; kingdom Bacillati; phylum Actinomycetota; class Actinomycetes; order Glycomycetales; family Glycomycetaceae; genus Haloglycomyces; species Haloglycomyces albus. The sequence goes on along the minus strand of NZ_AZUQ01000001.1, from coordinate 2,098,546 downwards.
GACTCGGACCATCAGTTGAGGACGGACACCGAGCGCGGCGGCATGTTGTTCCAGGCGGTGGATCTCATCGAAGGAATCGACCACTATACGCCCGATTCCATGCTTCAGCGCCAGGGTGAGCTCGGAATCGGATTTATTATTGCCGTGTAGTCCGATATTGCTCGGTTCGATTCCCGCCGTGAGGGCCACGACCATTTCGCCTTCGGTGCACACGTCGACTTTGAATCCGTATTCGGCGACGATGCGCAGTACGGCCTTGGAACAGAAGGCCTTGGCGGCATAGTAGACGTCGGCGAAGTCGAAGGCCTCAGCCCAGCGGTGACACCGGGTACGGAAATCCCCCTCGTCGAAGAAATACGCGGGCGTTCCGTACTGCCGGGCCAGTTCGCTGACGGAATGACCGGCCACGGTCAGTTCACCCCGATCATCGCGGGAAACGTTCTGGGGCCATAGATAACCGTGCAATTCATTGACGTCGACCGGTACGGTCAACCAGGAGGGGCGGAGTCCGGTGAAGTCTCCGTGCAGGGCTCCGGCTTCATGGGCGCGCATCGTGTGTCCTTGGGTGCTCTGTGCTGATGGTCTAGAAAGCGATATGGACCCGACCAGCGTAACGCGTCGGGTCCAGCGGGTGTTGCCTTGACGGCGTCCTGTCCACGATGTGGGTCGTGTCGAAAGCCCCTACATTCGATCGGGAGCCGACACACCCAGCATGCGGAGAGCGTTCCGCAAGGTGATACGGGTGGCCTCGGCCAGCCACAATCGCGACAGACCGGTCTCGGTCAGCTTCTCGCCGTCGCGGGGAAGAATCCGGCACTCAGAGTAGAACCGGTGGTAGGCACCCGCAAGCCCTTCGGCATAACGCGCGACACGGTGGATTTCCCGCAGCTCGGCCGCACTGGCCACCACGTTCGGGAACTCGGCGAGCTCCTTCAACAGGTCAAGCTCGCGCTCGTGAGTGAGCTCTTCGGCCCGGTAGGTCCCACCCAGAATAATGCCCTTTTCAGCGGCGTTGCGAATAACGGCGCTGATCCGAGCGTGCGCGTACTGCACGTAATACACCGGATTGTCGCTGTTGTGGCGCGTCCACCGATCAATGTCGAGATCGATGGGTGTGTCCATACTGTAACGGGCCAAGGCGTAACGCGTGGCGTCGACGCCGATCTGCTCCACAACGTCGTCCAAGGTGACGACGGTTCCGGCACGCTTGGACATGCGGACCGGCTGCCCGTCTTTCAGCAAATTGACGAACTGCCCGATGATGAGCTCAAGGTGCGCGGGATTGTCACCGAAGCACTGCGTCATGGCGTTCATGCGACCGACATAGCCATGGTGATCGGCCGCCAGCATGATGACGTTGTGTTCGAATCCCCGTTTACGTTTATTGAGGTAATACGCGCAGTCGGCGGCGAAATAGGTCCACGCCCCATCCGACTTCTTCAGGGGACGATCCTTGTCGTCTCCAAAGGTCGTCGTGCGCAGCCAGGTGGCCCCGTCCTTCTCGAAGACGTGGCCGGCGGCGGACAACTTTTCGAGGGCGTCCTCAAGGGCGTGCGATTCATGCAGGTCACGCTCGTTGAAGTACACATCGAACTCGACACCGAAGTCAGCGAGAGAACGCTTGATATCGGCGAACATGAGGTCGATTCCCTCGTTTCGGAAAGTCCGCAGCGCATTGTCCGACTCAAGAATATCGGGATTGTTGTCCACGATTTCCTGCGCGATGTCTTCCATGTAAGCCCCGGCGTACCCGTCTTCGGGGATGTCACGCCCCTGAGCAATGGCGTACAGCGACTCGGCGAAACGGTCGATCTGTGCTCCGGCGTCGTTGAAGTAGTATTCCTGGACCACTTCGGCTCCCGATGCCTGCATCACGCGAGCGAGAGCGTTGCCGACCGCCGCCCACCGGGTGGCGCCCAAATGCACCGGACCCGTGGGGTTGGCCGAGACGAATTCCAGATTGATCCGGTCGCTGTTCATGGTGGTATTGGTGCCGAACTTGGCACCTTGCCCCACGATCGTTCCCACGATTTCTCCGGCCGCACCGGCCGCGAGAGTGATGTTGAGAAACCCTGGCCCGGCCAGTTCGACGGATTCAATGCCTTCCGCGTCAACGAGTTCCGCGGCGATCTGTTCGGCCAACGAACGCGGTTGAGTGCCCGCCTTCTTCGCCAACTGTAGGGCGATAGTAGAGGCGTAGTCGCCGTGCTCGGGATTTCGGGGTCGCTCTACGGTGGTCTTCGCCGGAAGCACCGACGTGTCAAGACCGGCGGCGTTGAACGCCGTCACGGTGGCGGACAGGACCTTTTCTGCGAGCGATTCTGGAGTCACAGCCCAACTGTACCGTTCCGCTCTCCACCGACTCGAATGGTTTATTGCGGGAATGTTCGAGGTCGCATGTCCCCGCTCCCTCCGGGCCGTACACTGGATACATGAGGATAGGGGAACTATCGCAGGTCACGGGAATACCGGTGGCCACGATCAAGTACTACGTACGCGAGCGACTTCTCCCGCGTGGCGTGGAGACGTCCGATCGGAGCATGTCCTATGACGCATCACATATCCACCGCCTCCTTTTGATACGCACGCTGGCCGATACCACGAACCTGACGATCTCCCAGATCAAGGAGGTCCTCGGGGCGATCAACCGATTCGGTGGGAGTGTGCACCAAGCCATGGCCGCCGGACTGGCCGCCACACACCATACGCCACATCCCACCAAAGCCCCCGAAACCGCAGTACAACAAGCACAGCAAACCGCAGATCGCCTGCTACGGGAACACGATTGGGAGGACTACGCTCCCGAAACCTATCGCGATTCACTGCTGGCGATCCTGACCGCCTACTACACACTCGGCTACCCCGACACACCCGAACTGTTCACCATGATCGCCAACGCGGCCGCACAACTGGCGGCCGGAGACCTGGACATCATCGACCGAGCCACCGCCAGCGAGGGCGAACTGGATGCCGAATGGGCGGTGACGTCTCTCCTCATAGGCGAAACCCTAATGTCCACATTGCACCGAATAGCGCACACGGCGGCGAGCTCCTGGCACCAACGTGGTGGGTAGGTGACCGCTGGGGGCTGCTGAGGCACTACGCCTTCGCGCTGTGGGGGATTCTCACGACCTGGAGGTCGCTACGAATCCTCCTCGCACGAATTCGCAGCACCTCAGCAGCCCCCAGCTCCTCTCCAGCTCTACCGCTTCTGCGCTGCGCTCGAAGCTCGCCAGTTGCGTCAGGGGTAATGCGTGTTGGTCGAGTTATCTTGAAGGTACAGGCAGCTCTACCGCCGCATACACACGCACTGCGCGCGGTGTTGGCGGCTCGCCAGTTGGTTTATCCGTGGGAACAGACTCGTGATTAAGCTCTGCAGAAAACACAGGCAGCCGTACCTTCTGGGCTTCGCCGGAAGCGCACCGGTTGAAAGTACGTGGGTGGTCAGGCGTTTTGCTAAAGCACCGGTAGCCATATCGTCGTTTCAGCGTTTGCAGCTCGTTGGGCAGCAGCGGATATTGCATCTAGATTAAGTGATATGTCGAATTCAGTAACTGTTCACCGACCAATTTTTAATTGGCTCCAACACCAACAATTGGACTGATTCACCTTTCTTTTATGTGATGCTCCTCGGACGTATGGCCTGTTCCCCTCCAACGTTCGGATGATTACTCTGACCACTCGATCATTTCTCTCAGTCCACCTTGTCGAGATTTTCACACATCCCTTGGCGCAAATTTTTTAAAACAGTAGGGTCATTCTCGTTCCGACCGGGAAACAGCGGATCGACCCGATCCACCCGAGCGGACCGCCGAACCAGACTTCCGATTCGACTGAATCGGTCGCCCGGACCGGGGACCCACCCGTCGCGCAACGGCGTACAGCCGTTTCCCCTGTTATGCGACATCCGGGGTGAATCGCACGGACCCCAGTGCGTAGGGCTTTCCTCTTCAGCCCGAACCCGACAGCTAACCCGGTAGGCGGAAGATGAGGAAAGGCTCCTTCGTGCCAATCGAAAACAACTCACCGCATGCGCAGCATGCCGGCCACCCGCTAATACGACGTTCCATCGCCATTGTGGGCGCCGGCTTGCTCGGAGTCGGTGGCGCCGCAGTTTTCGGCGCTACCCCGGCTTCAGCCGACAGCGCTCCCACCTCCGTCGACTACAGTGAAATGTCCAGCGAGGAAATCCAGACCTACTTGAACGACCTGACCGATGAGTTCGGGAACGTCTCCGACCAAGTGGAATCCTGGGAGTCGCAAATCAAGCGTGAGCAGGAGGTCGTCGACGACGCGGCTGAAACGTTCGACACGCATACGTCGGCGTTCGAGGTTGCGGCCGATACACTTCGCGACGACGAACTCTCACTGAAGCAAAAGGTCAGCGATCTCTACAACGTCAACAACATTCTCGATGAGAAAAAGGACGAGGCGCTCGACGCCTCCGACACTATCGACGAGTTGGAAACCGATATCAATCGTGCGCACGGACACCTAACGGACTTGACGGACGATATCGCCACCGCACATGCCGCCTACACCAGCACTAAGAAGGCTGAGGAAGAGGCCGAGCGTGAGAAGAAGGAGCTGGCAGAGGAAGCGGAGGCCGAGCGGAAGGCCGCTGAGGAAGCTGCTGAAGAATCCGAAACCGACGACTCCGGCTCAGACACCTCCGAGGCTTCGGAGAGCACTGACGATACCGCAGGGCATGATGCACAGACCGGCAATGCCGTCGCCGACTTCGCCGTGGCGCAAATCGGAAAGCCGTACGTTTTCGGAGCCACCGGCCCCGATGCGTTCGACTGTTCCGGTTTGGTGAGTGCCGCCTATTCATCCGCTGGAATCAACGTCAGTGGTAATACGTGGGCCTTGTGGGATCAGACCAGCTCTGTTTCCCGTGACCAGCTCCAAGCGGGCGACCTGGTGTTTTACAACGGGCAAAGCCACGTCGGAATCTACATCGGTGGTGGCGACGTCGTCCACGCGCCGCAACCCGGTGAATCGGTCAAGATCTCCAATGTCGACATGATGGCGATCGACGGTTACAAACGCGCTTAGCGCAACCGACCGTTACGAGGCGGCCGACTGGTATTCCAGCGGTCGCCTCTTTTTATGCGAATAAGACGAACATCAGGGTCTGGGGCCAGAGTAGGCAAAACTAAATGGATCGAAATCGTTCAGGCTTAAGACCACGGAAGGAATTCCGCCGAACTTTCTCCCAGGAGTGTCAAACTGACGGGTCGCTGACGCTGAAAGTGCGACGCAGCGGTTGATCTGCCCGTGCATTCGGGAGGAACTCGACCAGCGCGCACGTCTCAGGGAACTGGCGAGCCGCTAACATCGCGCCGCAGGCGCGTGTGTAGCGGCGGTAGAGCTGGAGAAGAGCTCAGGTTGTTCCAGGTGCTTCAGATTTGCGCGAGGAAGATTCGTCGCGACCTTCAGGTCGTGAGAATCCCCCACAGCGCAAATATGGAGTGCCTGGGGCAAGCTGAGCGGTCACCTCACCAATCAAGCGGCTTCGGCGAGTATTTGATCGTTTGCCAGCTCTTTCAGGCGGGCCAGTGCCTGGATTTCCAGTTGGCGGATGCGTTCCCTGGATAGGTGGAAGCGGTGCGCCACTTCGGTCAGGGAGTGTTCCCGCCCGTCTTCGAGGCCGTACCGGGCTTTCACGATTCCGGCGGAACGCTCGTCCAGGTGGTTGAGCATCATTTCGATACGCTGGCGTTCCAGCCCGGCCAGTACGAGGTCTTCCGGTCCCGGTTCGTCGGAGTCGGCCACCAGGTCCCCGAGGTTCGTATCCCCGTCGTCACCGATGGGCGTATCCAGAGAGACGGTGTCTTGGCTCCAGCGTATGAGTTCGTTGACTCGCTCGACGGTCACGCCGAGTGCGTTGGCGATCTGTTCGGGATCGGGTTCTCCGCCCAACTCGCGAGTGAGTTGTCGGGTCACATTGCGCATCCGGTTGACGTCTTCTACCAGATGCACGGGTAGACGTACGGTGCGTTCTTGCTGTGCGATCGCTCGGCTGATCGCTTGCCGGATCCACCAGGTGGCATAGGTGGAAAACTTATAGCCCCTGGCATAGTCGAATTTCTCCACCGCGCGCACGAGTCCGGTGTTGCCTTCCTGGATCAGATCCAGCATCGGCATACCCGAGCGTACGTAGCGCCGCGCTATGGATACGACAAGTCGCAGGTTGGCCTTGATGAACTGCTCTTTCGCTCGAGCACCCTCTTCGATCAGTCGCTTGAGATCTTTATCACTCAGACCTTCGGGTGCCGTGCGCTCCTTAAGCAGGTAGGCTGCATAGAGTCCCGCTTCGATCGCCTTGGCCAAGTCGACCTCCGCGGCGGCGTCCAACAACGGCGTCCGCGAGATCTCGTGTAGGTAGACACCTACCAGGTCCCGCTCTTCAGCGACCTCTTCGGTGGTTAGGGTGGGTGTAGTGTTGTTGTCCACGCTCAAGGTCTCCTCTAGGTTCTCGTCCCCCACGCCGTAAAAATCGGCGTACCTGTTACAACGACCGTGCAACCACCGGGAATTCCACAATCAGGGTGTCGCTTACACCACCAATACCCCACCGTCGCCACTGCTCCTACTTTACGCTTACAGCTTTGACCGATGAACGGTACCTGCAGCAACCTCATTGTTCACTGCCGTCGAATCGCCGGCTTAAGCACAGGCTCATCTACCTCACGGATTCAACGGACGATCATGACGACCTTATTCCAAGGAATTTCCAGTGACTGTCAACACAGGCACATCTTCGCGGAGGCAACAGGTAAACTCCGTCAGATGTTTGCCGCAATTCAGTCGATTTCATCAACCGCATTGTGCGGCCCGCCTCGTCGCGGCCCTTACTCTCCAGAGGTACACGCGCATTATTGCACGAAAGTCGAGAGCTATTTATATTGCGGCACCAATCACGTACCATGACATGCGATAATACGTAACAATTGAATAAACACACTATAACTGTCAACTACAGTGACCAATAATATAACGGTAAGCGCGAATAAATGTCAAGCCGCCAAGTGCGGTTGTTTCCAATCCCACCGCGTACAGTAACCCTGTGAGTAATAACGGAAACAACAATAAATCCGACCGACTTGTCTGGGCCGACTGTGAAATGACCGGTCTCGACCCCGAGGCCGAAACCCTCATTGAAATCGCCGTCATCGTCACCGATGCTGATTTGAATCCACTGGATGAAGGAATCGACATCATCGTTCACGCCGACGACGAGCATCTCGACAACATGGTCCCCGTGGTCTCTACGATGCACGCCGAATCGGGACTCACCGACGCCGTGCGCGCGTCCACGGTCACCTTGTCCGAAGCCGACATCGCAGTGACCGATTACGTCAAACAATTCGTTCCCGATGCCAATACCGCTCCATTGTGCGGCAATTCCATTGCCACTGACCGTTTGTTCATCAGAAAGTACCTTCCCCGGCTCGAAGCACATCTCCACTACCGGATGATCGACGTCTCCAGCGTCAAAGAATTGACGCGTCGGTGGTACCCCCGCGTGTACCAGAATCAGCCCGGTAAAGGAATGGCACATCGCGCGCTGGCCGACATCCGAGAGAGCATCGACGAGATGACCTACTACCGAGAGGCCGTGTTTGTTCCCCACCCCGGGCCGAACAGCACGCAGGCGGCGGAGATAGCCGCTCAGGTGTCCGCTCGGAACTGGGACGCGTCCAGCGACGAGGTATCAGAAAAAGAAGCCACTTCGGACTGAGACGCCGAACACCCACCCCGGTGTCAATCCGCCGGAAGCGATTGACTATCATTGAGTACCGGTTGCGGGGTTTCCTCACCGGAAGCCGAACAACCGGGTAACCACCCATGGCGATCGTAGCTCAGCAGGTAGAGCACCTGGTTGTGGTCCAGGATGTCGCGGGTTCAAATCCCGTCGATCGCCCCAGACAAAAGGGCCTCACTTTTAAGTGGGGCCCTTTTTCATGCCTTAAAGTTTCAGTCGTCGAAACGCTTACGGACACGTCGCATACGTCGCTTGCGCTGTTCCTCCTGCCACCAGGGACGGATGATCGACCGTTCGGCAATCGTCAGGGCCCCACCAGCAATGAGGAGTGGTATCAATACCCAAATCGGCCACATGTTCTGGTGCTCCCCAGTAAGAAGGAAAACAGCCATCCAGATACTGGTGGTCGTGGCCATGGGAATGGAAAGACCGAACCAAACCCATTTAATCCACGCGGGTGTACCGTGCGACACTTGTCCGCCGGCCACGGCCTGTTGATAGAGGGGAAGGTCGGCCAGCTCTCGTTCGGCTGCGCCCAAGGTCTTGGCGTCAAACACGTTTTCCAGACGTTTCTCATATTCGTCCAGTTCGAGATATCCGTCCTCCACCGAGCGATTAAGAAGTGAATCCAAATAGAGTCGTTCACGATGCCCCAGCCGTGTTTCCGGGGGAGAGTTAGCCACATCGAATCCGCCGTCGCCGATCTCGTTGTTCTTATTGGCCATGCTTATCCTTACCTATTCATCGCAATTCCCGGTACCCGTTATATATCGCACTACCCCTACGGCAAGGAGAACCGCCATGGGAAACGCCGGCCAGAACGCGCTCATCGAGCCGGAGACGACCCAGGTAGCCAACCATACGGATGTAGTGATGGAACCGACCCACAAGAACGGATGAAGTGCCTCAATGAATGACAACGACTTCGTATCATCCTGGTCGGCCACTACTTCACCGTCACGCGTGACCTTGCCATCACGCTTTTCCACGTATGACCCTTCAAGCGGGCGATGGTCATTGGCGTGAACCACGCCTTGTGCGCCAGGCAGCTCAACGGGAAGGTCATCGAATATCAAGTCCAATTCCGCTCGGGTCTGGGCTTCATAGACCTGGGCTGAGCGGGTGTCGAACTCCCCGATCGTCAGTCGCCCTTCAGTAGTGGCCGAGTTCAGCAGTTCAACGGCTTGCTCACGTTCACGATCGGAAATACGATACTTGCCGGGGTCGGTAGACATGCTCATAGTATGACATTAACGAATCTCGCCGCCGCGACGTCATCAAGACATTATGACTATGGCACAGTGCTGTCAGAATCGGATCCCCGGATGGTGAGGAATTATCAAGCTATTCGCGCTTGGCGATGGCGGATACCAGGTCTCCCAGCATGTCCACCCCGCCGTCAGGAGCGGTCAGAACCCACAACCCGTCCTCCAACAGGGCAATGGTGTGTTCGGTGTGGGCAGCGATCGATCCATCCTCAGCGACGATGGTCCACTGGTCGTCCAGTTCCATCGTGTCGGGAGAACCAAGAGTGATCATGGGTTCGATCGCCAGGCACATGCCAGGCTTGAGTTTGGGGCCGTCTCCCGGTTCACCGTAATTGAGGATATGCGGGTCCTGATGCATCTCGGTCCCGATACCGTGTCCACCGAAACCTTCGACAATGCCGTACTTCCCCGAACTGTCGACCGAACGCTCAACGGCGTTCGAAATACCGCCCAGGCGCTTTGCCGTCGCGGCAGCTCGGATACCGGCCCACATGGAGGCCTCACACGCCTGGTTGAGAGCGTGGACCTCAGGAGTGACCTCGCCGATTTCAAGGGTGATGGCCGCGTCCCCGTGCCAGCCGTCCACGATCGCGCCGACATCGATGGAAATCACATCACCATCACGCAGAACCCGCTCGTCACTTGGGATGGCGTGAACAATCTGCTCATTCACCGACGCACAGATCGAGGCCGGATAGGGGCCCGAACCGATGTCGTAGCCCTTGAATGAGGGAATCCCACCGCCGTCACGAATCACCTTCTCGGCAATACGATCCAGCTCACCGGTCGTCACACCGGGTCCAGCCGTATCCCGCATGGCCTGGTGCACCGCCGCCACCACCAGACCGGCGCGACGCATTTTCTGAATCTGCTCGAGGCTTTTGATTTGAATATTCTGACGACGACGGAACATGTCCACGCTTCCCTACGGCATTTAAATCGACAAAGGGCGAAACCCGACTCTAATCGAGTTTCAAAGCCTTCATAATACGTTTGGTTACCGAATCCAGTTCCCCGACCGCGTCGACGCCCTGCAACTTTCCTTGCTGGGAGTAGTAGTCGAGAATGGGGGCGGTCTGGTCGTGGAAGACCTTTAGACGATTTTGAATCGCCTCAGGATGGTCGTCGTCACGCTGCTTCACGTGCTCACGCTCGTCTTCCGGCGGAGGATTGAATTCCACGTGATAGACCTTGCCGGTGACGGTCGAGGTGCGACGCCCCGAGAGCCGACGAACGACCTCTTCGTCCGGCACACGCAGTTCCAGAGCGACGTCGATGCCGTGGCTTCCCAGGGTCTCGTCGAGGAACTGCGCCTGGCCGGTGTTACGCGGGTAGCCGTCGAGAAGGAAGCCCTCCTGTGCGTCGGCCTCGTTCAGACGGTCGGCGACCATCTTATTGGTGACCTCGTCCGGAACCAGGTCGCCCGCGTCCATGTACCGCTTTGCCTCGAGGCCCAGTTCGGTTTCCCCGGCCACGTTGGCGCGGAAGATGTCGCCGGTCGCGATGGCGGGGACGTTGAGCTTTTCGGCGATCATGCCGGCCTGGGTACCTTTACCGGCCCCGGGGGGACCTACCAATACCAATCGCACAAACATATCCTTCCCAAATACTGCGGAGTTCTCAGCGAATGCCGTTCGAATGCCTACCCGCAAGTACGGCCACTTCGAAAGGGCACGGGATTTAAACGTATCCTTCCGCGACATTCCCTGTCGAGGCCACAGCGGAGTTTATGGCTTATCTATCTTTCGGCCCGCGCCTTTGCGAACCTCGCCCTCCCGACATGGCGGGAGGATAAAACAGACCGGTTCGCCGCTCGCAACTCGAGCGGCGAACCGGTCTTCAACGTTTAATTACCGCAGGAAGCCTTGGTAGTGACGCTGCTCCAGCTGCGATTCGATCTGTCGGACCGATTCAAGACCGACACCGACCATGATCAGCACCGAGGTACCACCGAAGGGGAACTGTGCGAACAGGTCCTGATTACCCATGATCACGATCGCCAGGTTCGGCAGAATCGCGATCAAGGCCAAGTATATCGACCCTGGGAACGTCAATCGGGAGAGAACCTGCTGCAGGTAAGACGCCGTCGGCTTACCTGGGCGCACACCGGGGACGAAGCCGCCGGCCTTCTTCATGTTGTCGGCGATGTCGTCGGCCCGGAAGGTGATCGACACGTAGAAGTACGTGAAGAAGATGATCATCAGCGCGTACATGCTGATGTAGACCCACGAGCCCTGGTCGGTCAGATAAGTGGATACAAAGCTGACCCAAGCGGAGTCACTGCCCTGATTGAGTTGGAGAAGCAGGGTCGGGATGTACAGCAACGAGGAACCGAAGATGACCGGAATGATACCGGCCTGGTTGACCTTGATCGGGATATAGGTGTTGGTGCCGCCGTACATCCGGCGCCCCACCATCTTCTTCGCGTACTGTACGGGGATCCGACGCTGCGACTGTTCGATGAAGACGACCGCGACCATGATGGCGATACCGACGACCACGATGATCCCGAAGAGGAACCAGCCCTCGGTCTGCTGCAACGTCCAGAACTGACCTGGCAGCGCCGACGCGATCGAAGCGAAGATCATCAGGCTCATACCGTTACCGACACCGCGTTCGGTCACCTGCTCACCGAACCACATGATCATCGTGGTTCCCGCGACCATAACGGCTACGACGGTGACGATCGACAACCAGAAGGGAATTCCTTGATCAGACAGGTTCGGCAACATACCCGGACAGTCGGCCCCCATCAGGGTTCCGTTTCTTGCCAACGCGATATAACCGGCCGCCTGCAAGGTCGCCAAGCCAACCGTCAAATACCTGGTGTACTGGTTGATCTTGGCTTGCCCAGGCTGACCTTCCTTACGCAGCTGCTCCAAGCGGGGAATAACCACCGTCAGCAACTGCATGATGATCGACGCCGTGATGTAGGGCATGACACCCAAGGCGAACACCGACAACTGCAGAAGGGCCCCACCGGTGAACAGGTTCAAAATACCGAAGACCCCGGCACTGTCACTGTCGGCATCCTGCAATGGTGCGATACATGCCTGCACAGTGGCATAGTCAATGCCCGGTGACGGTGTTTGCGCCCCAAGACGATACAACGCAATGATAAAAAGCGTAAAGAGTATTTTTTTGCGCAGGTCAGGGGTCTTGAACGCGCTAACGAAGGCGGAGAGCAAGGCATTTCCTCCTGGTTAGGACCGGGTCGATCCTTAAGCGAGCCTCAATCGGGTGGGGTTCCCAATTGACCAAAATCGGGCTTCATAGGTTTCAAGGTCTGTCGAGAATCCGCGTTCACAAAACACCGATCCTCGCTAGGTGAGCCTAGCAGGTGGTGAGTATCGCAGTACACCCACCCTGGCAAGTCAACGAAATTGCCGCCCAAGGAGTTACGGGATGAATACAAGTTGGAGGCAGTGAAAAAGGGCGGCTGGGTATCCCCAGCCGCCCTTGTGTCTTAGCCTACGTCCAACACCTCGGTGCGGACGAGCAGAGCACAGGTCGTCACAGCTCCCTTAACGGGCGACGACCTCACAAGTACCGCCGGCGGCGGTGATCTTGTCATTGGCCGAACCACTGAAGGCGTGAGCCTTGAGGTCGAACTTGACACCCTCCAGGTCGCCTTGACCGAGAACCTTAATGCGTTCTTTACGGTTCAAGACTCCCTTTTCGATGAGTTCCTCAGGACCAACCTGACCGCCTTCAGGGAACAGTTCCACTAGGCGGTCCAGGTTCACAACCTGGAAAACGACCTTGTTGTGGGGCTTGAAGCCCTTGAGCTTCGGCAGGCGCATCTGGAGCGGCATCTGGCCACCCTCAAAACCTGCCGGTACGGTCTTGCGAGCCCTCGTACCCTTCGTACCGCGGCCGGCCGTCTTACCCTTCGAGGCTTCACCGCGCCCAACGCGAGGCTTGGTGGTCTTGGCGCCGGGTGCCGGACGGAGGTCGTGAATGCGAATACCCATTACTTCTCCACCTCCTCGACGTCAACCATGTGGTCGACGATTGCGATCATGCCGCGGGTGTCCGGCGTGTCGGGGCGCAGTACCGAGTGACGAATACGGCGCAGTCCCAGCGACTGGATCGTGGCCCGCTGTTTGGGGGTCTTATTGATCAGCGAACGGGTCTGGGTGATCTTCAACTCTGACATGTCCAAACCCCCTTACGCCTGTACAGCCTGCGTCGAGGCTTCAGCGCGCGCACGCAGAAGGCCGGCGGGAGCGACGTCCTCGAGCGGCATGCCACGACGGGCGGCGACCGACTCCGGGCTCTCCAGCTGACGCAGCGCGTCAACCGTCGCGTGCACGATGTTGATGGCGTTCGACGAACCCAGCGACTTCGTCAGAATGTCGTGGATTCCGGCGCACTCCAACACGGCGCGGACGGGTCCACCGGCGATAACACCGGTACCGGCGCTGGCCGGCTTCAACATGACGACGCCGGCGGCATCCTCACCCTGGACCGGGTGCGGAATGGATCCCGCGATACGGGGAACGCTGAAGAACGACTTCTTGGCCTCTTCAACACCCTTGGCAATCGCGGAGGGCACCTCTTTGGCCTTGCCGTAACCGACACCGACCTTGCCTTCACCGTCGCCGACGACGACGAGAGCGGTGAAGGTGAACCGACGGCCACCCTTAACGACTTTGGATACGCGGTTGATGGTGACGACGCGCTCGATGTGCGGAGACTTCTCCGCCCCACCACGGCCACCGCCGTCACGGCGGGAACGACGCTTACCGTCTCCCTTACCGCCTTGTTGCTTCTCATCAGCCATGAGACTGATTCCTTCCATTGCTAAACGCCGAACCCACCGTTATGGGGTTCGACTCGCTCTATACTTCTGTACCGTTCGCAAGCGAACGGAACATCGCTACCTGAATCGGGGCCGACCACATCGATCGACTCCATGACACGGGCAACCTCACCATTATGCCTTGAAGCCTCCCTAACGAAGGTATTGACCCCACGTGAACTTCCACACTTGGTGGGTGGGTGACCGCTGGGGGCTGCTGAGGCACTACGCCTTCGCGCTGCGGGGGCCTCTTGCGACCACAAGGCCGCTACGAGTCCTCCTCGCACGAATTCGCAGCACCTCAGCAGCCCCCAGCTCCTTTCCAGCTCTACCGCTTCTGCGCTGCGCTCGAAGCTCGCCAGTTACGTCAGGGGCATGCGTGGTGGTCCAGTTTTCTTGAAGGTACAGGCAGCTCTACCGCCTCTACGCTCCGCTGGAAGCTCGCTAGTTGACGTATCCGTGGGGACGATGCGATTGAAAAACGGCCAGTTCTCCTGCCACACCGCGCTAAAACACCCGCAGGTCACCAATCGGTAGATCGCAAGTTCGGTATGGCGGTCGAATCTTTCCTGACGTGACAGCCAGATCTACTGGCATCTACCAGTACTTACGTTCTCGACGCCGGAAACAATCGTTAGCCGATTGCTGTTCGTAGGCGGTAGGAAGCTCGAGGGCAATCCATTGGATTAACGCCGGGCGCAGGACTATCGATGGAGGTTGCTCAACAATCGAGTTCGGAACTGGGACATGCCCAAAAGAAAAACCGCAGTGCACCACCTAATGCGGTCACCACGGCAATAACAACGAAAAATTAAGTCGCTGACGCGCGTACGCGGTCATGCGACGTCCGAGCTGGAAAGGAGTTCCGACGTCGCACAGTGCGTTGAATAGTGGGATTCTCAGGTTCCGCGCGTACTTCAGTACGCGGGGTTCTGAGAACACCGCTAGGCGACGTGCTGTGCGACGTCGGAACGGTCACCTAAAACGTAAGGCCGCCGTTGCGGGCTGCATCGGCCAGTGCGGCGATGCGGCCGTGGTATTTGCGGCCACCACGGTCGAATACGACCGCGTCGACGCCCGCTTCCTTGGCGCGCTCGGCCACCAGTTCACCGACCTTTTTCGCTTTGTCGGTCTTGGTGCCCTCGAAGTCGTCAAACGACGCCTCGACACTGGAGGCAGCGGCCAACGTGTGGCCCTCGTCGTCGTTGATGACCTGAGCGGTGATGTGCAAGTCGGAACGGAATACCGCGAGGCGCGGACGCGCCGAGCTGCCGTGAACCTTCTTGCGCAGACGGAAATGGCGACGGTCGCGAGCCACCCGACGGCGGTACGCCTTCGGAGCGGTTTTGCTTCGCTTCTGCAGTTTGGCACCCATAACTACTTACCTGCCTTTCCGGCCTTGCGGCGAATGCGCTCGTCCGCGTACTTAACGCCCTTGCCCTTGTACGGTTCCGGTGGACGCAGACCGCGAATGTTCGCGGCAACCTGACCGACCAGCTGCTTGTCGATACCGTCGATGTGCAGAATGGTGGGCTTTTCCAGCGTCAGGGTGATGCCTTCAGGTGCGTCGACCTGAATGCTGTGGCTGTAGCCGAGGCTGAGCTCGACGCCTTTACCCTTGGCTTGCCCACGGTAACCGGTACCGTTGATTTCCAAAGTCTTACGGAAGCCTTCCGAGACGCCCTGAACCATGTTATTGATCAGGCTGCGTACGAGCCCGTGCAGCGCACGGCTCTTCCGCTCGTCGTCGGGGCGGGACACCTTGATGGTGCCGTCTTCGACCTCAACCGAGATCTCTTCCGGAATTTCCTGCGACAGTTCACCCTTCGGGCCCTTAACGGTGACCGCAACGCCGTTGACGGAAATGTCAACGCCGGAGGGAACTGAAATCGGTGCTTTCCCAACACGGGACATGCTGCATACCCTCCCTTGATTTACCAGACGTAGGCGAGAACTTCGCCGCCGACGTTACGTTTACGAGCTTGACGGTCGGTGAGTAGACCACCGGACGTGGATACGATCGCCACACCCAGACCACCGAGCACTCGCGGCAGTTCACTGGACTTGGCGTACACCCGCAGACCGGGCTTCGAAACACGACGCAGGCCGGAGAGCGAACGCTCCCGGTTGGCACCGAACTTGAGGTCGACGACCAGCTTTTTGCCGACGGTGCCTTCCTTGGGCTCTTCGGCGTGCCAGTCGGCGATGTAACCTTCCTGCTTCAAGACCTCGGCGATAGCCGCTTTGGTCTTGGAGTGAGGCATTGACGTCGATTCGTGAAATGCCTGGTTGGCATTCCGCAGACGGGTCAACATGTCTGCGATCGGATCGGTCATTGTCATGGAGTAGAACTCTCTTTCCGTCACGGTTCCCGAAGCCGGTACACCGTCTCCGGGCCTGTGACAGTCGGTTGCCCCGGCTCGTGAAAAGTCAGAGCGGGGACAACGGTCGAATGAAATTATGTGCGCCTTCGGAAACGGTTACCCGAGCCCGAGGCCACACCAGAGGGGGTGAGTGCCCGTTGTCGAACACCCACCCCAACGAAACCAGCACCCGTTCGGTCGATTCCCCGCCCGAGAGAACGGGGCCGACCCGCAGGTGTGGAAAACTACCAGCTGGCCTTGTGAACGCCGGGCAGCTCTCCACGGTGCGCCATGTCACGCAGGCACACGCGGCAGAGGCCGAACTTGCGGTACACCGAGTGCGGACGACCGCACTTCTGGCAGCGGGTGTAAGCGCGCACCTTGAACTTAGGCTTGCGCTGTTGCTTGGCGATGAGCGCTTTCTTTGCCATTAGCTGTTCTCCTTAAACGGGAAGCCCAAGTGACGCAGCAGCGCCCGGCCTTCATCGTTGGTCTTCGCGGTGGTCACCAAGGTGATGTCCATACCGCGAACCCGGTCCATCTTATCCATGTCGATTTCGGGGAACACACTCTGCTCGGTCAGACCGAAGGTGTAGTTGCCGTTGCCGTCGAACTGACGGTCGGACAGTCCACGGAAGTCGCGGATACGAGGAAGGGCCAACGAGAGAGTCCGGTCCAGGAATTCCCACATCCGGTCACCGCGCAGGGTGACCTTGGCGCCAATGGCCTGTCCCTCACGCAGTTTGAACTGCGCGATGGACTTCTTAGCGCGACGCACGATAGCTTTCTGCCCGGTAATGGTGGCCAGGTCGGACAGGG
Source organism: Haloglycomyces albus DSM 45210 (assembly GCF_000527155.1). NCBI lineage: Bacteria > Bacillati > Actinomycetota > Actinomycetes > Glycomycetales > Glycomycetaceae > Haloglycomyces > Haloglycomyces albus. The sequence goes on along the minus strand of NZ_AZUQ01000001.1, from coordinate 2,081,521 downwards.
CGCCGTCAATCAGCTTGGAGTCACGCGCAGCGTCACCCACACCCATGTTGACCACGATTTTCACCAGACCGGGAACCTCGTGAACGTTGCCGTACTTGAATTCGTCGGTCAGCTTGCCGCGGATCTCGGAGTTGTACTTCTCCTTTAGACGCGGAGCGACTTTTTCAGCTACGTCAGTCATTACAGATCCTTACCCGTCCGTTTCGAAATACGGACTTTACGGCCATCGTCGCCGATGCGGTAACCCACGCGGGTGGGCTTGCCATCTTCGAGGACCATCACGTTGGACACGTGGATCGCCGCCTCATGCGTCTCGATCCCACCGGTCTGCGAACCGCGTGCGGTCTGACCGGCTTTAACGTGCTTGGTAACGCGATTGACACCTTCGACGAGGACACGCTCACGCCGCGGGTAGGCCTCGAGGACCTGCCCCTCGGCACCCTTGTCCTTGCCGGCGATGATGCGTACACGGTCGCCTGATTTGATCTTCATCTCTTACAACACCTCCGGGGCGAGGGAGATGACCTTCATGAACTGCTTGTCACGCAGTTCGCGGGCGACAGGGCCGAAGATACGGGTCCCTCGCGGTTCACCGTCTCTGACGAGGACTGCGGCGTTTTCGTCGAACTTAACGTAGGAACCGTCGGGACGACGGCGTTCCTTCTTGGTGCGAACGATAACGGCTCTCACAATGTCGCCTTTTTTCACGCCGGCGCCCGGGGTCGCTTCTTTCACCGCGGCGACAATGGTGTCACCAATGCCGGCGTAGCGACGGCCCGAACCACCCAGCACGCGAACGCAAAGCAGCTCGCGCGCACCGGTGTTGTCGGCGACTTTCAGCCGAGATTCTTGCTGGATCACGTCGAATCTCCCCTACTTTGCCTTTTCAAGGATTTCGACCAGACGCCAGCGCTTGGTCTTGGACAGCGGACGGGTTTCCATGATGGAAACACGATCGCCGACACCGCACTGGTTGTTCTCGTCGTGTGCCTTGTATTTCTTAGTGGTACGCATGACCTTGCCGTACAGGGAGTGCTTCTTACGGCTCTCCACTTCGATGACGGCAGTCCGGTCCATTTTGTCGCCGACGACAATGCCCTCCATTACTTTACGCCGGCCACGAGTTGCGTTCTCGCTCATTAGTTATCCTCCTCCGGCGCAGCACTGAGGCCAAGACGGCGCTCATTCATGACAGTGTAAATACGGGCGATCTCTTTCTTCACCACACCGAGCGTGTGGTTGTTTTCGAGCTGCCCCGTGGCTGAACGAACCCGAAGGTTGAACAGCTCATCTTTCTTTTCGGTCAGCTTGTCGACGAGCTCTTTATCTCCGAGCTCGCGCAGCTCACCGGCGTCAATTCCGACTGCCATTAGACTTCACCTGCACCTTCACGCTTTACGATGCGGCATTTCATCGGAAGCTTGTGGATCGCACGCATCAACGCCTCATTGGCGGTCTTTTCGTTCGGGAACGAAATCTCGAACATGACCCGGCCCGGCTTCACGTTGGCAACCCAGTACTCCGGGCTACCTTTACCGGAACCCTGACGGGTTTCGGCCGGCTTCTTCGTGATCGCACGGTCAGGGAAAATGTTGATCCAGACCTTACCGCCACGCTTAATGTGACGGGTCATGGCGATACGGGCCGCTTCGATCTGACGGTTGGTCACGTACGCGTGTTCGGTGGCCTGAATGCCATACTCACCGAACGACACGCGCGTACCGCGGGATGCCTTACCCTTACGCTTCGGGGCGTGAGGCTTGCGGTAACCACGCGGTGGTTTCCGTGGCATAAGCATGTCGCTTAACCCTCCTGCTTTTGAGTTTCCGCTGACGCAGAAGCCTCAGCAGAAGCGTTGTTGCGCTTCTCAGTGCTTTGCGTCTGTTGGGTCTGCTGCTGGCCGCCACGACCGCGACCGCCGCGACCGCCGCGGCCACCACGGCCGCCACGTCCACCGGCTGGGCCGCCCTCACGGCGACGCTGCACTTGCTGCTCGGCCTGCTCCTTGAGCGTGGCCTCACCCTTGTAGATCCACACCTTCACACCGATGCGGCCGAAGGTCGTGTGGGCCTCAAAGAAGCCGTAGTCAATGTTGGCGCGCAGCGTGTGCAGGGGAACCTGGCCCTCGCGGTACTGCTCGGAGCGGGACATTTCCGCTCCACCCAGACGACCGGAGCACTGGATCTTAATACCCTTCACCTGCGGATTGCGCATGGCCGACTGAATCGACTTGCGCATCGCGCGACGGAAGTTGACTCGGCTGGCCAGCTGCTCGGCGACGCTCTGAGCCACCAGCTGCGAATCAATATCGGGGTTCTTGACCTCGATAATGTTGAGCTGGACCTGCTTCGAAGTGAGCTTCTCCAAGCGACCGCGCAGACGATCGGCCTCGGCGCCCTTGCGCCCGATGACGATACCGGGGCGCGCGGAGTGGATGTCCACGCGTACGCGCTCGCGGGTCCGTTCGATGTCAACGTGGCTGATACCGGCCCGCTCGAGACCCTTGGTCAGGAGCTTACGGATCTTGACGTCCTCGCCGACGTAGTCGGCGTAGTCTTTGTCGGCGTACCAGCGGGACGTCCAGTCAGCGCTGATGCCGAGGCGGTACCCGGTAGGGTGAACCTTTTGACCCATTATTCGGTCTCCTTCTCGGCGTCGTCTTTGCTTTCCACGGTCTCCGCCTCCGCAGGCTTCTTGGCCTTCGGGCGACGGACGGTCGGCTCGGAGGGGCTGCCGGAGGCAGTCACCGATTCCACCGTGACCGTGATATGGCTGGTGCGCTTGTTGATCCGGTAAGCACGCCCGTGAGCGCGCGGACGGTAACGGCGCATGGTGGGCCCTTCGTCGACCATGATCTCGGAGATCATGAGCGCTTCGGGGTCCAGACCGAGGTTGTTCTCGGCATTAGCTTGGGCTGAAGCGACGACCTTGTAGACGTCACGAGCAGCCGCGTACGGCGCGAAATCCAGAGTCGTCAGCGCCTCGTCCACGGGCAGGCCACGTACGAGGTCCACGACGCGGCGCGCTTTGCGCGGAGCCACGCGAACGTAGCGAGCTACGGCGCGTGCCTTCGGAGCCTCTTGCTCCAGTTGTGCCATGGTGATATTCCTTCGTAATTTCTGTGAAGCCTGCCTTAGCGGCGACGGCTCTTCTTGTCGTCTTTAATGTGGCCACGGAACGTACGCGTCGGAGCGAACTCACCGAGCTTGTGCCCCACCATGTTTTCGGTGACGTACACCGGAACGTGCTTACGTCCGTCGTGAACGCCGAAGGTCAACCCGATGAAATCGGGGGTGACCGTCGAGCGACGCGACCAGGTCTTAATGACGTTCTTGCTTTTGGACTCGATGGCGGCGTCCACCTTTTTCTGAAGGTGGTCGTCTACAAAAGGTCCCTTTTTCAATGAACGTGCCACGGCTTACTTACCCCGCTTCCGGTTAGCCTGACGACGACGCACAATGAGGCGGTCCGTCGGGTGGTTCTTCTTACGGGTACGACCCTCGGGCTTACCCTTTGGGTTAACCGGGTGACGACCACCGGAGGTGCGTCCTTCACCACCACCGTGCGGGTGGTCGATCGGGTTCATCACGACACCGCGGACGGACGGGCGCCAGCCCTTCCACCGACGACGTCCGGCTTTACCCCAGTTGATGTTGCTGTGCTCGGAGTTTCCGACCGCACCGACGGTCGCACGGCAACGCACGTCCACCAGTCGAATCTCGCCGGAAGGCATACGCAGGTGGGCGTACTTCCCTTCCCGAGCCTGCAGCTGAATGGCCGTTCCGGCGCTGCGACCAAGGGCCGCACCCGAACCGGGCTTCATCTCCACTGCGTGAATGGTGGTACCGACCGGCATGTGACGCAGCTCCATCGCGTTACCGGGCTTGATGTCGGCTCCCTGGCCGCTCTCAATCCGGTCGCCCTGCTTGATGTCTCGGGGAGCGAGAATGTAGCGCTTTTCCCCGTCGACGTAGTGCAGCAGCGCGATGTTGGCCGTCCGGTTCGGGTCGTACTCGATGTGGGCGACCTTGGCCGGAATACCGTCTTTATCGTGGCGCCGGAAGTCGATGATGCGGTAACGCCGCTTGTGACCTCCACCGCGGTGACGGGTGTTGATCTTACCGCCGTTACCCCGTCCGCCGGTCTTAGTGATCGGCTTGACCAGTGATTTCTCCGGGTGCGAACGAGTAATCTCGGCGAAGTCGGAAACGCTCGATCCGCGACGACCAGGAGTGGTCGGCTTGTATCTACGAATAGCCATTGTGTCCTAACCCCCCTTTAGTTGATCGTTCCGCCGAAGACTTCACCGAGACGGCCCGGGTCACCGTTAATGGTGATGATGGCGCGCTTGGTGTCTTTACGCTTGCCCCAGCCGTAGCGGGTGCGCTTGCGCTTACCTTGACGGTTAATGGTGTTCACTTTTTCGACCTCGACACCGTAGATCTGCTTGATGGCGATCTTGATGTGGGCCTTGTTGGCGCGTTTGTCCACCTCGAAGGTGAACTTGTTGTCACCAAGCAGAGCGTAGGATTTCTCCGAAATGATCGGCTTGATGATGATGTCGCGCGGATCGGCGATGGTCACTTCACTCATGCCGTAGCCTCCTGCTTACTACGGTCAGCGATGAGCTGCCGCAGAGCGGCCTCGCTGAACACGACGTCTTCATTGTTGAGCACGTCGTAGCAGTTGACCTGGCCAGCGGTGAGCAGGTGAACGTTGGTGAGGTTCGACAGGCTCTTCCACTGAACTTCTTCATCGCGGGAGAGAACGACCAGGACCTTGTTCGCTTCGCTGACATTGGCCAGCGCCGTTTTGGCGGTCTTGGTCTTCGGGCTCTCGTCCTTGATGAAGGAGTCGATGACGTGCAGCTGCTCGCTGCGTACCCGGTCGGTGAGAGCGCCGAACGTGGCGGCGGCAATCATCTTCTTGGGAGTACGCTCGGCGAACGAACGCGGTTTCGGTCCGTGTACGGTTCCACCGCCCGTGAACTGGGGGGCGCGGATCGAACCCTGACGGGCACGACCGGTACCTTTCTGGCGGTAAGGCTTCTTACCTCCACCGCGGACCTCGCCACGGGTCTTGGTGTTGGCCGATCCGGTGCGACCGGCCGCCTGCTGGGCGGTAACCACTTGGTGCATGAGCGGGATGTTCGGCTCTACGTCGAAAATGTCGACGGGGAGCTCGATGGTCGTCCCGGTCTCTTTACCAGCAGCGTCTTTTACTTTGACTTCAATGCTCATTAGACGACCGCCTTCACTGCGCTACGGACGAGCACCAGACCGTTCTTCGGTCCGGGAACGGCACCTTTAATAAGCAGCAAACCACGCTCGGTGTCCACGGCGTGAACCTTCAGGTTCTGGGTCGTCTGACGGTTACCGCCCATGCGGCCCGCCATGTTCATACCCTTGAAGACGCGCCCCGGAGTGGCGCAACCGCCGATGGCACCGGGGGCACGGTGGACCTTGTGCACACCGTGTCCGGCTCCCATACCGGAGAAGCCGTGACGCTTCATGACACCGGCGAAGCCCTTACCCTTGGTCTTACCGGTGACGTCCACGAGCTCACCGCTCTCGAAAACGGTGGCGTCCAGCGTCTGGCCGAGTTCGTAGTCAGCAGCGTCGGAGGTGCGCAGTTCGACGAGGTGGCGACGCGGAGCGACACCGGCCTTCTCAAAGTGCCCCTGCAACGGCTTGGTGACTTTTTTCAGTTTGATGTCGCCGAAACCGAGCTGGACGGCGCTGTAGCCGTCGATCTCGGGTTTACGGATTTGGCTTACGACGTTGGGACCGGCCTGGACGACCGTCACGGGTACGGCCTGGCCTTTTTCGTCCCACACCTGGGTCATGCCGAGTTTGGTGCCCAGGATGCCTTTGATTTTGCGTTCCATGGTCACCTCCTACAGCTTGATCTCGATGTCAACGCCGGCCGGCAGGTCGAGACGCATAAGCGAATCGACGGTCTTCGGAGTCGGGTCGAGGATGTCGATGAGGCGCTTGTGCGTGCGCATCTCGAAGTGCTCGCGCGAATCCTTGTACTTGTGCGGCGACTTAATGACACAAAAACGGTTTATTTCAGTCGGGAGCGGTACCGGACCGGAGATATTCGCTCCAGTACGGGTGACCGTCTCCACAATCTTGCGGGCTGAGGAATCGACGACCTCGTGGTCGTACGCCTTCAGCCTGATGCGGATCTTCTGTCCCGCCATGGTTCCTTACCTTTTTAGTTAAACAACAGGTGGGGCCGCTTCACGCGGCCGGGCGTGTCACTAGGGAAAAGCAGCGTCGGGCACAGCACTTCCCCAAGAGGAGAACTCCGGGGACGAAGCGCCCTTATGACACTGTTTGAATCAGCGACTGAGAACCAATAGTTAGTTCACATGGCCTGATGGCAGCACGGACCGGCAGAACCGACCGATAAGCGCAATTCAGGCGAACAAACCAACTCCCTGCGGGGCAAACGTCGTGAGAAAAAGATGCCCGCTCTGTGAGAGCCGTTTGAATACACGTCATGAGAAGTCAATGTGCTTGACTGGATCACGACGCAACCTGAATAGTATGCCTCAAGCAGGAGATCAGGCGCAAGGCAGGGGCGGTCAGGGTAACGCAGATTACGAAGCACACATCCGACTCGAACTAGGTGCACCCGTGACGACCACTTGAATCCACCTCACCGGTGACCCGATTCTCCATAAGCACCTGCGCGGCGTCGAACATGACGTCCCTACCCTCCCGACGAGCCGCTTCAAGCTCCTGATTGAGCTCCCATACGACTCGAAACGCTGCCCCGCGACGACGCTGTTCCTCCACGGGGAGGCGTGGAACCCGGATTCCCATCACACGACGCTTGGCTTCGCCGGTGACGGCGGTCGACATGTCCCGCACCCCGCTGTGGATCCCAGCGGCCAGGTAGTGCGGGTCCCATTCATCGCTCGCCTCCACCAACCAATAGAGCGCCTCTGATTCGGGGACGTCTCCAACGGTCACCACTCGCAGATGTCGGTGGTCAAGGACGACGCCGTGCCCTTCTCGCGCCGTCGAGATCGAGATCTCGCCGGCCTTGTCCAAGGCCCCGAGACTTACCAGGGGGTACTGTGCACTGGATTCGAAATCCCACTCCGGCAAGGTCGAGGTAATTCCGCGGAGCCGTCGGCGGAGAGCATGTACTCCATCGCGAAAGTCCGATTCGGTCGCGTGGCCTGGACCAAGATGGAGATTGGGGCTCAAGTCCACCGATTGATCCAGCAATTCGATAACGGGAACCGAGGCTGCACCGGCAACCTCGCCATCACCGGCGTTCCATTTCCGAGCGAAGGAGTCGAATTCGGACACCATGAGTCGCCGGTCAGCAGCACCGTGATTCTCCCCGTCCAATACCCAGGTCTGAGTCCGTCCGTCCGGATTGGCGACGACGGCGCGGAGCAGACCTTGACGCAGCAACTCTGAGCGAATACGACGTCCGGTTTTGCGATGAGCCGCGGCGTTCGGCATCCGGATCACCGCGTGTCCATTCGCAGCGGTGACCGTCAGGCAATGGACGAGCCAGGTGAGTTCCGGCTCCGATTTAGGTGGGCGGCCGAATCGGCTCCGCACGTCGCCGACATCCAATTGCGGGGTCGACTGGGAGCGCGCAGCGCTGTACGCATCGCAAACCACCAAATCAAAGCGCTCTTCACCGACCGGTTCCGCGAACGGGTCGACGCTTCTCACTGCGACGGACTGCTCGGGAAAGGCGGCCTGAAGTCGGGCGAGCGCGATAATGGAATCGTCCTCGGAGGAGGTGACCGCGACGACTCTGCCGACGTGAAGCGCACCCGCCAAGGCCAGGAGGAGCTCTCCGGTCCCGGCTGCAGGATCATAGACGTCGGCGGGTCGGTTCGACCGCACGGCAACACTGATATCCCGCAGGTATTCCGCCGGTTCAATGCCCGTTCCAAGTGAGGTTTTGGCGACAAAGGACTCGATGAGTGCGTTGCTGGATTCGCCTTTGGCCAGTTCGTGTAGCGCCGGGTCGGTCATCGGCCCGGGGTAGAGCTGTTCCAATATGTCGGCCAAGGCCGTCGTGGAGCGCCGCTCGTTTCCCAGGTAGTCGTACCAAATGCGATCCGTACCGGAAATCCGCACGGGGCGACCCTCCTGATCGGCCCACGCGGCTACGGCATCGAGATCGAAGTACTTTCCTTCAGCATCAATCGGTTCGGGGAAGGACCGGTCGCGGAATTTCCAATTACTCACCGCACTGACCTGGACATTCGCAAGCCGAGCAATCTCACTCAAGGTCACAGCCGTCAAGGAGCTCTCCTCTTGTAATGGAATCGTGATCATCCCTGCCTTGCGAACATGATACACACATGAGTATTGTCGTGAAGTGAGTTCACAGTCAGTTTTTCAATATTCTATCTACAGGAGCAATTTGTGAGTACATCAGTCAACAACGTGTCGGTTCGTAAAAAATTTCTGGTCGGGCTGGGTTCCGTCGCTCTCGCCGGTCTATCGGTCGCATGCATTGGGGGCGAGGAGGACTCCGATGCCGACGCCGCCGAGGAAACGGGTACCTCCGCCGCTGAGGAGTCTAAAGGAATCGGAGCCGGAACCTGGGAGGTCGGCGAAGAAATCTCCCCCGGTACGTACGTCACCACCAACACCGGCGACGGTTCGCTCGACTTGTGCTACGTCGCTCGCCTCAGCGGATTCAGCGGCGAACTGGACGACCTCGTCGCGAACGAGAACATCGAGGGAGGTATGCGCGGCCGTGTCACCGTCACCGAGAACGACGCCGGCGTCGAGTTCACCGGAGACTGCCGATGGCAGGAAGCCACAGACGACAACCTGGCCGACGCCGGAGACCCCGTTAGCGCCGGAATATGGGAAGTAGGCAGTGAAATCGAACCGGGAACCTATACCACCGTCAATGAAGGTGAGGATTCCCTGGACCTCTGCTACGTCGCGCGCCTGTCGGGGTTCACCATGTCGGTGGACGACCTCATCTCCAATGAGAACATCGACGCCGGTGCGCAGGGACGCATTACCGTCGATGAGTCCGATGCCGGGGTACTGTTCAGCGGAGATTGCCAGTGGGACAGGAAGTAGCTCCCACCATCGGCTTCAGGGTGGGTTCCCACCCACCCTCCGCGGCGATCAAGGCAGGAAAACGGCATACTCCGATAGTTCATTGACATATTCGGGGGCGACGTCGATTTCCATCAGCATCTCCCCCATGTTGGTAAACGGCCCAAGCGTAGAAACACGCTCACGGACCGAGTCGGCAACAGCGGCGGACAGACCCGGATACTCCCGCAGTACCTGAGCGGGCGCATGATTCACGTCCACCAGGCCACCGTCTGATACGGTCCGAGCGTCCACATCGGGACGTCCGATGCAACATTGTTTGGCGAGTATGGGGTCATCGGCGACGATTCGGCGCGCTTGCTGCCGCTCCATACGTTTTCGGTGCAGCAGTTCGGTGGCGTCCGGCATCGGTGCCCGATTGTTCCTGGGATAATCGGTCGTCGTCGTGGCGGTAGGGGTCGATGGATACCAGACACGGCGGCGCAGAACAATGGACTGAACGCCGGCCCCGATCATGAGCAGGAGTATCTGCAGGGCGATCAAAACGTTGACGATCACCGAATCAGCATCGTGAACGGGCACCAGCGCCAGGATCAGAATCCAAAGAACGGCGTACCCCGCTGTGGATATCCACATCGTCGTTCCGGGCCGACGGACCGCCCCTACCAAATACACCATGGGGGTCAGATAACCGAGAGAAGCAAACGGGATAAGACTCCAACCCCAGGAACACACACGCAGGGTAAAGGACGGGGCGCTACTACGATCTTCGTCAACGGCCATGTCTGGGCTTTCCTGTCAATAGAGGCAATCGGGCAACCGAAGTAAGAATACCGATTCCAGGTTGGGCAGGAAAACGGTTGGAAGGTAACGGGTATGAATGTGCCATTACCAATCCGATCTGTTCATCCGCTGTCGCACACCGCGAACGACATCGTGCTGTGACCCCAACACGGGCAGCGCTTCTTCATACAGTGCCTGCATATCGGCGCGTGCAGCAGTGTCCCCTATCGTCGGGTACAGAAGGTCACAACGTACGAGTCGTACCTCGAAATACCCCTCCGGGCCGATGACCTCTGACTTGCTTGCCCGTCGCAGCAGAGTATCGATACCTTGAAGCGCCTGTTCTCGGTGTCCGAGCTGAGCCAATGCCTCCGCGATTCGAATCTGGGCGCGCAATTCCGCATGCGGGTCGGACTGCGCTAGGCGACGGGCCAAGACGCGGTAACTTTGCACGGCCTGCTTCCAGTCCTCAGTGCGAAAATAGCCCTCGGCTTCACGAAACAGCCGCTGCAGGTCTTCCTCCAGGGTATTGGACGGTCGCGCCTGCACCGGAGCTTGCCGCCCCGACGAACTATTGACGTCCTTAACTGCGGTGGGCGGAGTCAAAGGCATGACCAACGGAATGCTGGGATCGACATCTAGAGTGCAGGTCGACAAAGGCGTCGATGGAAAGATCTCACCAAGCCTCCGATACACGTCACCGGCCGTTGCGGGGCGGTTGCTCGGGTCTTTGGCCAGAAGTTCTTCCACGATGAGTACGTTCAGTTCGGGGTGAGACAAAGGCTCCGGGATTTCTTCGGCATGGGCCCGTTGAGTTTCATAAACGGTGAGCCGACCGTCGCCGAAGATTTTGGCGCCGCGTAGCAGTTCGTACAGAACGACTCCCAGGGCGTACAGGTCGGTTGCCGGGGTGGCCTGACCGCCGGTGAGAAATTCGGGGGCCTGATAGTCCGGAGTACCCGGTTCGTTTCCGGTATGCGTCAGTCGAGTGGCTCGCGAATCACGATCGGCCGCGATCCCGAAGTCGACGAGTTTCACCACGCCCATTTCGTTGAGGCGCAAGTTTGCGGGTTTAAGGTCGCGGTGGACGATGTGGCCGTGGTGAATAGCGTCGAGAGCGCTGGCAGTTTGCATTCCGATGGCCGCTACTTCACGGGAGTTCAGAGGTGTCTTTTCATCGATGGGCGCCTGTAGGTCGACTCCTTTGACGAACTCCATCACCAAATAAAGGGAATCGGCGTTTCGCTCTGAGGCATCGTATATTTCCGGGAGGTTGGGATGGCGGAGGCGAGCGGCCAAACGTGCTTCGCGTTCGAACCTCCGGATCACGGTGGTGGCTCCATCGCCTTCCAGCCGACTGGGGCGTATGGTCTTGATGGCTACCTCGCGGTCCAGTACCGTGTCGTCGGCCAAGAATACGCGTCCCATACCGCCGGACCCGATGTCTCCTTTGACGCGGTATCGGCCGCCCCAGAAGGAATCGTCGTTGTGGGGAACAGTCACGGTTCAAGTTTAGTGCGCTGGAATGTGGCGGTGTCACACCTGGGAGGTAGCTTCGTGGCGGAGCGACGTTTATAAGGAGCTATCAGTGGATTCGTTTTCTCTTGCCCAGGCCCGTGCGGTGGCGGTCGATCGTCAGCTATCTGGCGGCCCCCAGTCGTATCAGGACGTGATTCGGCGTCTCGGATGCATTCAAATCGATACCATTTCGGCGGTTCGTCGAGCCCACGAGTTGACACTCTTGTCTCGGGGCGTGAAGGCCGATGAGGTGGATGACGCCTTGAAACGGCGTGAAAAGCCGGTCGCCTTTGAGCACTGGGGTCACGCGCTCTCTTTGATCGATCTCCAACTGTGGCCGTATTTGGCCCGGAGACGACGTTCGGCGGCACAAGAGGATATCCGTTCTCTCGGCATCGACGACAACGCGGTCGACCGCATTCGAGAACTGTTGCAGGGCCACGGTTCCATCACGTCAAAGCACCTGCCGGACGGTGCCACCCTACCTAAACCGGCCGGGGTCACCGGTTGGAATCCACGTAGTGACCATAAACGCGCCTTGGATTGGATGGTGCAGTCGGGGGAGGTCACGTGCACGTGGCGGCAAGGCTTTCAGCGGGTGTATCAGGCTGCCGACGAGGTCATTCCGACCGAGTATCGATGGGATGCCGATGATTCCGACTGTGTTGACGCACTTGTCGCGATCGCGCTGCGAAACCTCGGCGTGGGCACCTTGGACGATATCGCCGATTACTTTCGACTCCGCAGCGCCGCAGTGCGCGAGTCGCTGGAACGCATGGAGGTACCTCGGGTTGAGGTGGAAGGCTGGGACGTTCCGGCGTGGAAGGATACGTCCGTTGACGACGTTCCCACACCGGAGGAGAACACGGTGCCGGTGTCGATGTTCGATCCCCTGGTCTGGCACCGAGCGCGATTGAGGCGCTTGTGGGGGCACGACTGGAAGATCGAAATCTACGTTCCAAAGGCGAAACGAACGTTCGGGTACTGGTGTATGCCGGTAGTGGTTGGTTCGCGCATCCCGGGTCGCGTGGCGCTGCGACGTCGTCGCAACGAATTGGTCGTGGAGGCCGCCGAATGGTCCGAGCGGGATCGTTCACCCTTGTACGACGCGGTCAATGAAGTAGCTTCCTGGACCACCACGACTCCTACATGGGAATGCGGTGTGGCGAAACCATAACGATCGTTGAGAGGTGTCTTCGTCCACGACATCTCGAAGTAAACGGGAGACCCGTTCCGGATCGGTGGCCCAGGCCTTCGTTTCGGCCCGGGCCCACTCTGCACATTGCAGAAGCTTGGCCAGGAACCGGTATAGATCTTCGATAACCGTTTCCGATTCGAGGTCGTCCCAGGCAGTGTGGAGGAGGGGAGCTACTACCTTGGACGCCTGCGTTCGTTACTCCGGGGCGTTTGTTCACGGTAAGACAACGTCGCACGCTCGCGGCCGCGAGCGCATAACGGTTTGAGTCGAGGCACTTGTTAAATCGATTGTTGCGGAACAGGCTCTGCATCCGATATCCCACCACCGCGCCGGTGCCCATGCACTTCGGGTCGAACACACTCGGCGCAGGGGATGCCGGTTCCGAATATTGCCGCAATCGGCCAGTCGGTCCAGAATTGCAGCCGTACACTATCTCAATAGGTCGCGGGCCGTCACAATACGTGACTGACGTCCGTGTTATCGTCCCGTTTTCCCTCGGAAAATCGGCAGTTACCCCAAATACGACAATCGAACTCGCCGGTCAGGATTGTCAACGTTGGTGTCTACAAGTGTCACCGACTGCCAAGTCCCCAGGGCCATGCGACCGTCGATAACCGGGATCGTGGCATGAGGCGCGATATAGGCGGGGAGCACGTGGTCACGCCCGTGCCCATAGGATCCGTGGCGGTGCTGCCAGCGATCATCGCGCGGTAGCAGATCCTCAAGACTTGCCAACAGGTCGTCGTCCGACCCGGCTCCGGTCTCCAGAATGGCGACCCCAGCGGTCGCGTGAGGCACGAAGATGTTGAGGAGACCGCTGTAAGCGTCAAAATCCACGAGAAAACGTCGACATTTGTCCGTGATGTCAAGAACGCATTGGCGGTGGCCGGTTTGCAGCGAAATCTCATTGCTTTGGAACAAACTCATACATTCATCGTACGAAGAGAACAGGGCGAACGTGGAGCACCGCCGCAGAACCGTACCGACCACCACGTGCTTCCCATCCCACGTCACAATTTCGAGGAACCACGGTTCGTGAGAACGTGGGTCGATTCTAGGCTGGAACCATGTCGTCCGAACGTTACTCACGGCGTTTCTTGACCGCCATCGTACTGAGCGCGGTCGCGGTACCGATGATGGTATTGAGCCTGCTGGGTTGGGAAATGGAGAAATCCGAGCCCAGAGACGATCAGCCGCCCGTTCCGGTCGCGGAGATCTTCGCCGACTAATATAGACACAAGGCCCAGGCTTTCCGCATAATTCCTTGGCAACGTCGTTGGGCTGCCCACCGAACATTGGGGCGTGGTTGTCACCGCTGATCTGCATTTGATTGACGGTTCCGTGGAAGTGATTGACGGACTGGTCGATCTGAATGCGCTGCCCGGTGTAACCCTCCATGTCAGCACGATAATCCGCGTCGTCCGCCAGTAGGCTCTGGATGCGTTGCGCGAGAGCCTCCAGCTCCTCGGGATCGCTCTTGGCCGCCAACAGCAGATCGACGTCTGCGTCTTTGCGTTTCAGTCGACCCGTGGTTATATCGGTTATTTTCGTCAAGGCCGTTTTCGTCCAAGACGCAGCGAGGTCCGTGGTATAACCGGCAGCCGCCGATGCGATCGCGGCGGAGATTGGTTCGATCATAGGAGTCCTTCGTTGGTTGCGGGCGTGACACGTTCCATGGTTGATCGGAATTACGCGGTGCACCGACCCCCACATTACGAATGGGGAGGAGGTCAACACGTTATACCGCAACCATTATAGTGATGTATATGGTTACACAACCAGCAGACGGAATTCGTCCCCCTCACATCTGGGTGAACAGAGGCCCGACGGCCGATAGGCTTAGTGCCGAACTCAGAAAACTACGTCCCCGACCCGTATGGTTGCGCTCCGCCGAAAACCGGGGAGCATCCAGCGTAGTTCGGGTCATCGCCCAGGAAGTCAACGACCACTATCCAGGTGGTCAGTTGTTCGTGGACCTTCGTGGATCCGACCTTGTTACCGTCCTGCGTGAGAGCCTGATCCGCCTCGGAGTGCCCACCGATCTCCTGACGTCTACAGTCAAGAACTTGGGTCGGCAGTTCAATGACGCCGCCAGCGAGGACGTCAGGCTGATCATGGTGCGTAGCGATCGAAATACCGATTCCGCACGTCTTTTCCGACCCTCACGAGATGTCTGTGGTTTCGTACTTGTCAGTCCGGATTCCGCAAACGACATGGAGTTCCTCGAGTTGGAATTGCCGCCGTTCGACGCTGAGCAACGTGCCGAACTCTTCGATCAGGTCGGGCTGGACCACCGTTTGCGCCCCACCATTAACGACGATGAGCTCTTCGGACCCCACGAACTGCTACAGATCGCGCGACTCATCTCGAACGATCCCGATCTTGCCGGTGAAAGCCAAGAAGAGCTGAAGAACATCGTGACCTTGGGGTCGAGCAATGGTGTACTACAAGCTTCCTTGAGCGACGCGGCACTGTGGCTCTATAGATTCCTGCACCTATTGCCACAACGGCTCTTCGACGAGACGACGGCCGAAATCCTGATCGGGCCTCAACCGCAGGACCCGTCTCCTCTGGATGAGCTTATTCGGCTGGATTTGGTTATCCCGGACAATCATGGTTATTTCCGGTTGCACCGGTCGTCGGCCGCTGAACCTCACAGCACTTCCCTCGCCGACCGAACGCAATTCCGACTGTCATTCGAGTCGTACTTCGACAAGGTTCTCGCCCTTGCACAGGAAGCCGACAGGATCATCATGGGCAACCGCCGTCGGATCATGCCGCAGGCCCCGCTGGAAGGACTACACGGCCATTCGGGCAAGTGGGAGGCCGAAAAATGGTTCTTCGAACGCCATACCGCGCTGAAAACGATGGTGACCATTGCGCTGCACAATCAGTGGTGGACCCGCGCCGTTAGCCTGGCGGAAGCGCTCTGGGCGTTCTACAACAATCAGCCGTTCCCGGAAGAAGCGGTCGATTGTTATTCCGACGCCCTCGTCGCTGCCGAAACCATAGCCTTCGACGACCCTGCGGTGGAACTGCAAGCACGGTTGTGGCTTGGCAAAAGCCTCAGTGAGATCGGCGGTTTCGACGAATCGCTACAGCACTTGCGAGAAGCTGAGCTGCTGTGCGACATGATCGGCGACAAGCCCTATCCGCGTCACATGTTTCAAGCCAGCGTCTTCGAACAACAGGCCCGCACGCTTGCCGCTCGCGGAGACCTCCTCGAGGCCGAAGAACGTACCGACCAGGCTCTCGAACTGTGCCCGAAATTTGCCGACGAACAGCGTCGCATTCGTTCCAAAGCTCTATATACCAAGCAAAAGGGCGAAATCCTGGAACGAATGGGGCGGCATCAGGACGCGAAAGGCCACTACGAGCGTTCGATAAACCTGTTCCGTTCCATCGGCGAACAGAATATCGAACCAAAGGTCGCCGCCAAACTCGCTCTGCTCCAAGCTGAGGAAAGTGCGAATCGGCCGTCACTTCTACGCGCGCACAACGCATTGACGAAACTCTCGTCTAAGAAGGATAAAGCCGAAGGTTGGGAACGACTGGCCGCTTATTCACGCGATAAGGATTTTCAACTGCGGTGTCTGAAATCCGCACTCGCCGTTTGGGAAAGCGGCCACTCTCCCCGGGCCAACGACGTCAAACACCGGATAGCGGCATTGGAGCAGGATATCCGTGCGTAAAACACCCGGTTTGTATGGCATGGGTTCAAAATCCAAGCCGTCGACGGTACTCCCGAGTGTTCGGTAATAAAACAGATCGGCAAGCGCCCGAATCGGATTTCCTTTGACACGTAGGATTCCGCGATAGCCGGATTTAAAGGTGACGGCGTAGCGGTCGACCCCGAACGCGGTAACCGCCATACCGTGGACTTGGGATTCGTCGAGAATCCGGGCGTTCTCTTCCCACGCGTGTGCCACGTCCTCAACGGGCCGTTCCAGACTCGTGACGACCTCGGCTATACCCTTGATTCTATAATCCAGCGTCTGCGTCGAGGTAACGATGAAATCCGGCGAATCGCGTGAACCCAAGGAACAGAGCGGGTGGACATCGGCACCATCGCTCGAATAGTGAACCTGCCAGGAGGAAGTCGGCCTGTAATCGATCCGAAAACCGGGTTCGGGAAACGCGATCGGGTACGACGCCTGCGTGGGAGACAATTCCAGCAGCTCGTAACAGCGTTCGACAATCAATTGAGCCGGTGAGTCCCGTGATAGGTCGAAAATATCGCCGATCACGCTCGCATCGACCCTTTCGCATTGGCTAGTGAGCCGTTCCACTGACGGCCGCTCACTCCACTGCAGTCGAGGGAGCTCCCTGCCCAATCGTGCCAAGGCACCCTCAGCGGGCATCTCCGAGAAGCCGAATTCCCCAATGGCAACCGGCCTCCCCAAAGCGGCAGCGTATACGGTTACCGAACCATGGTCGCCGACAATGTAATCAGCGGCTACGATGAGCGAGCGCCAGCCTTCTTCGGGTGGAACCATGATGAGGCCGTTACGCACATGGGAGGCATAGCGATGATCCGTTGACGGTGGATTACCGCTGTCGATGTTCGGGTGTGGCACGAATGCGACGACGGTTTCCGGGTCGGACAGCCACTCGTGCAACTTTGGTATCGCGGAATGGTCCCGGCCGACAAGGGAATCTCTCCCCCAGGTGGAGGCTAGGACGATCAGTTTCTGGGTGTCGGAGACGCCGAGCGCGCGCCGATAGTGTTGACGTCGGTCTTCGCTGATGTGAAACCGTTCCCAACAAACGTCACCGGTAATGTCAGCTCGGTCCAGAGCTTCCGGGCATTCCTGCCTCAGCTGCCGATACGCCACAGCTCCCGGTAGGGCGATAAAACTCGGTTTCGCTCCCGAATCCGATACCAGATGTTCACGACAGAGGCCCGCAACCCCGCTGGTGTCCGGTAGCAATCGGTTGTGCCCGGCTCCATGTGGAATGACCACTGTCGGGATACCACGATCGAATATGAATCCACGCGGGCTAGCGGTAATGACAAGATCGGTATTGGATTTAGTGACGTCTTCCCAATCCACTTCCGGTAGATCGTATTTCAGGATGAACCGCTTGGCGGGAAGGGCATGATCCGATCCTGGAACGATCGCGTAGCGATAATCGATGCGGGGATCGGCGGCAAACAGCGGCGCTAGATCAAAGTGGAGTCGAGCAAGCGCTTGTTGGGTTCGCCCGGCGAGGACAATCTGACGTTCACTCGGGAGTGTAAGTTGACGCTGGACGCTGGACGCTGGACGCTGGACGCTGGACGCTGGACGCTGGACGCTGGACGCTGGACGCTGGACGCTGGACGCTTTATCCCCAATTTTAATCGTCTCCAGAACTCCCGGTCGCATTTCCCAAGTGTGTCAGAGAAAATTGTACGGCCCTGACAAGCAGATCGTTCGTGACCTTCGAGGCCTGTGTCATTCCTCTTGCCTTCGCCTGTATTCCAATCCGTCCAACATAATGCCGAGGGCCTGTTCGAAAACGTCGTCGAAATCGGTTATTTCGTCCCACGATTCAGCCAAAACACATTCCTTCAGATAGGGAAAGTCTCCGGACTCCAACCATTCGCCTAGGGCCTTCCGATCGGCTGCCTTTTCCGAATCAGATATGGATCCTGACATCGGTACCATGGCCAGCCCTTGCGCGAGACCCGATATGGCCAGGAAGACCACCATGAAAGGGGAACGACCCGGAATTCTATGCGCGTTTACGACGCTGTGCTCCCCTGATTCCGAACGATCGGATATCGCAACGGCGTATCGTTCCACCATGTCGAGCAATGCCGGGCTCAGTGGCGGATGCACACGAGCCAGCACGGGCAATATCCACGGATGACGTTGGTACAGTTGCCATTCTCGCCACGCTTCGGCCGACATCCGTTCACGTACCGTTCCGGTCGGCAGGCGACGAGGTGCGATATCGGACAAGGCCAGCTCCACCATGTTCGCCAGCAGTTCGTCGCGGTTACCGAAGTAGCGATACACCGTCGAAGTCGCCACTCCAAGGTCTGTGGCCAATCGCCGCATGGTGAGAGAGTCAAGTCCCGTGGCATCCGCTCGGGCGATCGCCGTTCTGGTCATCGAGACCGTGTTCAGGCTCCCGAGATAGTGGGACGATACCGACCTCTGTGCTTCCTTCTTCTGTTTGCGACGCCGGTAAGCTTTAGCCTGACAGCTCCGCGAACAGTATTTCCGAGGTCGGCCCTTGTACGCCTCCGCCAGTGGCTCTCCACATTCTTCGCACACTAATCTCTTCCGTCACACTCGATTTTCGTGATGAAATACTTTGGTTTTACGACGACACATGGTTTTATAACCACGACGATTTAAGGCCGGGTTCTTCCACGACCAGGAACCGAACATTGTATCCAACTCAACCTAAAGGTAGACAATGACACAATCGATCATCGCCCGACCCGCGCTTAGCGAAGACCGCGACAAACTGGTGGAGGCCTTCCAAGCAGGCTGCCGAGACGAGGCGGTATTCGCTTGGGCCGGAGGCGATAACACTGACTTTATCGATCGCCATATGGAGAACCGGGTTCCCACTTACCTCGACGGCGCATTGGAGCGCGACGAGATCTGGATTGCGGGCGACGACCACGAAATATGGACCGTCGCGATCTGCACCGTCGTCCATGACACTGAGCGGCTCGAGGCCGAGGCCGTGGAGACGGAGTCCGCCGCTCGCGAAACGGGGCTGCATCCCCTGCACCGCTTCGCGGCCGCGACACGACTGGTAGCGGATTCGCATCCGCGACGGTTCCCGCACCTGTATTTGAATTCCATCGTCACCGATTCCGCACATCGCGGCAAAGGGGCGGGCCGGACGCTCCTCCGTCGCTTGACCGAATGGGCCGATGGGAGAAACCTACCGCAATACCTCGAAGCCAGTACGACGCAATCGGCACGGTTGTACGGGCGCATGGGTTTCACTGCCACAGGGAAACGCCTGCCCCTCCCCGATTCCGGTCCGGTATTGATTCCAATGTGGCGCGACGTCGGCCAAGCTTAACGAACGACCGTGACCACGGTGGACGAAGAGACGACCGGCAAGAGTCTCCGCTTATCCCCTCGTCTGTCCAATTACGGCAATCCGCACAGCGGGGTCGCATAATCTTAATGAATAGGTAACTCCGACTTAAGGTTGCGCTCCCCTACTCGTCGATACCAGACTCAATACTGAAATTTGTTCACCTATTTCGGGAAATCACCGGGATTAGCCGATGTCAAGGAGTAGTTAATGGGCAACAATTCCGCCTCCACAAGTCGACGTCGCCTCCTGCAAGGCACGGCCGCCGCAGGTATGGGCGTATTCGCCGTCACCGCGATGGAAGGCTTCACCGTTCGAGCCGCCGATGCCGCACAGGGACGTCCACCTCGAGAAGCAGAAGACAACGGAGGTTACGGCCCACTGCGCCCCGTCACCAGAACCGACCCCGAGACCGGATTCCAGCAGACCCTGGAACTCCCCGAGGGCTTCGACTTCACCCTGCTCAGTCTGAGCGGAACCGCCCTGGGCGACAACCATATGACTCCACTGGGCCCGGACGCCATGGCATGTTTCGAAGGAGTCGAGCCCGGAACGGTTCGACTGGTTCGCAACCACGAGGAACGCACCGACCAACCGGAGGCCGTTCCCTCCGGGGACCTCGAATACCGTTACGACCCCAAAGGCAGCGGCGGCACCTCCACTCTCGTCGTTCAAACGGACGGATCCGCCCCAACCGTGACCGATTCCTGGATGTCCCTGTCGGGGACGATCGTCAATTGCGCCGGAGGACCCACCCCCTGGGGATCCTGGCTGTCCTGTGAGGAAACCACCTCGGGATACGGTGACGGCTGGGACCGTAAACACGGATACGTCTTTGAAGTCCCCGCTCATTCCGATCATCAGGTCGACCCGATCGCACTCACCGACATGGGGCGGTTCGTCCACGAAGCGGTCGCCATCGACCCC
The DNA here is from genome assembly GCF_000527155.1 of Haloglycomyces albus DSM 45210. Lineage (NCBI taxonomy): Bacteria > Bacillati > Actinomycetota > Actinomycetes > Glycomycetales > Glycomycetaceae > Haloglycomyces > Haloglycomyces albus. The sequence goes on along the minus strand of NZ_AZUQ01000001.1, from coordinate 2,060,977 downwards.
GAATCCGGCTACGTCTACGAAACCGAGGATCGTGGTGCCGCCGGTTTCTATCGATTCCTCCCCCACACACCAGGCCAACTCGCCGAGGGCGGTCGACTGCAGATGCTGAAGGTCGTCGACGAATGGCAATACGACACCCGCACCGGACAACACGCGGCTCGCCCGCTGGCAGTGGAATGGGTCGACATCGACGACCCGGACCCGGCCGAAGCCGAGGAGAATTCCTCAGCCGTCTACGAGCAAGGACACGCTCAAGGAGCCGCCACCTTCGGACGTCTGGAAGGCTGCTGGTGGGGTGGCGGTGCCGCCTACATCGCCTCCACCAACGGCGGCGACGAGGGCCAGGGACAGATTTGGGAGTACCGCCCCGGCAAGGGCAACGGGCGTATGAGCGGAGGCACGCTCCGGCTCGTGTTCGAGTCCCCCGACAGCGACGTCCTTTCGTTCCCGGACAATGTCACCGTCACTCCCAGCGGAGCGCTCATCCTCTGCGAGGACACCAGCCGCAGCCGCCCCGCGCTGCGAGGCCTCACACACGACGGAAGGGTCTTCCCCTTCTGTCTCGATCCCAGCAACGACGAATGGTGCGGCGCCACCTTCTCTCCCAATGGAGAGATCCTGTTCGCCAATCTGCAGGGTTCTACCTCGGGCGACCCCGCCCAGCCGTCCACTCGTGGACGAACCGTCGCCATCTGGGGGCCGTGGGAAAACGGACTCCTCTAAAGGGGTGACGCGCGGGGTGGGGTTAACCCCACCCCGGAAAAGCCAGGTAACGGGATCGTTTCAGCGGCGTCCGACGCTTACATTGGAAGTATGAACGACATCGACGCTCCCAAGAGACACAGTCTCTTCGATCGCCTGACAACCGATTCCCGTTACCTGCTGGTCTCCTTTCCCCTCGCCATCGCCGGTTTCGTCGTCGCGGTCGTTGGAGTGGTTCTCGGCATTTCCACCGCCATCATTTGGATCGGGGTTCCCATCCTCGCGGCCATACTCGTGGCGGGTCGTGGGTTCTCCGCGGCACAGCGATTTCTGGTACGGGGCGTGACCTACTCCGAGATCCCCTCGGTCAGTTACACCACGGCCCCACGAGGAGCCGGAAAGATCCGTACCCTGGTACAACCGATCTTCGACGGACAATCCTGGCTCAATATCCTCTGGATGTTCTTGGTCTTCCCCATCTCCATCGTCACCTTCGTACTAACGGTCACGTGGTGGGCAGGCGTCATCGCAGGCTTCACCTGGCCACTCTGGGGGTGGATCATCATCAATACCGCCGGCCCCAGCGGGATCGAATACGCCACCGAATGGCTGGGATGGGGCACCTCATACCTGGCACAGTCAACGCTCTACGTCATCGGAGGCCTTTTCTTCGCGGTAACACTCCCTTTCGTCGTGCGGGGGTGCGCTGCGGCCCAAGGAGAGCTGAGCCGCGCCCTGCTCACCGCGACCTCCCAATTGACCCAACGCATCGACGACCTCTCCGCCAGCCGAAGCGCCGCTCAATCAGCGGAGAACGAAGCGCTGCGTCGCATCGAACGCGATATCCACGACGGCCCACAACAGCAACTGGTCAGCCTGGGGATGGAACTGTCACGTGCGCGCCGACAGATGGATCGCGACCCGGACGCCGCCCGCGAAGCACTCGACGAAGCCATCGGACAGACGCGGACCACCATCGACGAACTACGTTCGCTGTCCCGTGGCATCGCCCCGCCCATCTTGACCGACAAGGGCTTGACGGCCGCCATCGAGGCACTGGCGGCGCGCTCGCCGATTCCAGTCGAATTGGATGTGGCGCTGTGGGATCGTCGCTATCCACAACAGTCGGAGAACACCATCTACTTCGCCACCGCCGAGGCATTGACCAACGCCGCCAAGCATTCACATGCCTCACAGCTCGTCATCACCCTGCGGAGCACTAGAACGGCCATCTCGGTCTGCGTCGCCGACAACGGCGTCGGCGGAGCATCGACCGGGAAGGGCCATGGCCTCGCGGGGCTGACCGAGCGGGTAAAGTCGGTAGAAGGGCAAATTTCCATTGATTCCCCCGAGGGAGGACCGACCGTGATCGTAGCCGAAGTGCCATGCGAGTAGTCATAGCCGACGACGCCGTTCTCATTCGAACCGGGATCGTCAAGCTCCTGGAGGAATTCGGTCATGAAGTGGTAGCCGCGGTCGCCGAGCCCACCGATTTGGTCAACGCCATCGTCCATCACCGCCCTGACGTCTCAATCGTCGACGTTCGAATGCCTCCCTCGTTTGTCGACGAGGGATTGCGTGCGGCGCTCGAAGTGCGGGAGTCGATTCCCGACAGTCCCGTCTTGATCCTGTCGCAATACGTCGAATCGTCCTACGCCGAGCAGCTCGTCGCCAGCCCCATCGGAGCCGTGGGCTACCTTCTGAAGGAACGGGTCATCGACGTAGACGACTTCATGGACGCGCTCAATCGCGTTGCCACAGGCGGCACCGTTTTCGACCCGGAAGTGATCGCACAGCTTATGACCAGGCAGGGTAAACCGTTGGAAAAGCTGACACATCGCGAACGCGAGGTTCTGGGGCTGATGGCGGAAGGATTCTCCAATCAAGCCATCGCCCGCAAGTTGGTCGTGAGCGGCGGGGCGGTGGAAAAGCACATCCGCAATATATTCACCAAACTGGAGCTCAAGGAAGCGGACAATGAACAGCACCGGCGAGTCAAGGCAGTATTGGCCTTTCTCAATGGCTAAACTCATCAAACCGCTTGAGCCGATTACATTTCCATGTTTAGACTGGCCCTAAAACTAGAAGGGCCCCATACATGACTCATATCGTAGTTACCGGTGGCGGCACCGGAATCGGCCGCGCCATCGCCCACGCCTTCGCGCAGAAGGGCAATACCGTAACGATCGTGGGACGCCGCGACGACAAATTGAGTGAAGTCTCCATGGAACTGGCGAACATCAACGTCAACACGATAGCCGCCGACCTCACGAGGACGGACGGAATCGATACCCTCGCGACTTCTCTCCACGACCGGACGATCGATGTGCTGATCAACAACGCCGGTGGTCTTGTGGGCGGTGGCGGAGAAACGCGAGCGGACCGTATCGCCTCCACCAGGGACATGATCGAGCTCAATTTGACCTCCGCGGTCAACGTCGTTGACGCTCTCTGGGACAACCTCGCTCGCCCCGGAGGACGCGTCATCAACATCAGTTCGATCGCCGGACAACGCGGCGGAGGCACCTATGGAGCGGCCAAAGCCGGCCTCATCGGGCACACCAGTGGCCTGGCCCGTAAAGGCGGCCCGGCGGGAATCACCGCCAATACCATCGCACCCGGCTACATTATGGACACGGAGTTCTTTGAAGCCGGGCGCGCCCCGCATCACGACACCCTGATCGATGAGACGCTGCTGAAACGGGGCGGACGTCCCAGCGACATCGCCTCCGCGGCGGTTTTCCTCGCCTCGGACGGCGCCTCCTTCATCACGGGCCAGACACTGGCGGTGAACGGCGGCGCCTACATCCACTATTAATCCGTGGTAGTCCCAGGTACCGGCGCGAAATGCGAAGCCGGCACCTGGGGCTTCGTGACCCCACATACGGGACACCATGACGATGCCGACCGTCGGCTCCGCGTCGTAAGATGGCCTCATGTCTCTGACGATTCGCCCCATCGAACCATCCGAGTGGGAAACACTCGGCGAGATCACGGTCGCATCGTATCTCGCCTCCGGTTTCCTCACCGCCAACAGCGGATACGCCGACTACCTTCGAGACGTCGGCGCGCGAGCCGAATCGGGCACGGTTCTCGTAGCGCTCGACTCCACCGAGATAGTGGGTGGGATATCAGTCGTTCCCCCGGGCTCGAAGAAGGCCGAGGTCGCCTTGCCCGGTGAAGCCGAAATCCGTGCCCTCGCCGTCGCACCCACCGCCGGGAAAAGCGGCGTGGGGACGCGCCTTGCCGAACGAGCCGTCACCACGGCCTTCGACGAACTGGGAGCTACCGCGATCGCACTGTGCTCCAAAGACACGATGCACGCCGCTCACCACATCTACCGCAAAATCGGATTCAACCGCGCGCCGCATCGCGATTGGGCACCGCTCCCCGATATCAGGCTACTCACCTTTACACTCGATCCCGCGTCGTACCGGCCCACCTCGCTGGACGAATAACCGGATCCACCCGAGCGACTCGGCCTCCCACCGCCGAACCCGTCCCTCACCGATATCCGGAAACAAGACCACCTCATCCGCCCATAAAAAATCCGGCCGGAGCCTAATCGCTCCGACCGGATTCGTCGTTCACCGAACTCAATCGGCGATCGACCTTACGACTGCACAGTCGCTACTTACTTGACAACCTTGGTCACACGACCTGAACCGACGGTGCGGCCACCCTCACGGATGGCGAAGAGGAGGCCCTCTTCCATCGCGACCGGCTGGATCAGCTCCACCTTCATGGAGGTGTTGTCGCCGGGCATAACCATTTCGGTGCCTTCCGGCAGGGTCACAACACCGGTCACGTCGGTGGTGCGGAAGTAGAACTGCGGACGGTAGTTGTTGAAGAACGGCGTGTGACGGCCGCCCTCGTCCTTGGCCAGGATGTAGACCTCACCCTCGAACTCCGTGTGAGGAGTCGTGGTGTTGGGCTTGGTCACGACCATGCCACGCTCGACTTCTTCGCGCTTGGTACCACGCAGCAGAAGACCGACGTTTTCACCGGCGCGAGCGTCGTCCAGAACCTTGCGGAACATTTCGATCGCGGTGACCTTGGTGTTGATCGAGTCTTCCTTGATACCGAGGATCTCGACCTCTTCGTTCGGAAGCAGCACACCGCGCTCCACACGACCGGTGACAACGGTTCCGCGACCGGTGATGGTGAAGATGTCTTCGATCGGCATCAGGAACGGCTTGTCGATCTGACGCTCCGGCTCCGGAATGTTGTCGTCGACGGCGGTCATCAGGTCGGCAACGGCGTCGGACCACTTCTCGTCGCCTTCCAGGGCGTTGAGAGCCGAAACCTTGATGACGGGAGCGTCATCGCCGGGGAAGTCCTGCTCGGACAGAAGCTCACGGACTTCCATCTCCACCAGCTCGAGGATCTCTTCATCGTCAACCATGTCGGCCTTGTTCAGGGCGACGACGATGTAGGGAACACCGACCTGGCGAGCCAGAAGCACGTGCTCACGGGTCTGCGGCATGGGGCCGTCAGCGGCGGACACAACCAGGATGGCGCCGTCCATCTGAGCGGCACCGGTGATCATGTTCTTGATGTAGTCCGCGTGACCGGGGCAGTCTACGTGAGCGTAGTGACGCTTCTCGGTCTCGTACTCCACGTGGGAGATCGAGATCGTGATACCACGCTGCTTCTCTTCGGGAGCGTCGTCGATCTCGTCGAAGGGGGTGTACGGGTTGAGGTCCGGGTGCTTCTCGTGCAGAACCTTGGTGATGGCCGCGGTCAACGTGGTCTTACCGTGGTCGACGTGACCAAGGGTACCGATGTTAATGTGCGGCTTGCTCCGCTCGAACTTTTCTTTAGCCACTTGTCCTCCTGTGGACTAGTTAAATCTGGTTTGACTTACTTTGCCCGTTGCTGTCGCTAAAGGGCTGTGAACCCTATAATCGCAACGGTCTTCAGACGTCGCGTCGGCCATGGCGGAAGCCCGCCCAACGCTTGTCAGATTACTCGATGGCTGGACCGCCACCGGGCAATCTTATTCGCCTGTCGCCTTGGCGATAATTTCCTTAGCGACGTTCGCCGGGACTTCGGCATAGCTGTCGAACTGCATGGAGTAGTTCGCACGACCGGCAGTCTTCGACCGAAGGTCTCCGACGTAACCGAACATCTCCGACAGCGGAACCAGAGCCTTGACCGTACGGTCATTGCCCCGCTCGCCCATTTCCTGAACGAGACCGCGACGGGAGTTAATGTCACCGATGACGTCACCCATGGATTCCTCCGGAGTGATGACCTCGACGTACATCATCGGTTCCAAGATCGTCGGCTTGGCACGCTTGGCGGCTTCCTTGAGCACCATGCGTCCGGCAATCTTAAACGCCATTTCCGACGAGTCAACATCGTGGTACTGACCGTCGGCCAGTTCCATCTTGACGCCAACGAGCGGATATCCGGCCAGCACACCGTCGGGTAGGGCCGCTTCGGCACCTTCCTTGACCGACGGGATGAATTCGCGCGGAATGCGTCCACCGGTGATCTGATCGTCGAACTCGAAGACCGCGTCCTCGTTCGGCTTCATCTCCTTGGGCTCCAGGTTGACGATGACGCGGGCGAACTGACCCGAACCACCGGACTGCTTCTTGTGCAGGTATTCAACCTTTTCCACCCGCTTGGTGATGGTCTCACGGTAGGCGACCTGTGGTTTACCGATGTTGGCTTCCACGTTGAACTCACGCTTGAGACGGTCGACCTGGATGTCCAACTGCAGCTCACCCATACCGGAGAAGATGGTCTGACCGGTCTCCTCGTCGGTCTGAATGCGCAGAGTCGGGTCTTCTTCCACCAGACGCTGAATAGCGGCACCCAGCTTCTCCTGGTCGGCCTTCGACTTGGGCTCGATCGCCACGTCGATGACCGGTTCGGGGAAGACCATCGATTCCAAAATCACCTGATCCTTGGAGTCGCTCAGAGTGTCACCGGTCGTGGTGTTCTTCAGACCCTGGATGGCGATGATGTCGCCCGCTTCGGCGTAACCGCGCTCTTCACGCTTGTTCGCGTGCATCTGGTAAATCTTACCGATGCGCTCGCGGTTGGACTTGGTCGAGTTCATCACCTGATTACCCACTTCGATACGACCGGAGTAGATCCGGGCGTAAGTGAGGCGACCGAGGTGCTTATCGGTCTGAATCTTGAACGCCAAGGCCGCGAAGGGCTCGTTGACGTCCGGGTGACGCTCGATGGTGGTCTCGCCGTCCAACTTGGTGCCCTCAATGGCGGGCACGTCCAGCGGGGAGGGCAAGTAGTCGATGACCGCGTCGAGCAAGGGCTGCACACCCTTGTTCTTGAACGCGGTACCACACATGACCGGGTTGAGCTTGTTACCGGTGGTTCCCACGCGGATGGCCATCTTGATGTCCGCGGTGGTGATCTCTTCGCCTTCGAGATACTTCATGGCGAAGTCGTCATCCAGGTCCGACAGCGCTTCCAGCAGCTTCTCGCGGTACTCGGCGGCCTTGTCGGCCAGTTCCGCGGGAATCTCCTCGGTCTCGTAGTCTTCCCCGAGACCGGTCTCGCCGCGCCAGACCTTCGCGTCCATCTCAACCAGGTCGACAACCCCGATGAAGTCCGACTCAGAGCCGATGGGCAGCTGAATCGGGACGGGGTTGGAACCGGCCAGACGCTCTTCCATCATGGCGACGCTGCGGTAGAAGTCCGCACCGGTGCGGTCCATCTTGTTAACGAAGCACATCCGCGGGACGCCGTACGTCTCGGCTTGACGCCACACGTTCTCCGTCTGCGGCTCGACCCCGGCCACCGCGTCGTAAACGGCGATGGAGGAGTCCAGAACGCGCAGGGAGCGCTCCACCTCGACGGTGAAGTCGACGTGACCGGGCGTGTCAATAATCTGAATGACATGGCCGTCCCACTCACATTTGGTCGCAGCGGAGGTAATCGTGATACCACGTTCCTGCTCCTGCGCCATCCAGTCCATTGTGGCGGCACCGTCGTGAACCTCACCGATCTTGTGGCTCACACCGGTGTAGTAGAGAATGCGCTCTGTAGTAGTGGTCTTACCGGCATCGATGTGTGCCATGATGCCGATATTACGCAGTTTTTCAAGGGCGGCATTGGTTTTTTTAGCCACGGAACTCTCCTGGTCTCACTACCAACGGTAGTGGGCGAATGCTTTGTTGGACTCGGCCATCTTGTGGGTGTCTTCGCGCTTCTTCACAGCGGCGCCAAGGCCGTTGGAAGCGTCGAGGATCTCGTTGGTGAGCCGATCCACCATGGTCTTCTCGCGACGGTCACGGGCGAAGCCGACCAGCCAGCGGAGTCCGAGGGTCGTCGCACGCTGCGGACGAACCTCGACCGGAACCTGGTAAGTGGCACCACCGACACGGCGCGACCGAACCTCGAGGGTCGGCTTGACGTTGTCGAGGGCCTTCTTCAGGGTCGATACCGGTTCGGCGTCGGTCTTGGAACGCGTAGCTTCAAGCGCGTCGTAGACGATGCGCTCAGCGAGACGACGCTTACCGTCCTTCAAGACTTTGTTGACAAGTTGAGTGACGAGCACTGAATTGTGTACGGGGTCGGCTGTCAGGGGCCGACGGGGCGCTGGGCCTTTACGTGGCATCGGTTACTTCTTCTCCTTCTTGGCTCCGTAACGGCTGCGGGCCTGCTTGCGGTCACGAACACCCTGGGTGTCAAGTGCGCCGCGCACGATCTTGTAACGAACACCGGGAAGGTCACGGACACGACCACCACGGACGAGCACGATGGAGTGCTCCTGGAGGTTGTGACCGACACCTGGGATGTAAGCGGTAACTTCGATGCCACTCATGAGACGGACACGAGCGACCTTACGCATGGCCGAGTTCGGCTTCTTCGGCGTGGTCGTGTACACACGAGTGCATACACCGCGACGCTGAGGACTACCCTTCAGCGCGGGCGTCTTGTTTTTGCCGGCCTTGGCCTGACGGCCTTTCCGAACCAGCTGTTGAATTGTTGGCATTAAGCCAATCTCCTCTACTGCAACGGTCGCAAAGCACACTGTGACCCGTTCAAGTCATCGCATGCTCGGCGAATGGTTACGTTCCTGGGCAACCACCGAAGTGGCTTCGATGTCATCGCATTCAGCATTTATGCTGTACGTTCCCGCCCCCGCACTCGGGCGTGTCACGTCTCTCCGGTCAAAGCCCAAAGTATTCACTCTCGGCAGACGTGTCCGATTTCCACGGGCGCATCGGTCGCGACCTCAGTCCGGACCGACGGCACCCAAGGCGTGTGGTTGTTTCCACACGACAGTGGCATTCCTCGGAGCCCCACGGCTATTGTTCGGCCCAAGAGCCGAACCCCGCATGGATATCGGCGATCATGCGATCGCATCCATCAGCGGGCGGCGTGCGTGCCGATGACATCATCCCAGTGACACGTCATTGGGACAGGCACGCAACCTGGCCTGGCACTCACGAAGACCAAGCTGCCGGAGTAGACAGGGCCGTCATGCCGCAAGACGCGGTGTCCAAGCACAAGGGAAGAGTCTAGGTAGTTTAACCACCGATCGCAATGGAATAAATTCCCACGGATTCGGTCGTAGGACCTATCACAGCGGGCTCATTATTCAAGGCAGAATTCCAGCCTAAACCGGGACTATCTTACCTCATCTGACTTGCGGTCACGAAGCGGGGAGGACATGAGGGAGGCCACTGTATTGCCGGTATTCCGCCAGCGTGGCGGGGCGGAACGCAGGCCTCGAAATTCCGAAATACGGCCGCTTGCCCGGAATCGACTACGACGGCTAAACGGTGTCGCCGCCGAACGAGGCCCCCTCGCTCAAAAGTGATTGAAGCAACCACAATACCACGACGCACACGGCGAATACGGCGGCAATGGTCGAGACGCCCAATGCCAGCTTCGCGCGGCGTCGAATCCGAGCGACCCGGCCTCCTCCGAGCATGAAACCGTCTGAATCGCGTACGTCCTTCTCTCCTTGCCTCACCAGCTGCAATGCCACCGTGGCGGCAAAGAAACCACCGACCAGCGGGGACAGAACGACCGCGATCATCGACAACGACTGCGCCGCGAGAATCTTGGTGTTCAGGACCGGTTCGGGGTCGTTCGGATGTCGCCCCGGAGATACCGACGGAGCCTGGGAGACGGGTGATTCATACACACCCCCATGTTGCCATCCCCGTTGCCGCATCGCCAGTCCAGTGCGAAAACCCCGCTAAACGTCCGCGTAACGCCTCAGCACCGCACCACCACTTCAATTGTCTGCAATATTTCCAGTTGGGCACATCTAGACATGGACTATACGAACCGGATCTAAACCCTTACAATGATATTCGTTCCAAAGGCGAAAAAGGACATTGCGCCAAGGACTGGGACAAACGCCAAAGGCTATGAGCCGACACCATAGCCCATTGAGAATCCGTTCTGCACGAACCGAATCTCAGGGAGCCGGTTTGTACTCCACCCGCCTTCCCCAAGGCGGTAATCGCGGCGGCCGACAGGCTTCCACGGTGCCGGGACGGTAGAGCCCGGGCCCCGGAACGTCTCCCGACGGGAACGGTCGGCCTGCCCCGCGCCCTGTCGATTATCTCGGCACGGCTGCGGGTGGCGGCGTTTGACTAGTTTGGTGTTGCCTGATTGATTCGGTTCTACCGGCTTTCGCGGAGATTGCCGGATTCAATCGGGTGTGCCCGGTTCCTTTGGACATAATGAGGTCCCCGAGGGATCCGTACAGAGAACGTGTGAGGTCGGCACTCGACACTCGCTCGTTCCCATCGAAATTGGATTCCGCTCCCCGCAGCGGATGAATATATGAGGAAGACCGGCCTGGCCCCTGCCTTCTTACTGCCCTCCAGGAGGACCGGCCCCGAAAATGCACGGGAGATCCACAGATGTCCGTAAATGAAGACCCCCCGTCGCAAGGCGACAGGAATACCCCAACCCACGTCAAGTCCCTGGTTGCTCTCCTATTGACCCTGGTGGTCACCGGCGCTTTGGTCGTAACGTGGTACACCATGGGCGAACGAGGTTTCGCCAACCCCTTTAACGGCTCCGGCGACATCGATCGGGAATTCACCGCTGAAGAGGTGTTTCATTTCGAACCTGGAGAGACGGTGAGCCTACGCGGCAAAGAAAGAGGCGAAACGACCGTCGGCGTGATCAATTTCGTGGAAAAGTCCGATCACGACCAATGCAGCAACGCGGTTTCCGATGACTACCGCGAGGATTACCTCGCTAATCACGGCTGCATGTACGGAGTGGAGGCCATGTTCACGCATGGAGACATCAATGGGCGAATGTGTACGTGGCTCTTTGAATTCGACAGTGACGACGGTGCCGCCGCCAGCCGCGAGTTCCTACGTGACGGTATGAAGACCAATGAAGACGATCCGACGTGGCATTACGGCGACTGTTCCTCCGAAAAGCTGGAGGGCGCGACATTCATCAATCACGTCGGAGGCGGCGGTCGTTATATGGTCCTCACGGTAGCCGCCCTTCCCGACAACGCCGACGAGGATCTCGTCACCGAGTTTGAACGCGGCGTCGAGTACCAGCATAAAGAACTGCGGAATATGGTGCAGTTCAAGGCCAGAGAGTAGGTAGAGAAAGACCGAACCGAACAGTTCAATAAGAAAGCAAAAAGTGGGTGGGCGCGTTCGCGCCCACCCACTTTCAGATTGACATTAGGTCAGTCAGTAAGTCCCCAGATCATACGAGTCTTCCAGACTGACCGCGGCACCGCCGCCGTAGGAGAAGGTCGGAGCCGCATTGTCCTCGTAACCTCCGAGACTGTACACGGCCGCCTTCGCCTCAGCGGACGGTTCCACCGACACATTGCGGTAGTGCGGCAACCCGGTACCGGCCGGGATGAGCTTACCGAGGATGACGTTCTCCTTGAGTCCCATAAGCGCATCGGACTTGCCGGAAATGGCCGCCTCGGTCAGTACTCGAGTGGTCTCCTGGAAGGAGGCCGCCGAGAGCCACGACTCGGTCGCCAAGGAGGCCTTGGTAATACCCATCAGCTGCGGACGGCCCGAAGCCGGTTCGCCACCGTTTTCGATCAAACTCCGGTTGACCTCGTTGAACTCCAGCCGGTCCACCAAGGAGCCCGGAAGGAATTCCGACGTACCGGAATCGATGATCGTAATGCGCTTGATCATCTGGCGCACAATGATCTCGATGTGTTTGTCGTGGATCTGCACACCCTGCGAACGGTAGACGTTCTGGATTTCCTCCACCAGGTGACGCTGCACCTGACGGGGTCCCAGTACACGCAGCAGTTCGTGCGGGTCGATGGCACCTTCCACCAGCTTCTCCCCGACGGTGACGTGGTCTCCGTCGTGGTAGCGCAGGCGGAGACGACGCGGAACCTTGTCCACGACGACCTCTTCGGAACCGTCGTCCGGAGTGATGACGATCTTGCGACTCTTCTCGGCGTCTTCAATGCGAACCGTACCGCTGGATTCGGCGATGGGCGCCTTACCCTTCGGAATACGGGCTTCGAAGACCTCCGCGACACGCGGTAGACCCTGCGTGATGTCGTCCCCGGCCACACCACCGGTGTGGAAGGTACGCATCGTCAGCTGAGTACCGGGCTCACCGATGGACTGCGCGGCGATGATACCGACCGCTTCACCCAGGTCGACCTTCGTACCGGTCGGCATGGAACGTCCATAGCAGAGAGCACATACCCCTTGACGGGATTCGCAGGTCAGAACCGACCGCACCTTGACCTTCTTGACGCCGCCGGCGATCATTTCGGCGATACGGTCGTTGGTGACCGCGGAGTTCCGCGGCAGAACGACCTGGCCGTCGGCAGTGGCGTCGGTCGCGAGCGACCGGGCGTCGACCGAAATCTCATTGATCTCGGACGGGATGACCTTGCCGTCGATCTCAGTGGCGATCTCGAATTCCTGACCGCGATCGGTTCCGCAGTCCTCTTCCCGAACAATGACGTCCTGAGAGACGTCCACGAGACGACGAGTCAGGTAACCGGAGTCCGCGGTACGGAGAGCCGTGTCGGCCAGACCCTTACGGGAACCGTGCGTGGAAATGAAGTACTCCAGCACCGTCAAGCCCTCGCGCAGAGACGACTTAATCGGAGTCGGAATGATCTCACCCTTCGGGTTGGCCACCAGACCACGGATACCGGCGATCTGCCGCAGCTGCAGCATGTTACCGCGCGCTCCGGAGTTGATCATCTGCCAGAGCGGATTATCGGTCGTCAGGGTCTTGTCCAGATCGTCCATGACCTCGGACGTCGCCTTGGTCCAGATCTCGGTGAGTTCACCACGCCGCTCTTCGGCGGTCATCAAACCACGGTTGTACTGCTTGTCGATCTTGGCGGCGTCGGCGTCGTAACGGCCGAGAATCTCTTCCTTGTGCGCCGGCGGAACGACGTCGTCGATACCGATGGTGACACCCGACCAACCGGCCCACTTGAAGCCGTACGTCTTCAGGGCGTCCAGGCAGGCACCGAGCTCGACCTTCGAGTAGTGCTCGGACAGATCGTAAATGACGTCCGAGAGCTGACCCTTCCGAATCTCATAGTTGATGAAACGGAAGTTCGGAGGCAGGCAGTCGTTCAGGAACACACGCCCGAGAGTGGTACTCACGACGGCGGGAAGTCCAGGCTGCCAATCCTCGGGAGCCTGCCATTCCTCCGCAGGGCCGTTGTCCACTCCGGGAAGCTCCGTCAGGCGGATCTTCACCGGTGCCTGAATGTTCAGTTCACCACGGTCGTAAGCCATGATGGCCTCGGAAACGGAGGCAAAGGCGCGACCGGCGCCGGTAGCCTCGTCTTCCTGGTGGCTCAGGTAGTACAGACCGATGATCTGGTCCTGAGTCGGCAGAGCGACCGGTTTACCGTCGGACGGCTTCAGAATGTTGTTGGACGCGAGCATGAGAATGCGCGCCTCCGCCTGAGCCTCGGCCGACAGCGGTACGTGGACGGCCATCTGGTCACCGTCGAAGTCGGCGTTGAACGCCGTACATACGAGCGGGTGCAGCTGAATGGCCTTACCTTCGACCAACTGTGGTTCAAAGGCCTGAATACCGAGACGGTGCAGCGTGGGAGCACGGTTGAGCATCACCGGGTGTTCGGCGATGACCTCTTCAAGGACGTCCCACACGACCGGACGGGCCCTTTCCACCATGCGCTTGGCGCTCTTGATGTTCTGGGCGTGGTTGAGGTCCACCAGACGTTTCATGACGAAGGGCTTGAACAGCTCCAGCGCCATCTGCTTGGGGAGACCGCACTGGTGCAGCTTCAGCTGCGGACCGACCACGATCACCGAACGACCGGAGTAGTCCACACGCTTACCCAACAGGTTCTGACGGAAACGTCCCTGCTTACCTTTCAGCATGTCGGACAAGGACTTCAGCGGACGGTTACCCGGTCCGGTAACCGGACGACCGCGACGTCCGTTGTCGAACAGGGCGTCCACCGATTCCTGCAACATACGCTTTTCGTTGGCGACGATGATCTCGGGTGCTCCCAGATCGATGAGCCGCTTCAGACGGTTGTTGCGGTTGATGACACGACGGTACAGGTCATTGAGGTCGGCGGTAGCGAATCGACCACCGTCCAACTGCACCATGGGGCGCAGCTCCGGCGGAATGACCGGTACCGAATCCAGCACCATGCCCAGCGGAGAGTTACCCGTGGCCTGGAACGAGGCCACCACCTTCAGGCGCTTGAGAGCACGCAGTTTCTTCTGTCCCTTACCGGTGGCGATGACGTCGCGCAACGACTCGGCCTCGGCGTCCAGGTCAAGACGCTCCAGCAGCGAGTAAATGGCCTCAGCGCCCATGCCGCCCTTGAAGTATTCGCCGAAGCGAAGATCCAATTCGCGGTACAGCATGTCGTCGCCGACCAGCTGGCGCACTTCGAGCTTACGGAACATGTCCATAACCTCGTCCAGGCGATCGATCTCCCGCTGTGCCTTATCGCGGATCTGGCGCATCTCGCGCTCTCCGGCGTCCTTGGTCTTACGGCGGACGTCGGCACGCGCTCCCTCGGACTCGAGTTCGGCCATGTCGGCCTCCAACTGCGAACCACGATTGGCGATGGCCTCGTCGCGCTGCTTCTCCATGGCACGCTTCTCGGCTACGATCTCGTTTTCCAGAGTCGGCAGATCACGCTGTCGGGCCTCTTCGTCCACCTCGGTGATGACGAAGGCGGCGAAGTAGATGATCTTTTCCAGGTCCTTTGGAGCCAGGTCAAGCAGGTAACCGAGACGGCTTGGCACTCCCTTGAAGTACCAGATGTGGGTGACGGGAGCGGCCAGTTCGATGTGGCCCATGCGCTCACGCCGGACCTTGGAACGGGTCACCTCGACACCACAGCGCTCACAGATGATGCCCTTATAGCGGATGCGCTTGTACTTACCGCAGTAGCACTCCCAGTCACGAGTGGGACCGAAGATCTTTTCGCAGAAAAGACCGTCCTTCTCCGGCTTCAGGGTGCGGTAGTTGATGGTTTCGGGTTTTTTGACCTCACCGTGCGACCATTGGCGAATGTCCTCGGCGGTCGCCAGACCGATCTTCAACTTATCGAAGAAGTTGACGTCGAGCACTTAAACTCTTCCCCTTATATAAAGATCCTATATAAAGATCTTGCGCAAGCAAGATATTCGGACGGGACGTGGGCGGGGGCCAACGGCCCCCACTCGACGTCAATGGCTACTTGTTGTCCCCGAGTTGATCGTTACCCAGTGAACCGCCCTCCGAGGAGCCGCTACTGAAAACATCGCCGAGGCCACCGGAAGCCAAATTGCCCAATCCGGCATCCCCCAGAACCTCGCCCAGCGCGGAGCCGCCCAGACCGGGTGAACCGCCGGCCGGCTGCGCAGAGCTGCCCTGTGAGGATTCCGATGAACCGGAATCGTATTCAGCCGTGGCCGGCTCGTCGTGTGACAGGTCGATACCCAGCTCCTCAGCCGCGCGGAAGACCTCATCATCGTTGTCGGCCATCTGAATCGGGGTACCGTCCGCCGACAGTACCTCAACGTTCAAGCACAGTGACTGCAGTTCCTTCAGCAGCACCTTGAACGATTCGGGAATACCCGGCTCCGGTACGTTCTCGCCCTTGACCACGGCCTCGTAGACCTTGACTCGACCGACCACGTCGTCCGACTTGATGGTCAACAGTTCCTGCAGAGCATAGGCCGCGCCGTACGCCTGCATGGCCCAGCACTCCATTTCACCGAAGCGCTGTCCACCGAACTGCGCCTTACCACCCAAGGGCTGCTGCGTAATCATCGAGTACGGTCCGGTCGAACGGGCGTGGATCTTGTCGTCAACCATGTGGTTGAGCTTCAAGATGTACATGTAGCCCACGCTGATCGGATCCGGGAACGGTTCGCCGGTGCGACCGTCGAACAGCTCCGCCTTACCGCTGGGAGCGACCAGTCGGTCCCCGTTGCGGTCCGGATGCGTGTTGGCGAGGATTCCCTGCACTTCGTCGGGGTTGGTCCCGTCGAACACCGGAGTGCCGACCGGAGTACCGGCCGGATGTTCGTCCGCTCCGATGTCGCGCAACGCCTGCTGCCAGGCTTCGTCGAAGCCGTCGAGCTTCCACCCGACCTTCGCGGCCCAACCCAGGTGCACTTCCAAAACCTGCCCGATGTTCATACGACCGGGCACACCCATGGGGTTCAGCAGAATGTCCACCGGCGTTCCGTCGGCGAGGAACGGCATGTCCTCGGCGGGAACCACCTTGGAAATAACACCCTTGTTACCGTGACGACCGGCCAGCTTGTCACCGACGCCGATCTTGCGCTTCTGGGCGATGTAGACGCGCACCAGGTCGTTGACTCCTGGGGAGAGTTCATCGCCGTCTTCACGGCTGAAGGTCCGAACCCCGATGACGGTACCGGTTTCACCGTGCGGAACCTTCAGAGACGTGTCCCGAACCTCACGGGCCTTCTCTCCGAAGATGGCGCGCAGCAGGCGCTCTTCCGGAGTCAATTCGGTCTCACCCTTGGGCGTGACCTTACCGACGAGAATGTCGCCGTCGTTGACTTCGGCACCGATGCGAATGATACCGCGTTCGTCCAGGTCGGAGAGCATTTCTTCGCTCACGTTGGGGATATCGCGGGTGATCTCCTCCGGTCCCAACTTGGTGTCACGGGCGTCGACCTCGTGTTCATCGATGTGAACCGAGGTGAGTACGTCCTCTTCCACCAGCCGCGACGACAACACGATGGCGTCTTCGAAGTTTTGACCTTCCCACGAGGTGAAGGCGACCAAGAGGTTCTTACCCAGCGCCATCTCACCTTTATCGGTGGACGGTCCGTCCGCGATCGGCTGCCCCGCCTCAACCTGCTGTCCCTCGGTGACGACGGGGATCTGGTTGATGCAGGAACCGGCGTTCGAGCGGCGGAACTTGTGCAGCAGGTACGTACGCCGCATTCCGTCGTCTTGAACCACCGTGATGTAGTCCGCGCTGGCTTCTTCGACGACTCCGTCGGCTTCCGCCACCACGACGTCACCGGCGTCCACGGCGGCGCGGTATTCCATACCGGTACCGACGATGGGCGCTTCGGGCTGGATCAGCGGCACGGCCTGACGCTGCATGTTGGCACCCATCAGGGCGCGGTTGGCGTCGTCGTGCTCCAGGAAGGGAACCAGGGCCGTGGCCACCGACGTCATCTGGCGCGGCGATACGTCCTGGTAGTCCAACTGCATGGGCGACATCAGTTCGGCTTCGCCACCACGACCCCGAGCCAGAATCTGGTCGTCTTTGAAGGTGCCGTCGGCGTTGGTCTGCGCGTTGGCCTGCGCAATGGTGAAACGGTCTTCCTCATCGGCGGTGAGGTAGTCGATCGTGTCGGTGACGCGACCTTCCTCAACCTTCCGATAGGGAGTCTCGATGAAGCCGAAGGGATTCACCCGCGCGAAGGTCGACATGGCGCCGATCAGACCGATGTTCGGGCCTTCCGGAGTCTCAATCGGGCACATACGTCCGTAGTGAGACGGGTGGACGTCGCGAACGTCCATCGCGGCGCGGTCACGTGACAGACCACCGGGTCCCAGCGCCGAGAGACGGCGCCGGTGGGTCATACCGGCGATCGGGTTGACCTGGTCCATGAACTGCGACAACTGCGAGGTTCCGAAGAACTCCTTGATCGCGGCCACGACCGGGCGAATATTGATCAACGTCTGCGGGGTGATGGCCTCGACGTCCTGGGTGGTCATGCGTTCACGCACGACTCGTTCCATACGTGAGAACCCGACCCGGATCTGATTCTGGATCAATTCCCCGACCGTACGCAGACGACGGTTACCGAAGTGGTCGATGTCATCGGCGTCGTAGCTCTCTTCTCCGGCGTGGAGGCGCAGCATGTACTCCAGCGTGGAGGCCAGGTCGTCTTCGGTGAGAACGCCGTTCTCAATCGGCGTATCCAGATTGAATTTCTTGTTGACCTTGTAACGACCGACCTTGGCGAGGTCGTAGCGCTTTTCGTTGAAGAACAGGTTCTCCAGCAGAGCCTGAGCGTTGTCCTTCGTCGGAGGCTCGCCGGGGCGTAGTTTGCGGTATATGTCCAGCAGCGCCTCGTCCTGCGAATTGACCGTGTCCTTTTCCAAGGTGGCCATCATCAGATCGGACCAGCTGAAACGCTCCCTAATCCGGTCGGCATCCCAACCGAGGGCCTTCAGCAGGACCGTGACGGCCTGACGGCGTTTGCGGTCAACACGAACGCCAACGGTCTCGCGTTTATCGATGTCGAATTCGAGCCATGCGCCACGCCCGGGAATGACCTTGGCATTGGTCAGTTCACGGTCGGAGGTCTTGTCCGGGTGCTTGTCGAAGTAGACACCGGGTGAACGCACCAGCTGGCTGACGACGACACGTTCGGTCCCGTTGATGATGAACGTCCCCTTCGGGGTCATCATCGGGAAGTCGCCCATAAAGACCGTTTGGCTCTTGATTTCGCCGGTGGTGTTGTTGATGAATTCTGCGGTAACGAATAGAGGCGCGCAGTATGTTAGGTCCTTCTCGCG
The DNA here is from genome assembly GCF_000527155.1 of Haloglycomyces albus DSM 45210. NCBI lineage: Bacteria > Bacillati > Actinomycetota > Actinomycetes > Glycomycetales > Glycomycetaceae > Haloglycomyces > Haloglycomyces albus. The sequence continues at coordinate 2,042,293 of NZ_AZUQ01000001.1, read as the reverse complement.
ACATTCCTCGATCGAAGCCTTCACTTCGTCAAACCGGGGGTTTGAGAAGGAAAGCGACATCGCGCCCGAGAAGTCTTCAATCGGGCTGATCTCCTTCAGGATCTCATCCAAGCCACATGCGGCGTCCTGCCCGTAGCGCGAACGATAGGAGTCGTTGCCGACGAGCCAGTCGAACGAATGTGTCTGAAGCGCCAGAAGGTCTGGTACTTCCAGGATTTCATCGATCCTGCCGAACGAGGTACGGCGAGGTGCGTGCTTACTCCTAGAGCTGGTCTTGCCAGTGCGGGAAGCTGCCAAGATACGTCCTTCCGAGGACAGATGCGAATGACGGCCGATGCACTGCAAGTTACGTCTTGGACACAGAGACTAACCAGCGAAAACGGCATCCGAAAAGTCACAGACAAGTCATGTCGAACATCGACTTTAGGTTGCTGACTACTGGGTGCTGATCTCTCAATCCTCCAGTCAGACACCTCATGATCCGAGAACAACCACGTCTTTGATTACCATCGACCACCACGGTCGTCGAAAGCGCGCCGACGCAGTTGTCGTCTCGTCGATGAGATCTCCACCTGGAAGCTCTGGTCTATGTCCCTGAGCACATTACGGACGTGAACAGGGCAGCGCAAATTAATAGTGTATAGGAGAATATCAAGTGCGTCAAATCCGGACGCGAGTGAGGCGTGTAACGTGTCGTGCATCGCCGTTGACGCCGATATTCCTCCTTCAAGAGCCTCTCGTACGGCTCGTTGGTTTCCATGCGTCACGATTCGTGTCGAATCCCGACCGCCGTTCGTCAACCGCAGGGGGCGGTTGTGTCATTCGCCCGCGGGCGAATGTATTTGCGCTTTAGACCATCAACCATGCCAGCAAAACCACGGTCGCGATCCGTTTAGCAGAAGTTTAACCCAAAGGTATGATCGTTCGTCACGACCTCCCCACTTTGGCTTCCGCATTGTGACCAAGCAGGTTCGCGCCCTAGTGTGACGCATGAGGTCGGCGCACGTCAAGTCAATCGTGGATTCCGACCGACGGCGACAACCACCGTATCGCCTTACTCGGGACACGGCGCTCGTCAGAGGCATTCCCGAATGCTCATCGACACCCTCACATCGGTGTTCGGGCGGCGCAGGTCGACAATCATGAGACCACTTGCGCCTCACTACAAACCACCATACACACAGCATTTATCCCTTTTGGACACTACCCCACGCGGGACGAAATCGACGTGCCTTGCCCGCAGACCGTCGCATTTGCGCGGAGGCTTGATCCCGCACCCGATGTAAGGCCACACCGGCGCTTGTGGGGCTCTCCCGCCACCGTTACCGTCCCGACTTAGCCGACCGTCGCCTTCGGTTTCCCAGTTGCCTCCACAACTTCCTACAAATAAGAGTGGAGGGATGAGACGCCGTTAGGCGCTCACCCCTCCACTCTTCAGACACTGGGACCGGGAGAGTCCCCGGAGTCGCATTCCGATGCGAACATCCTCAGATTAACCGAAGCATGCTCGTGTCGAAATGACGCTCGTAAGAGATTACTTCAGAGCAACCTCGGCACCGGCGCCCTCGAGGGCCTCCTTGGCCTTGTCAGCGTCTTCCTTGTTGGCGGCTTCCAGAACGGCCTTGGGCGCACCCTCAACCAGTTCCTTGGCCTCTTTGAGGCCCAGGCCGGTGAGTCCACGGACTTCCTTGATGACCTTGATCTTGGAGTCGCCGGCGGACTCGAGAACAACATCGAACTCGGTCTTCTCAGCAGCGGCTTCTTCGCCACCGCCGGCGGGAGCACCGGCAGCGACGGCAGCCACGGGAGCGGCGGCCGAGACGTCGAATTTGTCTTCGAAGGCCTTGACGAATTCGGACAGTTCCAGCAGGGTCATGCCCTCGAATTGCTCAAGCAGTTCTTCAGTCGATAGTTTAGCCATGATGTTTCCTTTCCAGTTCGGCGATTACTCGCCGGCAGCTTCTTTTTTGTCGCGAAGAGCGCCACCGAGGCGGGCCACTTGCGAAGCGGGAGCGGCAAAGAGACCAGCGGCCTTCTGCATTCCACCCTTGAGCGCGCCAGCCATCTTGGACAGCAAAACCTCGCGGCTTTCCAGATCGGCCAGCTTCGTGATTTGATCGACGGTCAGGACGTCTCCGTCCATGACTCCGCCTTTGATGACAAGGGCTTCATTGGACTTGGCGAATTCGCGCAGTCCCTTGGCAGCCTCTACCGGGTCACCCTCGATGAAGGTGATGGCGGTCGGACCGACGAACAGGTCGTCCAAATCGGTCACACCAGCGGCATTGGCAGCGCGCTTGGCCAGGGTGTTTTTAGCTACACGGTAGCTGGCACCCTCGCCCAGGGAACGCCGAAGCTCTTGGAGCTGGGCAACGGACAGTCCGCGGTACTCGGTGAGCACTGCGGCATTGGCGTTGTTGAAGCCCTCGGTCAGCTCGGCGATAGCGGCCTGCTTGTCTGCGGGGTATTCCCTCTCAGCCATTTTCCCTCCTTTCTTCGGCCTATTGGAGATGGCAAATGCAATCCTCAACCGGCAAAAATCCTCAGGGATTTCAGGAGGCGACACAAAAAATGACGCCTCGCGGGCGTCATGAATCTAGCTGCGATGAAATGGACGGAATCCGTCCCTCAAAGATCATCATGGTGACAATGGAAGCTAAATTTCTGTCGCCCTACGTTGGCCGAGTCAATCGACTCTTTACAGCTTTACGGGTGTGCACCCGAGCGACCGACGGTCTTTGGGTTGTGGAAAACAGTTTAATGATACCAGCCGAAACGAAAACGGCCCAGGACAGGCAAGCTGTCCTGGGCCATATCACACTTAGGTCCGACCACCCCGGCGTTAAAGACCGGGAGGCGACGACGCCGGCGCCACAGCGGTGGCTACTTGGTCGTCATCTGAATTCCGGGTCCCATCGTCGTGGTGACGGCTGCCCGCTTCAGGTAGACACCCTTCGAGCTGGAAGGCTTCAAACGCAGCACTTCGTCGAGCGCGGCCTGGTAGTTCTCCAGCAGCTGTTCATTGGGGAACGAGGTCTTCCCGATGATGAAGTGCAGGTTGGCGTGCTTGTCCACCCGGAAGGTGATCTTTCCCGCCTTGATCTCTTTGACCGCTTTGGCCACGTCGGGCGTGACGGTGCCGGTCTTCGGGTTCGGCATCAGACCGCGCGGCCCCAGGATGCGCGCGATACGACCGATTTTGGCCATCTGATCGGGAGTGGCGACGGCGGCGTCGAAGTCCAGCCAGCCCTCCTGAATCCGCTTGACCAATTCGTCCGAACCGACCTCGTCGGCACCGGCCTCAGTGGCGGCCTCGGCGGACTGCCCTTCGGTGAAGGCGATGACGCGTACGTTCTTACCCGTTCCATTGGGAAGGGAGACCGTACCGCGAACCAGCTGATCGGCCTGACGGGGATCCACCCCGAGACGCAGGGCGACCTCGACGGTCGCGTCGAATTTCGCCGGGTTGGTGTCTTTGGCCAGCTGAATCGCCTCATCCGGCGTGTACTGCTGATTTTTTTCGACCTTCTTAGCGAGGTCGGAGTATTTCTTTCCGCGCTTCATGAAATCATCCTTTGGATGTTGTGGTGGGGGCGAGCGCTCCCCTTCCACGTGTGAAAATTGTCTTAAGCCGATCATGGCGTTTACCGGCGGCGGTTTCGCTGTCCGCCGGCGCCGATCGCGAGGCTGACTACTCGACCGTGATCCCCATGGAACGTGCGGTGCCGGCCACGATCTTGGCGGCGGAGTCCATGTCGTTGGCGTTGAGGTCGGGCATCTTCTTCTCGGCGATCTCCTTGACCTGGTCCATGTTGACCTTGCCCACCTTGTTACGGTGCGGCTCGCCGGAACCCTTGTTCGTTCCCGCGGCCTTCATAAGAAGCTTGGCGGCCGGAGGGGTCTTCAGGTTGAACGTGAAGGACCGGTCCTCGTACACGGTGATCTCGGCGGGAATGATTTCACCGCGTTGACCTTCCGTGGCCGCGTTGTAGGCCTTGGTGAACTCCATGATGTTGACGCCGTGCTGACCCAGGGCAGGACCGACCGGCGGAGCCGGGGTCGCTTGACCACCCTGAAGTTCAAGCTTGAACGTCACAACGGCTTTTTTGCTGGGAGCCATCGTGTATCTACTCTCCTGGGCGTAGTAGCGAGATTCCTTGTGAATCTCGATTTTCATTGGATTCGTTGCTCAGCCACCACTGCGGTGTGACCATGCGGTGGCCGCGCCCCATCGATTGACGATGGAGGTCGTCAGCGATTGACGATACGCAACCTCTCTAGCCTACTCGTGTCGTCAGGCGGCCGGGAGACTCCTCCCAGTGCGTTATGCCACCGGTAACACTCGCGAGTGGCCACGAGGCCGTTACGGTGCTCCGCCCGTGCGTGACGGGGTTAAAGCTTGGCGACCTGGTTGAAGTTGAGCTCGACCGGGGTTTCACGGCCGAAGATGGAAACCAGTACCTTGAGTTTTTGAGCTTCGGCGTTGATTTCGCTGATCGTGGCCGGCATGGAGGCGAACGCGCCGTCGACGACGGTGACGGATTCGCCTTCGGAGAAGTCGATCTTGACTTTCTTCTTCTCCTCTTCCTCGGCGGCTTCCTCGCCTTCCACTTCGACCTTTTCCTCGCGCGGCAGAAGCCATTTGATGACTTCTTCCAACGACAGAGGGCTCGGACGGTCGGTGCGGTCCACGACGCCGACGAAACCGGTTACCCCGGGGGTCTGCCGAACCACCGAGTACGACTCCGGGGTCATCTCCATCCGTACGAGGACGTACGACGGGAAGACCTTGGCCTCGACCTTGTTGCGTTTACCGTTTTTGATCTCGACTTCGGTGTGAGTGGGGACCTTCACCTCGTAGATGTAGTCCTCCATGTCGAACGTCTGAGTCCGGCTTTCAAGGTTGGAACGGACACGGTTCTCAAATCCCGCGTAGGAATGCAACACATACCACTCACCGGGCGCGAAGCGGTACTTGGCGCGGAGGGCATCGGCTGGGTCCACCTCGGGCTCTTCGGTCTCGGCCTCGGTCTCCTCGACCTCCTGGGCCTCTTTTTCAGCCTCGGCGGTTTCGGCTGCCTCTTCGGCGTCTTTTTTCAAGGCTTCGTCGAACTCCGACACGTCTCGCTCACATTCCAACTCGTTGTGTAGTAGGGACCGATAAACCCCATGTCCTGGGATACAGGTCCTTGTTTCTTACAGCGTGATTTCATCGCGTACGCCTGAGGAGGCGGGTCGGTCAACCAATCGTGCGCACGGCCTCTCGGCCGGGCACGGTCGCTTGTCGTGATGTCCACCCACTGCCCCTCAACCGGCGTCGAATGCGACGATCGGCCCGGTCTTGGGCGCGTTTCCAGAATAACCGATGTGGCGTATCAACGCGATTCAACCGTCCGGCGAGGCAATGATGCCGGACGAACCTGAGACACTCCGAACTCCAGCGCTCATACCGAGAACCGTACTGGAGTCGACCGCAATGCCCAGTGGTAAGAATAACCGATCGTTGACGTGGAGTGAGACGGTCGTCGGTAGCGGGTTTTAGGAGTCGGTCTTGGCTCCGAAAGCGCGCTGCATCGCGTCCTTGAACACCCAGTCGATACCGCCGATGTAGGCCATCATGACCAGAACGAAAACCAGCACCACAATGGAGTAGGTGATCAGCTGCTTCCGAGTGGGGTAGACGACCTTGCGAAGCTGCTCGATGACCTGACGAAAGAACAGCGCGAGCCGAGCCAAGGGACCACTGTTACCCGCAGCCGGGCCCTTTTTGGGCCGAGGGGCGTTCTTTCCAGCTTTCGCGGTGTTGTCAGCCACTGTGCGTCCTCCGTTGCGGGCTCTTTAGGTCAAACCTGGCGGGGTCGGAACAATGCCAGGGGGTATGCCATTAGCATACCTGACTGCCTGGCGGCCACGATACCGGCGGGCGAGGAGGACTTTCCGACCGGGGGAGCGATCATCGTCCTTGTCGTTCTTGTTCCTCCAAGTGACGTTCCCATTTTCGCTGCATGGCCGACATCTCGGTTTCCATGAAGGCCATGAACTCAGCGGTTTGGCGCAAGCGTTCGCTACCGGGTCCCGCCGGCAATTCCGCCGCTCCGGCTTCCGCCACTTCACGGTAGCGCCGCACCAAGGGCACGCGGGCGAACATGATTCTGCCCCAGACGTCACCGCTGTCGATGTTGTACACGTCGGAGCGGGTGTCACTACGTCGGGTCTTGGCGATCAGCCCCATGGTGTTGAGCTCACGCACCGCCCCTGAAATGGCGGCTCGGCTGACGCTCAATCCGTGAGCGAGTTCAGCGGCGGTGTAGCTGGTGGCGTCGTCGGCCAGGATATAGGCGAAGACTCGAGCGGTCATCTTCTGTAGGCCGGCGTCGGCGAGTAGCTGCGCGAAGCGCTCCACGAAGTCCAGCAGGGTCTCATTGTCGTCCTTCATTCAACCTCCTACAATCATCATACTTTTCACAATTTCATGAAAACTATGATACGTTGATTTCATGACACGCGTCATCGAAACCGAAAACCTTGTCAAGCGCTTCGGTCACGTCACCGCCCTTGACAATCTGAACCTCCACGTCGCCGAGGGCCAGACCCACGGCTTTCTCGGTCCTAACGGAGCGGGAAAATCCACCACGATCCGTGTACTCCTGGGAATGCTGCGAGCCGACGGAGGCAAGGCCACCCTGTTCGGGTCCGACCCCTGGTCACAGGCCCCTCGGCTGCACCGCCGCCTGGCGTACGTCCCCGGAGACGTCAACCTGTGGCCCAGCCTGAGCGGCGGGGAGATCATCGACCTACTCGGACGTCTGCGCGGCGGACTGCAACCGCGCCGACGCGACGAACTGATCGACCGCTTCGACCTCGATCCCCGCAAGAAGGCCAAGTCCTATTCCAAAGGAAACCGACAGAAGGTGGCCCTGATCGCCGCCTTCAGTTCGAACGTCGATCTACTCCTCCTGGACGAACCCACCAGTGGCCTCGACCCCCTGATGGCCGCGGTATTCGCCGAAACGGTTCGCGAAGCCGCTCAAGAGGGCACCACGGTACTGTTGTCCAGCCACGTCATGAGCGAAGTAGAGCAACTCTGTGACAACGTCAGCATCATTCGCCAGGGCTCCATCGTAGAGTCCGGAACACTCGACGATCTGCGCCACCTGACCCGCACCCAATTGCGTGCCACCGTGACACAAACGCCCGCCGGGTTGGCCGAACTCGACGGGGTGCACGACCTGACGGTCAATGCCGACACCGTCCGAGCCCACGTGGACTCCCCCGCTCTCAACGAGGTCATGGAACGACTCACCTCCGCCGGAATCACCTCTCTCACGGTCGAACCGCCGTCGCTGGAAGAGCTGTTCCTGCGTTACTACGGTGACGAATTGGCCGCGCGCGGAGTGAACAACGGTAATGGAGAACGCTGATGCCCACTACAACCGTGATTGACCGACGCGCAGGAACGCTCAGTGGAACCGGCGCGCTGCTGCGATTCCAACTGCGGCGCACCCGCAGCTACTTGATTTTCTGGTTCCTCGGGCTGCTGGGGTTCAATGCCGTGACCGTCCCGGCGGTCATGGAGATGTATCCCGATGCGACGGACCGGGCCGCCTTCGCGCAATCATTGAACAATCCTCCGTCTCTGGCGATGACGGGGCCGGAGACGTACATTTCGGACTACTCGGTCATGTCGATGATCGCGCACAACTTCCTGTTGTGGAACTGTGCCTTGTTGGCGGTCATGGTGGTCCTACTGGTCACACGCCTCACTCGCAGCGACGAGGAGACATCCCGTCTCGAGGTGGTTCGTTCCGAACCGGTTGGCAGGCACAGTGATCTGGCTGCGGCAGTCCTGCTCACCTGCCTCGCGAGCGTCGCCATGGCTCTCGGTTTGACTCTGGTGACCGGGCCGCTCAGCGAAGTGGGCTGGGGAGAGGCCCTCCTCTTCGGCGCCGCTACCGGTGCGGTCGGGATCTTCTTCAGCGCCATCGCGACATTGACCGCTCAGCTGGCCTCCTTCGGTTCGACTGCCAACGGACTGAGCTTCACCGTGTTGGGGACGGCATTCGTGTTCGCCGCATTGGGGAACAGCAACGGGACCGCCGCGGTCTGGGCCTCCCCCTTGGCCTGGGCACAGCAAACGTTTGTCGGCACCGAGCAACAGCGGTGGTGGCCGATGGTCTTGCTCGTCGGAGTGGCGGTGGTGGTGTTCGCGGCCGCCTTTGCCGTCGTCACTCGGAGAGACTTCGGGGCCGGACTGCTTCCCGCTCGAAAAGGACGAGTCCACGCGCCCTCTTCATTGCGTGGGATTCGCTCGTTGACCTTGCGACTGACTCGTGGTTTGACGATCACCGCGGTCGTGACATTGGCTCTGTTGGGCTTGTCCTACGGGTCGATCTTCGCTGAGGCGGAGAGCCAATTCGAAGCCGGTCCGGAGTTCCGTGATCAGATGCTGGAGATGGGGGACAACACCTTCCAGGAGGGTTTCGCGGTCCTTATCGCGTCGTTCGGTGCCTTGGTCGCGGTCGTATTCGGGATCATGATGATCGGACGAGCACGAAAGGAGGAAACCGAGGGGGCCGGTGAAGTCCTCGCGGCGCTACCCGTTTCCCGCCGTGCTTGGCCCGGGGCGTACTTCATTGCCGCGCAGCTCGTTACGTCGGTGGGATTGCTGGTGTACGGCGTGGTGTTGGGGGCGTTGTCCGCTCAGTCGACGGGGGACTCCGACTGGTTCGGCACGCTCTTCCTTGCCGCCGCCGTTTATCTTCCGGCCGTGTGGATTCTGATCTCACTGGCCTTCGTCTGCTACGCCTATCTGCCCCGCTGGGGTATCGCACGCTGGCTACCGTGGATGTTCGTATTGTTCATCATGCTGTTCGGGCCCATGCTGAGTTTGAACGACGCCGTCATGAACGTATCGCCCTTTGAGCACACACCGAACTACCCGGTCGGTGACGTCGCCTGGACTCCGATGGTTGCCATGACCGGAATCGCGATCGTGCTTGGTGTGGCCGGATACCTCGGGATACGGCATCGGAACCTGCAATTCTCCTAAACGACGGCCGTCTGTCCGCCGAAGAGCGATATCTGATCGGCAGGCGGACGGCTCGATTGCCGCTTCAAATACAACTTCTCAATAAAATGGAGAGCAACCGATGAAATTCGGGGCTTATCCACGCGAATTACTTCCAAGCAAGCTCGACTCTTCGGGGTGTTTTGGACTCCGCCGCGCATTTGCAAGAACTGGTCCCCGACGCCGAACTTGTCGGTGGTTCGGCTGCAGCACTGTACGCAGGCCGTTAGGATCCGTAAGCTACCGCTGGAAACCGCCCGATTGGATCTTGGGGACGGACGCACCCTACAGGTCCCAACCGCTGCCGAGACACTGCGGGTAAAGGTCTTCCTTATCGTCCGCCGCCTTGACCTCTTCCCCCGGATTTATCCGTGGGAGGAGGTCAAGGTGCGCATTCGAAGGGTAGCCTCCCATCAGAGATGAAAATGAGGAGTGCCGCAATTCACCGACCCCGAGTGGGACCATCGCAATCTACATTCCAGAGAGCTTCACTCTGCTTTAGGAGCGCACCCCCCTCATATTGTGGCCCGTGTAAGCCGACGGGCCATCCGCTGTAATAGGAAGTCAACTACGGTCATCGCCTCCTGGCTCGACCCTCAGCCGTTGACCGACATCGGGCGGGACGCTATGAATCCGTCCCACCCGACACCAACCTTTGGAAACACGTCTGAGCACTGTGATTTCATGGAGTGGTGTCACAGCAGCGTCACCAACAGCAGTTCCATTGGGTCCATCCGGAACGACGGCACCACGACTTCGTTCCCGACGAAGCCCAAGCGCACGTTCTGCGCCACCGCCGGGGCCCCTTGGTCGTCTCCGGCGGCCCGGGCACAGGCAAAACCGAATCGCTGATTCACAGCGCGGTCGCAGCGGTCGAAGCGGGCGTCGCCCCGGAACGCGTCCTCCTGCTCGGACTCAATCGGCAGGACACCGGATATCTTCGTCGACGTGTCAATGCCGCCACCGCTCCTTTCTCCGCTGCGGAGGTCGCGGTGTTCACTCCCCCGGCACTGTCCCACGCGGTTGTGAAATCGCGTGCACAGCATCACGGCCGAGCGGTTCCACGCCTCTTGACGGGACCGGAATCCGACGCGTTGCTGCGAGAACTGTTGCGCAATGAGGACTTCGCCTGGCCGGAGGAGTTTGGCGATGCGATCGGTACGTACGCGTTCTCCGCACAGTTGCGGGATTTGATTCTGCGGTGCGAAGAACGTGGGATTTCAGGGCGACGTCTGGCCGCATTGGGCCGCGAACACGACCGACCGCTGTGGACGTCGGCGGCGCGAGTATTGGAGCGCTATCGCGACACCTTGGCGATCCAATCGGCGTCGGTGTTGGAGGTATACGACTCGGCGGAGTTGACTCGGGTGGCTCTACATCTGCTGCGGACCGGTGAGGTTTCGGTGGGGTCGTTCGACGTGGTGTTGGTGGACGATTTTCAGGATTTCACTCCGGCCGGAGTCGAGTTGGCGCAGTGGGCGTCACGCGAGGCGTCGCGGGTGATTGTGGCGGGTAATCCCGACGAGGCGATCTTCGGTTTTCAGGGCGGTGTCTCCGACAACCTGGCCCGTGCCGAACAGTACTTTCGCCATGCGGGTGCGGCCGAAGAGGTTCGCCTGGAGTGCGCTCACGGCTCCGCGCTTCAGGTCACCGAGGTGGTGGACCGATTCGCCCGCAGCCATATGTCGGGCTCGCATCGTCTGCGGAACCGGTCGGCGGGGCACGATGTCAAGGGCTCGGTGGAGGCGTTCGTCGCAAGCAGTCCGAACGTCGAGGCGCGCCACATCGCCGGCCGTCTGCGGCGCGCGCATCTATTGGACGGTGTCGCCTGGAGTGAGATGGCGGTGGTGGTGAAGTCGGCGTCCGAGTTGGCCGCCTTGCGGCGCACATTGCAGCACAGTGGGGTTCCGACGGCGCAGGCTTCGGACGACATGCCGTTGGGCTCGTACGGCGTGGTGCGTGACCTGTTGCAGCTGTCGTCGGCGGGTGTGCGTTGGCGAGCGGCGGACGATTCGGTGTGGTTGTCGGAGGATCAGGCGCCGGCTCTTTTGTTGTCTCTGTATGGCGGCGCCGATCCGTACGATATTCGACGTTTGAAACAGCACATTCGTCGTGTGCATGGGACGTCGGAAGAATTCCGTAATAATCGGGATGTTTTGGCCACCTTCATGTCGGATCCGCTCAGTGTGGTGAGTGAGGCGGTGGAGGAACGATGGTACGAACCCGCGTTGCGGGTAGCGCGTCTGTTGCTTGCCGCTGCGGAGTCTCGCGGTGTGGCGTCGACGTTGTGGCGGGTCTGGGAAGACTCGGGTGTGGCCGAGCGCTTGGAAAGGCGTGCCGTGTCTCCCGACAGGCGCGCGCGACGGGCGGACGCGGAGCTGGACGCCGTTATCGCGCTGCTGGATTTGGCGGCGGATTTCGAACAGAAACAGCCCGGTGTCGGGGTGGAGGTTTTCGCCGAGCACGTGTTGGCGCAGCAGTTGCCCGGCGATTCGCTTTCGGCGCGAGCGGAGTTGTCGGAGGCGGTGACGCTGACGACGGTGCACGGGGCGCATGGACGGTCGTGGGACCTGGTGGTTGTAGCCCGGGTACAGGAGGACGAGTGGCCCAACCTGCGTCCGCGTGGTTCCGTTCTGGGAGCGGAGGCCTTGGTGGAGCTGCTGGAAGGGCGCGCTGACGTGGATGTGGTGGCGGAATTGTTGGCGGAGGAACGTCGCCTGTTCCTGACGGCCATGTCGCGAGCGCGTTCTACTTTGGTGTTGTCGGCGGTGGACAGTGAGGACGAACAGTCCAGTCGGTTTATTGACGAGGTGGGGGTGACTCCACAGCGGGTGCGTGGTACGCGGCGGGAGTTGAGTTTGACGGGGCTGGTGGCGTCCTTGCGTTCGGTTGTGATGAGTGAGGGGCCGCCCGCGCGGTTGGCGACGGCGGCGAGTCTCTTGCGGCGTTTGGCTTCCGAGGGCGTGACCGGTGCCGATCCGGGTTCGTGGTGGGGGACGGCTGATCTGTCGTCATCGGAGGCGTTGTATCGGGCCGGCGACCGTTTGAATATCTCCCCTTCGAAGGTGGAGAAGGTGCAGCAGTGTGGCCTGCGGTGGGTGTTGGAGTCGCACGGCGCTGATTCGGGTGCGGCGATTCATCGTTTCATGGGGTCGTTGTTCCATTTGGCGGCTGAGGAGGCGGTCGCGGTTCCGGCCGGCGACCGTTTGGAGGCGATGCGGTCGGTTATCGATCGGCATTTTGATGAGCTTCCGCATGAGGCGGAGTGGAAGCGGCGACAGGATCGGGAATCGGTGGACCGGGCTCTGGAGAAGTTCGCGGAATGGTGGGCGAAGGATCCCCGCGAGTTGGTTGGGGTGGAACGCGATTTTCGTGTCGAGGTTCCGTTCGACGCGGCCGAGGTGGAGGTTCGTTTGTCGGGTCGTGTGGATCGGCTGGAGCGCGATGGGTCCGGTCATTTGGTGGTGGTGGACATCAAGACCGGTACGACGGCGGCGTCGAAGGTGCAGACGGACGGCAATGCGCAGCTGGCGGCCTATCAGTTTGCGATTTCGGAGGGAGCCTTCCCAAAGGAGGGCGAGGTTCCGGGCGGTGCGGTGCTGGTGTATCCGCGTCATAAGGCCAAACAGGCGACGGAGCGGGTTCAAGGGCCGCTGTCGGAGGCGGCGAACCCGGATTGGGCGCGTGATTTGGTGGTTGACAGTGCGGAGCAGATGTCGGGGAGTTCGTTCGAGGTTCACCGGGATGATCAGAATCAGTGTCAAACGTGTTCGGTGAAGACATGTTGTCCATTGTGGGATGAGGGAAAGCGGGTAACCGATTTATGCGACCGCGTTTCAGTGCTTATGACATCGCTTGGCATTTGGATCGTTCGGAGGCGATTAACCCGACCGAGGAGCAGCGTCGGGTTATCGAGGCCGATGTGCGTCCGATGTTGGTGGTGGCGGGGGCCGGCTCCGGCAAGACGACCACCATGTCGGATCGCGTGGTGTGGCTGGTGGCCAACGGTGTGGTCGCCCCGGAACGGATTCTGGGTTTGACGTTTACCCGAAAGGCCGCCGGAGAGCTGGGACGTAAGATTCGTTCTCGTTTGGCGCGCCTCAATCATTCGGTGCCCGAGCTTAAACTGTCCCATGGGGAACCCACGGTGTCGACGTACAACGCCTATGCGGGAAATCTGGTGGCGGAACACGGCATGCGGGTGGGTCTGGAGTCGGGAACACGGGTGGTGACGGATGCGGCCCGCTGGCAGCTGGCCTATGACCTGGTGGCGAACTGGGGCGGCGACCTGAGCGCCTTTGATGTGTCGGTGGCGCGCGTGACCGACCTGGTATTGCAGCTGTCGGCGGAGATGTCGGAGCATCTGGTCACTCCCGATCGCGTGCGAGACTTCGACAATGACTTCGCCGAGGAGGTTCTCGCCCGTTGTGACGCGAAGCCGTCCAATCAGGAATCGCGCGACATGGTGTCTCTGGGCGATCGACGACGGCAGCTCCTGGCCTTGGTGGAAGCGTGGGACGAGGTGAAACGCGAGCACGGCGTCATCGACTTTTCCGACCAACTGAAATTCGCCAATACCGTCGTCGCCGAACATCCCGCGATCGTGTCCGAGGAACGGAACCGCTGGGGCGTGGTCTTGCTGGACGAGTACCAGGACACCTCGGTGTCGCAGACCGAACTGCTGCACGGTCTGTTCGGTGGGGGCCACCCGGTCACAGCGGTCGGCGACCCGATTCAGGCGATCTATTCCTGGCGCGGGGCGTCCACCGGAGCCTTGGCGCGCTTTCCCTCGCTCTTTTCCGATCCGGCCGGAGACGATGCCGAGATCATGCATCTCACCCGGTCGTGGCGCAACCGCCGGAACGTTCTCACCGTCGCCAATGCGATATCTCGTCCCCTACGTGAAGGGCACAGCCGTGGCAGTGAACCGGGAATGGTGATCCCTCCACTTCAAGCGGGGGTCGAAGGCCCCGCTCAGGTGGACGCCGCCATGCACACCACCGCCGACGAGGAGGCCGCCTGGGTCGCCCGGCACTTGACGCATAGTTGGGGACCCAATCGGGACAAGTCGGCCGCGGTCCTGGTGCGGTCGCGCAAACTCATTCCGGCACTGCGCTCGGCGCTGGAAGCCGCCGGACTCCCGGTTCGGGTGGTGGGTTCGGTGGGTTTGCTGCATTACCCGGAGGTTCTGGAGGTCGTCAGCATGTTGCGTGTGCTCGCCGACCCGGCCGACGGTCCCGCATTGATGCGGCAACTGACCGGTCCGCGTTGGCGGATCGGGCCACGGGACATCAAAGCGTTGTGGGAGCGGGCTCGCGAGCTGGTTCCCCAAGCACACGGGTTTGAACCGGAGGTCACGCACTTCAACGAGGAGTCCGAATTGGAGGCTCTCCTGTCGGACGCGGTGGCCGATCCGGGGGAGGGCGACCGCTACTCCCCTGTTCTGCTCGAACGGCTGGCGGCCTTTCAGGCGGAGACGGATTGGTTGCGTGGCCGCCTGCAACAATCACTTCCCGATCTGGTGTCCGAGGTCGTGTCGGTGACGGGATTGGAAGTGGAAACGCTGCTGCATCAAGGCGGTGTCGACAACCTCGATGAGTTCGTCTCGTTGGCGGCGGAATACGAGTTCCACAACGACGCCGCCTCACTTCCCGGGTTCCTATCCTATTTGGAGGCTTTGAATCAAAAAGAGCGCGGAGCGGTGATCGAAAGCGCCGAAACCGAGCTCGGGGCGATACAGCTGTTGACCGTCCATGCCGCCAAGGGGCTGGAATGGGACATCGTGGCCGTACCCGGTCTGTCCAATAAAGTGTTTCCCTCCGCGCCGAAGACGACGAAATGGCCGGTCAAACCCGAGCATGTCCCCTACCCACTCCGAGGCGATCGCGATTACCTGCCGACCTTTCATTTCGCCGACACCACCACATCCTCCGAATTGAAGACCGGACTCAGCGAATTCAGCCGCGACGACTCCGACGACAAGCTCGATGAAGAGCGACGTCTGGCCTACGTTGCCTTCACGCGAGCCCGTGAGACGCTCCTGGTGAGCGGGTATTATTTCGAGCGCGGGACCAAAGGGGCACGTCCGCCGTCGGATTACCTCAACGACGCGATTGAGGCGGGAGCCGTCAAAACGCGGTGGGACGCCAAGCCCGACACGAATCCGTATGAAAATCAGAGTTGGTCGGCCACCTGGCCCACGCCCGATCCATTGGGTGAACGCCAGAAAGTCGTCGCCGAGGCCGCCTTGCGCGTCGCCACCGCCACGGACGCGGTCGACGATGATCCGGACGGGCAAGAGGCACAGTGGATCCGCGATACCGAACTACTGCTTCGCGAGCGCGCCGAACGGGATTCGGCGCGTATTCCCGTGGAGTACCCGTCGCGACTGTCCACTTCACAGCTGGTGGCATTGTGGGGTGACGCCGATTCCTTCGCCCGCGCTCGACGGCGGCCGATGCCGTCGGTCCAGCAGGAGGCGACGGCGCGTGGAACGGATTTCCACGCTTGGGTGGAGGAGTTCTTCGGGCAGCGCCCCCTGTTCGACCCCGTGGACATGCCGGGGGCCTCGGATGCCGACCTGGTTGTCTCCGACGTGGAGTTGCGCGAGTTGAAGGAACGGTTCGAACGGTCGGAGTGGGCGCAAAGGAGCCTGGTGGCCCAGGAGGTTCCGTTCGTCGTGTCGGTCGACGGCACTCCGGTGCGTGGGCGGATCGACGCGGTGTTCGCTCGCGACGACGGGGATTGGGACGTGGTGGACTGGAAGACGGGCAAGCCTCCCCACGGCGAGCGCGCCGAACGGGCGGCCGTGCAGTTGGCGGTGTATCGCCATGCCTGGGCGCGGTTGAATTCGGTCGATCCCTCGCGGGTTCACGTGGCGTTCTATTATGTCGGGGCGAATCAGACGGTCCGTCCGGAGTCATTGCCCGAGTTGCGTTTCGGGTGACGACAGTGTCGGTGCCGGGGTCGTGGCGAACCGGTGTAGTAATTGAGTTATGATCCTGTTTTAATAGGAAAGTTTCACAAATGGGAGCGCCATACCTATGACGGCACGTTTGACCCTCAACCGCCCCAACCGCCTCCTGGCCGCGACCACGGTGGTCGCATTCGGAACGCTGGGACTCACTTCCTGCGGGGATGACGACCCCACGCCGGATTCCGACGCGTCGACGCCCCCGGAGGAATCCGCTTCCGAGGACTATTCCGAAGAGGTATCCGATCTCGTCGAAGACTATTACACCGCCGCCTTCGAGGAAGTACAGACATCGCTCTACCTGATCGACGGAGACGCGGCGGCCGACGCCGCCGAACCGTATCTGTGCGAGTCCGATCTCGCCGTGATGTCGGATATGTTCGCCGAAATGCCCGAGCAGGCAAAACAGGAGCAGCTCGATTCTCTTGCCGATCCGGGGGACTTCGAACTGGAAGTACACATCATGGACGCTTACGCCTACGCCGGTGCCGGCAACGTCGAAGCCCACATTCTCTACAACGACCCGTCGGCGGACGGTGAACGGGTGGATGTCACCCATAATGTCAGCGTGCTGGAAAACGATTCGGGAACGTGGGAGATCTGCGGAATGTTCGAACAAGCCTAACGGCAAGGCCGACACCCGCATCGGTGCTCATTTCCGTCTGGGGAAGGCTGTGGAAGGCCTTTACAACCGTCATTCCGAGTTGATATATTCTCGCAGCAGAGTCGGACAACCGTCCGACTGTACGTCGATTTCGGGAAGCTACGATGCACAAACTTCTGCAGCGCTCTGCGACCGCCCTGTCCCTGGCCGCCGTCACGACCCTGGCTGTCGGTTCCTGTTCCTCCCCCGAGGAGGAAGCACAAGAGGCACTTGAAGACTCGGTAGAGGACCTCAAGAGTCTGAGCAAGGCGATCGGCGAGGCCGATGTGGACACCATCTATCAGGTGGCGGACGACCGCCTGTGCGAGAAGATCGTCGACCCGTTCAAAAAGAGCTTCGAGGCCTACGAGGACCTGTCCGACGAGGAGCTCGAGGAAGTCAAGTCGGAAAAGGGCCGCCAGTTCGAAGAATACGACTTCGAAGTCACCGACGTGGAGGTCGACGGCGACGAGGCCACCGTGACCGTTGAAGCCAGCGGCTTCGATCCCGTCACCGGAGAGGTCGTCGACAATGAGGAGCAGACGGTCAAACTGACGCAAGAGGACGGAAGCTGGAAGCTCTGTCCCGACATCGGTACCGAATCCTAAGCCGCTCGGGGAATCGACGAATCTTACGTCGATTCCCCGTTTCGAACAGCTGATATCGGCGGTGCGGCCGGATTCCGACCACACCGCGGATCACCTAGCGGTCGACTTTGACGACGCTCGCCTGGACCACCGAACCGTCACCGGCTTCGCCCGAGGTGGCTTCGGTGGATACGTCGCCGAAGGCCAGATCCAGAGCCAACGTCTCGCCTTGCACGAAGTCGCGGTGCCGCTCCACGGCGTCCCGCACGCTCTGTTCGGCTTTCACCGTGGCGTGGATGCGATCGGTCACGTCCAGGTCGGCGTCCTTGCGGGCCTGCTGTACGACGCGCACCACATCCCGAGCGACGCCTTCGGCCTCCAGTTCGGAAGTCAGTTCGGTGTCGAGTACGACCACCCCGGACCCGTCCGGCAACGCCTGCGTACGGTCGGCGGCCACCGGCGCGAGAGTCAGCTCGTATTCCCCGTCTTCCAACTCGACCCCGTCGACGACGACCGTATCGCCTTTGACCTCCCAGTTTCCGCTCTTACTGGCTTTGATGACACGCTGCACGTCCTTACCGAGTCGCGGTCCCAGTACTCGCGGCACCAGTTTCAGGTCCTTGGTGGAATAGTCCTCCAGTTTGGGATCCAGGATGACGTCTTTGACGTTGACCTCGTCCTTGATCAAACCGACGAACGGCTCCAGTTTCTCAGCGTCGGCCGTCGCCACCGTCAACGACGCCAAAGGCAGGCGAACCCGAAGCTTGCGAGCCTTACGCAGCGACAGGCCCGCCGAAGCGACGTCGCGGACCAGGTCCATCGCCGCCACCATGTCGCGCTCCGCGGGGAGATCCTCGGAGTCGGGCCAATCCATCAGGTGTACCGAACGTCCTCCGGTGAGGCCCTTCCAGATGTCCTCCGACACCATGGGAAGCAACGGGGCGACCACCTCGGTGGCGGTCTTCACGACAGTGGCGAGCGTAGCGAATCCCGCTTCCTCGCCTTCCCAGAAGCGATCCCGCGAACGACGTACGTACCAGTTGGTCAAGCTTTCCAGGAAGAGTCGGAAGGTCTCGGCCGCGCCCGACAGGTCGTACGCGTCGAACGCCGCGGTCATTCCCTCCACCAGTTCACGCGTCTTGGCCAGCAGGTAACGGTCCAATTGGTGGTCGCTTGCGAGCGCGATGGCACGCGACTCCTCCACGCTCTTGTCGTAACCGGCGGCATCGGCGTACAGGGTGTAGAAGTACCACACGTTCCACAGCGGCAGGATGATGTGCCGGGTGGCGTCGCGGAATCCCTGTTCGTTGACCGGCATGTCGCCGCCGCGCAGCACTGAGGACGACACCAGGAACCAGCGCACCGCGTCGGAACCGTAGGTGTTGAACGATTCGCGCACATCGGGATAGTTGCGCAGGGATTTGGACATCTTCTGTCCGTCGTCTCCCAACAGAGTGCCGTGCACGATGGCGGTGCGGAAGGCGGGACGGTCGAACAGCGCGGTGGCCAGCACGTGCATGGTGTAGAACCAACCTCGCGTCTGTGCGGTGTATTCGACGATGAAATCGCCCGGGTAGTGCTGTTCGAACCATTCCTGGTTCTCGAAGGGATAGTGCACCTGCGCGAACGGCATGGACCCGGATTCGAACCAGCAGTCGAGCACTTCGGAGACCCGTCGCATGGTCGACTGGCCGGTCGGGTCGTCCGGATTCGGGCGCGTGAGGGTGTCGATCTCGGGACGGTGGAGGTCGCCGACTGTGACACCGAAGTCGGCCTCCAGGTCGGCGAGTGAACCGTACACGTCGGTCCGTGGGTATTCGGGATTGTCCGACACCCACACCGGGATGGGTGAACCCCAGAACCGGTTTCGGCTGATGTTCCAGTCACGAGCGCCTTCCAGCCATTTGCCGAACTGGCCGTTCTTGACGTGCTCCGGCGTCCAGTCGATCTGCTGGTTCAGTTCCACCATGCGGTCGCGGAAGGAGGTGACGTTGACAAACCACGACGAGAGGGCACGCTGGATCAACGGCGAGTCACACCGCCAGCAGTGCGGATAATTGTGCTGGTAGGTATCGTGTTTCAGGAGCTTCTCGGTGACCTTCAGCCATTTTATGATCTCCTTGTTGGCGTCGAACACGTGGCTGCCTTCGAAGTCGGGGACCTCGCCGGTGAAGCGGCCCTGACTGTTGACCGGCACGACCGGTTCGATTCCCGCCGCGTCGGTGACGACCTTGTCCTCTTCACCGAAGGCCGGAGCGATGTGGACGAGACCGGTACCGTCGTCGGTCGAAACGTAGTCGGCCGACAGCACCTGGAAGGCGTTGGCCCGGCCTTCGAAGAAGTTGAAGGGAGGCCGGTAGGTCAGCCCGACCAGGTCGGTTCCCTTGTACCGGTTGAGAACGACCGGCTCCTCGCCGAGTTCCTTGGCGTAGGCGCCCAGTCGGGCTTCCGCCAGGACGTAGCGGCTGCCTTCGGCTTCCACTTCCACGTAGTCGATGTCGTCGCCGACCGCGGCGGCCAGGTTCGACGGCAGCGTCCACGGAGTGGTGGTCCAGACCAGCAGTTTAGCGCCTTGCAAGGAGCTGTCACCGGTCACTTCAAGTCCGACGGTGACGGCGGGGTCTTGACGGGGAAGGTAGACGTCGTCCATCTTCGTTTCCGTGGCCGACAGCGGCGTCTCACAGCGCCAGCAGTACCACAGCACCTTGTAGCCTTCATAGATCAGTCCCTTGTCGTAGAGGGACTTGAAGGCCCACATGACGCTTTCCATGTACGACAGGTCGAGGGTCTTATAGTCGTTCTCGAAGTCCACCCACCGGGCCTGTCGCGTCACGTAGTCTTCCCATTCGCCCGCGTACTTCATCACCGAGGCGCGAGTGGCCTGGTTGAATTTCTCGATGCCGTAGCTTTCGATGTCGGCCTTCGATTTCAGGCCGAGTTCCTTTTCCGCTTCCACTTCGGCGGGGAGACCGTGGGTGTCCCAACCAAATCGGCGATCCACCCGCTTGCCGCGCATTGTCTTGTACCGGGGGACGACGTCCTTGACGTAGCCGGTCAGCAGGTGACCGTAGTGTGGAAGCCCATTGGCAAAAGGAGGGCCGTCGTAGAAGACGAATTCGTTCTCGCCACGTTCGCCCGGGTCACGGTTGTCGATGGACGCTTGGAAGGTGTCGTCCTTTTTCCAGAAATCCAGGATTCGTCGTTCCACGCCGGGGAGGTCGGGGCTGGCGGGAACACCGCGATCGGGTTGGTCAAGCGGATAGGTCATCGTTTGGCTCCTCGTACACACCGGATAGTTCTGGTTGACACCTGGGTGTGCGAGGACGAGTGGCTGTACCCGCGGTACCACCTCGCTTGACGTCACGACCTTCCAAGTCGTGCGTCCTCTCGTTCGGGGCTGTAACGGGCCGTCCCGTCCGGTTCTACTGAGGCCGTGGCCCGTTCTTCCGGAGACTCGCCGGTGATGGCCGGGTCAACGTCGTTCGCTATTGAGTCTAGCGCGTCGACGGGAAAAGACGAAACTCCCATTGCCGCGTCTTGCCCCGAACAACGAACTGTCGGCAGCGCCACAAAAACAATGCCTCCACCCGAGGTGATCTCAGCACTCGGACCGGGTAGCATCGCTGTCATGACAACGTTCGCATTCAACTGGTGGTGGCGTCGCTGAGGCGGCGCTGCTTGGTTCTGCGAACACACAGCACAGCGACCGCCTGGGGGGGCGGTCGCTGTGCGTGTATCTCGGCCACGGCTCCCAGGCGGTTCTCAAATAATAAGGAGCCTCAGGCCATGACCGTCTACACCACTGCGGGCGGAGCGCGCATCACCCGCACCGCCGCCACTCTCAACACCGACGACCTGGACTATATTTCCGAACTGGTCGAGTCTCGCCGCGGCGGCGTGCTCTCCTCGGGAATGGAGTACCCGGGACGTTATTCACGTTTCCACCTGGCCTATGTCAATCCGGCCGCCGAAGTCGTCGTCAGCGGGCGCACGGTTACCGCCCAGGCTTTGAACGAACGCGGCCAGGTCGTCCTGCCGGTCTTTGAACACGCTTTGTCCCAGGTAGCCCCGGTTAAGGTCGAGGGCGATGCAGTGTCGATCGAGGTTCCCACCGATCCCGGTGTGGTGACCGAAGAACAACGTTCCCGACAGTTGACGGTGTTCACCGCGTTGCGGGCCATTGTGTCGGCCTTTGGATGCGAGGACCCTTACCTGGGGTTGTGGGGCGCGTTCGGTTACGATCTCGCCTACCAGTTCGAACCGATCGAGTTCGCCAAGGAGCGACCGTCGGACGTACGCGACGCGGTATTGCATCTGGCCGATGAGGTGTACGTCGTGGACAGGAAACGGGAAACGGCGAGCCTGTACCGCTATGACTTCGAGGTGGACGGCGCGTCCACCGTCGGACTGGAACGCACGGGCGAACACTTCGATTACCGACCTGCCGAGGAGGTTCCGGCGGGGCCGACACCGGGCGCGTATTCAGAGGTCGTACGGCAGGCCAAGGAGGAGTTCCGCGAGGGGAACCTCTTCGAAGTCGTCCCCGGCCACGAAATGTACACCACCTGCGATTCCCCCGCATCGTTCTACGAACGTCTGAAGAAGTCCAACCCCTCACCGTACGAGTTCTTCTTCAACCTCGGACACGACGAGTACTTGGTGGGCACCTCGCCGGAAATGTTCGTGCGGGTCAACGGCAACCGTGTGGAGACCTGCCCGATTTCGGGAACCATCGCACGTGGCAACGATCCCCTCCAGGACGCCGGACAGATCCTGTCTCTGCTGAACTCCGAGAAGGAAGAGGCCGAGCTGACCATGTGCACCGACGTCGACCGCAACGACAAGGCACGGGTCTGTGTCCCCGGGTCCGTTCGCGTGATCGGGCGACGTCAGATCGAGCTGTACTCTCACCTGATTCACACCGTCGACCACATCGAGGGGCGGCTACGCGAGGACATGGACGCCTTCGACGCGTTCCTGACCCACATGTGGGCGGTAACGGTCACCGGTGCTCCCAAGACCTGGGCCATGCGATTCATCGAGCGGAACGAGACGACGCCACGCCGCTGGTATGGAGGGGCCGTCGGCTACGTCGGTTTCGACGGCTCCATGAACACCGGTCTTACCTTGCGCACCGCTCATATCCGGGACGGACTGACAAGTGTCCGGGCCGGTGCCACCCTGCTCTATTACTCCGATCCGGACATGGAGGAGGCGGAAACGTTCCTGAAGGCCAGTGCCCTGCTCGAGGCGGCCGAAGGAAAACACCGGATGCGGCCCGAACCCCCGGCGGCCATTGATGTGGCCGGCGGAGCGGCGGGTACCGGCCGACGTGTGCTGCTCATCGACCACGAGGATTCCTTCGTCAATACCCTGGCCGATTATTTCCGCCAGCACGATGCCGAGGTCACGACGCTGCGATACGGTTTCGATCTGGGACAGGCGCTGGACGACATCAATCCGGACCTGGTCGTGCTGTCTCCGGGACCGGGACGCCCGACGGACTTTGCCTGTCAGGCTCTACTGCGGGATTTGGAACGTCGCGAGCTGCCGGTCTTCGGCGTCTGCCTCGGCTTGCAGGCGATGGTGGAGTACACCGGCGGAAAGCTATCGCTTCTAGACGAACCCGCCCACGGAAAACCCGGCAACGTCAAAGTGTTCGGAGGCGGACTCTTCTCCGACGTGGGCGATCGGCTCACCACGGCCCGCTACCATTCGCTCCACGCCACCATCGACCAGGTACAAGGCGGATTCGTCACCACTTCGGCCCTCGACGACATCGCCATGTCGATTGAGGACCCCATGCGCGGATGGTACGGCGTGCAATTCCACCCCGAATCCATCCTGACGTCCGAGCGCGCCTCGGGACTGCGTCTGATCGGTAACGTATTGCGCCTCACCGACGAACGCTGACAATCGAGCGGGTGTGGGCGCACGGCCCGAGAACCGTCGACGCGGTGACGGTCGCCCACATCCGCCGGCCAACCACCTCAGTTGTTGTCCGGCGTCCTATCGTCCGGCGATTCCAGGTACGGGCCGGCACCTCTGCGCACAGAAACCACATCACCGTCTGAGTTGCAAGCCTTACATATTCTGAAATCGGCATGTTCTATTGTGACGACAGAACGGTACCCTCATGGACATAGATGAAGGCGATGTCGAGCCCAACGACGAATCCTCCGGCAACGAAAGCCCTACACCGCCGATCCCCTGGGGAAAGACCGGACTGGGTTTCGCCGTGTTCTTTTTCGTCCTGTACCTGTCGAACCAGAATTTCGCGGACTTCGTCAGCCAGGCCCTGCACGAGGATGTCGATGGCCTACCGGAAGACGACATCTGCATCCAGCGCATGGCACAGGATGATTCCCTGTATCCGTATGTGCAGGTTCCCTGTTGGTCGGCGGCAACCAAACAGCGCGTCGTCTGGACCGCCGAAAGCGCAGCCTCCAGTCTCCCTAAAGGATCGTATGATCGGATCACCTATGATACCGCGCAAGAGGAGAACTACTACCGGACTCAGTGCAAGTCAAACCATTCCTCCGGAAACCTCATAGTTATATCGCCTGTAATCGGCACTTCCACGTACATTTGCACGAGCGGATACGAATGAGTCGTTAACCGGTGTTTGTCAGACCATGCGATCCCGACGGCTCATACACCCCACGACTAAAAACCTGGCGTCGTCTGCCTAGATGGCCGACAATGCATACATGCTCGATTTCACTATCGTCGACGTCTTCACCGATGCGCCCTTTGCCGGGAACCAACTCGCCATCGTCCTTGACGCCGACGACCTCACCGCAGACCACATGCAATCCATCGCCCGAGAGTTCGGCTATTCGGAGACGATTTTCTTCCTCGCCCCCACTCAGGCGATGGCCAACTATCGCGTACGAATCTTCACCCCCACCGTGGAACTTCCCTTTGCCGGACATCCGACCTTGGGAGCCGCGGTCGAATTCGTCCGCCGCAACAGTGACCGGCTGACGGCCGATCCCGACGGCGTATACACCGTCATGCAGGAATCCCAGGCAGGCGTCATGACCATCGCGGTAGACGGCGACCACGCCTGGCTGACGTCGACCAACCTCGATTCCGGGGAGGACATGGAGGCGGCCCCCTTGCTGTCGGCGGCCGGACTCGGTGAAGCGGATCAGGCCGGGGCGGCGCGAACCGCCGGAGCCGGGCTGACCCATTATTTCCTACCCGTGGCTCGCGAATCGGTCGCCAAGGCGACCTCCACCGCAGGTTTCGCATCGAAGGTCTACCTTTTCCACTTCGATGCCGCGAAGAAGCACGTCCACGCCCGCCTCTTCGGCCCCGGCATCGGAGTGACCGAGGATCCCGCCACCGGATCTGCGGCCCTCGCGCTGGGCGTCTATCTGCACACGGTCGGCATGGTCAAAGGCAATGGAACGCACCGACTGTCGATTTCACAGGGCACCGAAATGGGGCGCCCTTCGACCCTGGACGTCGCCGTTGAAGTCACCGACGGGGACCTGAGCTCGGTCGCCGTCGGTGGACGGGTGGCGGCCGTAGCGTCCGGGACGATGATCGACCCGTCCGCCGACTAAACACCGGAACCTGATACGACAAAAGCCGTCTCGTAGACCGACAAGGTCTAGGAGACGGCTTTTTCGCGAGCGCCGCTAATCCATAGCGGTTCCAAAAATCATGTTCTGAGTTTCGGGAAGGTTCCACAACCACCCGAGCACCACGATGATGGTCAAAGCGGGCATGAGGTAGCGGGTTTCGTGTTTTCCGCCGGCGCGCAGGGCGACTTTGCGGGGTAGACCCAGGTTTTGCCAGACTTTTCCTTTGAAGGGGACGGGGAACAGGAGCGGCGAACCCATCTTGGTAACCATGTCGCCGAGGACGTGTATGACGCAACCGAAGCCCATCGCCAGGCCGAGGAGCCAGTAGGAGCGGTCGTCGGGCAGCAGATGGAACATTCCGAACGCCGCCGCGAGTGACGCTCCTGTCGTCACCACCCAGCCCTTCTTCTTGACGGTGGTGGACATGAGTCCGCGTACCGCCAGTCCGGTGAGGATGAACAGGATGGTGATGACGGCGGGCTTGCCGAATTTGGCGGCCAGTAGCCCGGTACCGAAACCGATGAGGACGGCGAACATGAGAGTGTGGGTGAGGGTTCGGTGCCCGTTACTTCGTTTTCGGTCCTTCTTTGTTTTGGTCAGGAGGTAGAACCAATAGCATATTCGTTCTGTCCCTTCGGCGACGATCATCGAGGGCGGCCCGAAGGCGCGGGCGACGGTGGAGCCTCCCTTGTTGGTGGTCACCTTTCCCGCACAGTCGATGTCGGGAAACAGCGCGGCACCGGAACACGCGACGGTACCGACGACGAGTTCAGCGGCGGACTGTTCCAATCCGAAACCCGCCGCGGCGACGGCTGAACCGGCCAACCACAAGGCAGCACCGCTCATGGCGTGAGTGGGTCCCATTACCATATTTGATTCTCCGTTTCATGGGGCGAACCTGGGGCGTCAAAAACGGAACCCGCATCCGATAGGCACGGTTCCGTACAGAAGTCAACATTTGAACTATGCCATGACATTGCGGAACGAAAGGGTGAGGGGTGCTCTGAATTCTCTTGTGTCGCAATTATTCGAATACCCATGGTGGGGATATCCGGATTTTCGACGGTTTCGTGTGTGTCGGTCATTAAAATCGTCTGATTTTCGCGGCCCGGTCGCAGCGTTATACAGCGAACATCTACGTATCGTGATCTTTTGCCGGACCGGCTGCGGGGTAGTCTGATGGAATGGAATCCGCAATTGAGGTCAATGACCTCACTAAAACATTCCGCCCTCGGAATAGACCCCCGGTCGAAGCGGTCAAACAGGTGAATTTCTCTGTCGGAGAGGGTGAGTTCTTCGGCATTCTCGGTCCGAACGGAGCGGGCAAGACGACGACCTTGGAAATGGTCGAGGGGGTCCAGCGTCCGGACGACGGCTCGGTTCGGGTCCTGGGTACGTCACCGTGGCCGCATAATCCGGATTTGACGCGCCGGATGGGGGTGCAGCTGCAGACCAATACGTTTTTTGAATTCTTGAACGTCACCGAACAGCTCACCACATTCGCCGAACTGTACGGACAGTCGGCGGATCGTGTTGAGGGAGTCTTGGAGACGGTCGGTCTGTCCGAGCACCGTTCACAGCGATGTGAGAAGCTGTCCGGTGGTCAGCAACAGCGACTTTCCATTGCCTGTGCCCTGGTAGCGGATCCGGAGGTGCTGTTTCTCGACGAACCGACCGCCTCTCTCGACCCTCAGGCGCGCCGTAACATGTGGGAACTGTTGCGCACGATCAATTCCGAAGGTCGCACCGTGGTCCTCACCACGCATTACATGGAGGAAGCGGAGTACCTGTGCGATCGGGTGGCGATCATGGACGGGGGCCGTATTCTCGCCCTCGATTCCCCGGAAACGCTCATTCAGGAGCTCGACGCTCCGACGGCGGTGAAGATCTCCACCGGCCAGTTGGAAGCGGTGAACCTGGACGATCTCACGGCCATTGACTCCGTTTCCGAAAACGGTGCGACGGTATTCCGCACCCGCCGTCCGAAGGAGTTGTTGGTTCAGCTCGCCGAGGCCGACGCCTTGGAAGGCTTGACGGTTCGTACCTCGAATCTGGAGGACGTGTTCTTGAACGTGACCGGACGGGAGTGGAGAGATTGACCCCTTTTAAGACTTTGGTGAGGGCCCAGTGGAAAGGTTGGACACGCGACCGAGCGTCGGTGTTCTTCGCCCTGGGGTTTCCCCTCATTATGATGGCGCTGTTGTCGTTGGTGTTCGGCTCGGGCATCAATTCCTCGCCTCGGGTACTGATCGTGGGCGAGGTTGCGGCACTGGAGGGTTTCGACGATTCGGAGCTGGACGTCAGCCGTGTCGACGACCTCGATTCCGCCGTCGCCCAGTTGGAGGACGGCGAAGCAGC
Source organism: Haloglycomyces albus DSM 45210 (assembly GCF_000527155.1). Classification (NCBI taxonomy): domain Bacteria; kingdom Bacillati; phylum Actinomycetota; class Actinomycetes; order Glycomycetales; family Glycomycetaceae; genus Haloglycomyces; species Haloglycomyces albus. The sequence goes on along the minus strand of NZ_AZUQ01000001.1, from coordinate 2,015,070 downwards.
GGCCGTGGTCAGCCAGTCCGGCGACGATGTCACCGTCCGCTATAACGAATCGATGTCTATAATTTCCGATGCGGCGAAAAACGGGATCTCCAATGCCGTTCATTCCACCAACGCCGACATTCTGGAGGAATCGTCCGGGCTCGACTCCACCTATTCACTGAATTTCGAGTCCGACAACGGCGCGACCACCGATCCCATTCAATACCTGGCACCCGGCATGTTGGGTTGGGCCATCGCGATTTCCGGGGTTTTCAATTCGGCCGGGTCGCTGGTGGATTGGAAGAAGACGAAGGTTCTGCGGCGACTACGGTTGACCCCTGCGGGAGCCGGCACCGTCGTAGGCTCGCGCATCACCGTCAACCTCCTGGTAGCGTGCGTACAGGTCGCCGTTTTCGCAGCGGTCGCCATCGCGGTGTTCGGGCTTCGCCCCACCGGATGGGCCTGGTTCTCCGTTCCCTTGGCTCTGTTGGGCACCACCATGTTCATCGCCATGGGCGTCATCGTGGGCGGTATCGCGAAGACCGCTCCGGGCGCGGCCGGGTTGTCCAACCTGGTCACCATGCCGATCGCCTTCACCTCCGGTGCGTTCTACCCCATCGACGAATCACCGCAGTGGCTGCAAACCGTGGCTACGGTCAACCCCATGCGGTACCTCAATGACGCCATCATGGGCGTCGGAGTCGAGGGGCTCAACCCGATCGACGTGATTCCTCAGATCGCCGCGATGCTCGGTTTCACCGCTCTGTTCGCGCTGATCGCTTGGCGCACCTTTAAGTTCGACGAACTTTAACGTGACAGAAGAGCCTCATAGACGTCCCGACGTTTGAGGCCGTATTGACGGGCTACCTGACGCATGGCTTCCTTGCGAGGTAGCCCCGTCTCTTCCAACGCCTCCACCTCGGCAGCGAGCCGCTCCGGGGTGGCTTCACTCCCATCGGGTCCGTCCCAACCGGCCACCACCAGGGTGATCTCCCCTCTCGGCGGATCGTCCCGCGCGCCGTCCAGTAGCGATGCCAGTGTCCCGCGCCGCACTTCCTCGTAGGTCTTGGTCATTTCCCGACACAATGCCGCCTGCCGTTGAGAACCGAACGACTCGCACAATTGCGCCAAGGTCGCCTCGATGCGCCGTGGCGATTCGAAGAAGACCGTCGTGCGCGACTGGTGTGCCACCTCCGCCAATCGGCGACTCGCTTCCCCGGATTTGCGCGGCAGGAACCCCTCGAATATGAACCGATCGCTTGGCAGGCCGGACACCGCCAGAGCCGTCGTGGGCGCGCTGGGACCCGGAACGGCGGTCAGAGGCACACCGACGTCGATGGCGGCGGTGACAAGCCGATAACCGGGATCGGAGACAGAGGGCATGCCACCGTCGGTGATGACGGCGATGTCGTCGCCACCTTCAAGTCGAGCGACAAGCTGACCGGTTTTGGTCTGCTCGTTTCCCTCGAAATAGGAGACGATATCGGCGTCGGTATCGATTTCCAAATCCGACAAAAGGCGTTTGAGCCGTCGAGTATCTTCTGCCGCAATGACATTCACGCTGTGCAGTACCGTTTTCAGCCGAACGGAGGCATCGGCGACGTTCCCCAAAGGCGCGCCGACAAGCACAAGTCGGCCGGTTTCATGTGTTGACACCTTGCCAGTATTGCCTAAGATATGGGGCGGTGTCGGTCAGGTTCCCAATGGAGTTACAGAATTCGCCGTGCGGGCCAGTATGCGTGTCCTGCATATGCATTCTGTCTCTCCGCCTTGTCGTTTTAGGGACATATAGGTGTTCAAAATCACGATTATAGGCGAAGCTGGTAAGTAGGGATTGCGTTCACCCGGCAACGGATTGAACGCTGACCAAAACCTCAGGAAATTGGCCGGGCGGCTCAGGCCGGTTCCACGATCGTCGACCAGGAGCTCTTGACCGCCCGACCGGTTCACCGAACCGTGTACACCCGATAACAACATGGAAAGTTCTGGGAGTGGCATATGTCTTGGTTGGTCCGGCTGGGTATTCCGGCCGCCGTCCTGATTGCGGGGTACTTTGCGCTCAATTTCATCGCCAACAACTGGGTTTGGTTCCTGTCCGGTCTGATCATCGTCTCCGCAACCAGCCTGTGTGCTTGGGTTCTATTCCATACCGAACCTCCTCAACCCATGGATCCCGAAGCCAGGCACCACGAGCAGATCATGCGGGAACTTGATCAGCTGCCTAGCAAGAAGTTCGACGCGACGATCGGTCAGCTATTGACCGGGCTCAACGCCAAACAGGTCAAGAAATTTGGCCACAAAGGCTCTGACCTGGGATGCAACTTCGTCGTCACCCTGACCGACGGAAAACGCATCATCGTCCGAGCGAAGCAGAACGACGGCACCATGCGACGCATGGGCGAACGTCACCTCAAAGCGCTCGGATGGGAAACCAAACCACGCTGGAACTGCGATCACGCGGTTCTGCTGACCTCGGCCGATCTTCACTGGATGAATCACGGGCCTCGCAACGACAAGCTGGCCCGTCATTTGGGAATCACCCTCATCGACCGGAAACGATTGGCCGAATGGCTCGACTCGGGCAGTCCCCCGGCAGCCCTACGTCCACGCCTTCCCCGTGAAATCAGTGCTCAGGCGGCATTAGACCCGTCACGCCCCAAGCGGCGGTGAAGTGCTTAAGCACAACGCCGCCGTCCCACCCCTTACCGCATCACAACAGCCACTACAGGCCGTCCATCGGGAACCGGTTACCACCGCTCGACTCAAAATCGTCAAACGTACTGCAGAAGCGGTGTCGCAATCTGTGCTGTCAAAACGGATCGGGAAATACACCGCCCACCTGGCAAACTGCAAGCAGCACGCAGTGGTGGGGCAGCCAGTGCTCTATGAAAATGCCCAACCGCCCAGGTACTTCTTATTGTCAGCCGCAAGTGCGAAGCACGACGCGGCGATAGAGCAGCCTGTGTCTCCTAAAGAGCTCAACCACCGCACAGTTCCCACGGATATACCAACTGTCGAGCCGCTAACAACGCACGTAGCGCGTGTGTATGCGGCGGTAGAGCCGACTGTACCTTCAGGGGCACTCGACTACCACACAGGTCCTTTACGACACTGGCGAGCTTCCAGCGAAGCGCAGAAGCGGTAGAGCCGGCTGTGTCTCCTAAAGAGTTCAGGCGGTTCACAGTGCGTCGAATAGTGGGATTCTCAGAACCCCGCTAGGCGACGTGCTGCGGAGCGGCTGAACGGTCACCGTCCACCAAGCGGGATAGGGGTCGTCTCTTCGCTCGGGTTGTGGCACACTTGGCGGCATGTCTTCCGCGCACGACCTTTGGCTGGTGGCCCGTCGCCACGTTGACCTGTGTCGTGTCTTCAGCGCCGCATGTTTCTCTGACATGCGGCGAATGCGCTGATTCTTCGCTTCTCTAGTTCTGTGAGCCCGGGGTCGTCGATCCGCCCCGGTTGCTTCTATGGTTTTCAATATTTTTGTCAAGGAGTGTCGCACTGTGTCTTCCGATCAAACCGCTGCCCGCGCTCCGCGCGCCCGCCGTCGTAAACGCGGCGAAGGACAATGGGCGCTCGGCCACCGCGAGCCGCTGAATAAGAACGAGCAGTCGAAGAAGGACGACAACCCGCTCAACGTTCGCGACCGTATCGAGAACATTTACGCTCACGGTGGATTCGATTCGATCGACCCCGCCGATCTGCGAGGCCGTTTCCGCTGGTGGGGGCTGTATACTCAACGTCGCCCCGGGATCGCCGGAGGAAAGACCGCCATCCTCGACGACGAGGACCTCGACGATCGCTACTTCATGATGCGGGTGCGCATGGACGGCGGCCGCCTGAGCCTGGCGCAATTGCGGGTGCTGGCCGACATCTCCACCGAGTTCGCCCGGGACACCGCCGACGTCACCGACCGCCAAAACGTCCAGTACCACTGGATTCGAGTGGAGGACGTCCCCGAAATCTGGCGTCGGATGGAAGAAGTCGGACTGGACAGCCAGGAGGCCTGCGGAGACTGCCCGCGCGTGGTCCTCGGCTCACCGGTCGCCGGTGTCGCCGAGGACGAGGTCGTCGACCCCAGCGGGCAGATCGATGAGATCTACCGCCGCTTCGTCGGTGACACGTCGCTGTCGAATCTCCCCCGCAAGTTCAAATCGGCCATCTCCTGGCTTCCCGACACCCCGTACGAAACCAATGACATCTCGCTTCTCGGCGCGCATCATCCGGAACACGGCCCCGGGTTCGACCTGTGGGTCGGTGGCGGCCTGTCCACCAACCCCATGTTCGCGCAACGCCTCGGCGTTTGGGTGGCTCCCGACGACATCGCGGAGGTGTGGGTCAATGTGGTGCGGATTTTCCGTGACTGGGGATATCGACGCCTGCGTACTCGCGCCCGTCTGAAGTTCCTGGTGAAAGACTGGGGGGCCGAGAAGTTCCGAGCGGTCCTGGAAAGTGAACAGTATCTGGGCCGGAAACTTCCCGACCTGGATAAGCCCGATACGCCCGAACAGGTACTCGACCACATCGGAGTACACAAACAGGCCGATGGAAACTTCTACATCGGCATGGCACCGGTCGTAGGCCGGGTCTCGGGCAGCCTACTGCATCGTTTGGCCGACGTTGCCGAGAAGTACGGCTCCGATCGCATCCGCACGACTCCCATGCAGAAACTTCTGCTTCTCGACGTTAAACCAGAGGACGTCGACTCGGCCGTCCAGGATCTGGAGGCGGCCGGACTGTCGCCGAACCCGTCTCTGTGGCGACGTTCCACCATGGCGTGCACGGGTATCGAGTTCTGCAAGCTCGCCATCGTGGACACGAAAGACCGGGGTCGTGATCTGGTATCCGAATTGGAAAAGCGCATCCCCGAACTCGACGTGCCGATTTCGGTTCACGTCAACGGGTGCCCCAACGCCTGCGCCCGCACCCAAACGGCCGACATCGGTCTGAAGGGGCAATTGATTAACGTGGACGGAGAACAGGTGGAAGGGTTCCAGGTACATCTCGGCGGCGGTCTCGCCTCGGAAGCCTCCTTGGGGCGTAAAGCGCGCGGGCTTAAAGTCGCCTCCGCCGATCTGGACGACTACGTAGAGAAGATCACCCGACGCTATCTCTCGCAGCGGGAACGCAACGAGTCCTTTGCCGCCTGGGTGCACCGTGCCGAGGAGGCCGATCTGACATGAGCGGTCGAGTGGTTCCCTATCTCTGCCCCTACTGCGGCGACGACGACCTGGTCCCGTACGACGATCCAAACGACGAAATCACCGCCGGATGGCATTGTCACGGCTGTAGCCGCGTCTTCGCCGTGAAATTCCACGGTCTCTCTGCTCCGCAGAAGACCCCGTCCCCGTTCGACTAGCCTGTTCGCGGCGGTCACTCGATCGCCGCGAACAGCTCCCCCGCCCTACCGGCCATTCGACTCCACGGCCCGACAGTCCGGGTCGAGACATACCCATTGGGAGTAAACATGAGTTCGACAGGAATACAGTCCGCACGTGACCCCTTTGAACTTCGCGATCTCACCTCCACGGCCAATACGCGGCTCGAAGGTCGCTCCGCCACCGACATACTCGAATGGGGCCTCGCCGAATTCGGTGAGCGCCTGTGTGTGACCTCGTCATTCGCCGACGCGGTCATGGTTCACCTCGCCGCTTCGGTGGCGCCCGGCATCGATGTCGTCTTTCTCGACACGGGCCTGCACTTCCCCGAGACTCTCGCCATACGTGATTTGGTGGCCGAGACCATGAACGTCAATGTTCGCTCGATCGAACCCGAACAGAGCGTCGGAGGCCAGGACGGCGAGTTCGGTCCCCGACTGTTCGACCGTTCCCCCGATGAATGCTGTGCGATGCGTAAGGTTCTCCCACTCAACCGCACACTGCGCGATTACGACGCCTGGGCGACCGGACTACGTCGCGACGAATCCCCTACCCGGGCGAACACACCGGTGGTGGGATTCGATCTCAAGCGTCAGAAGGCCAAGATCGCGCCGATCGCACGGTGGACCCAGGAGGATGTGGACGCCTATATCGCCCGGCACGACATACCGGTCAATCCGCTGATCTCCGAGGGATTCGAATCGGTGGGATGCTGGCCGTGCACCGCCCGCGCGGGCGGCCGTGAAGGACGATGGGCCGGTTTCGACAAGACCGAATGCGGGATTCACTGATGAGCACGGCAACGATCCTGGTCGCACACGGCAGTCGCGACCCGCGCTCAGCGGCGGTGGTTCACAATATCGCCTTGGCGGCGGGCATGCATCCCAGCTTCCTGGAGTTCAACGCTCCACATCCCTGCGATATCGCCGATGAACTGCTTGAAGGCGGTCACCGAACGCTTCGGCTCGTACCGTTGCTGTTGACCGACGCCTACCATTCGACGGTGGACCTTCCCGCCGTCGCCGCCGATGTTCGAAACCGACACCCTGACACAACCGTTGAACTGGCCCCGGCCATCGGGGATACGAGCCTGGCACATTCGCTCACCCGGGCGCTCCCACCACTGGACGCGGTCGTCGTGTCGGCCGCCGGTACATCGATGGAACACGGCCGCGCTCATGTCGCCGAAGTGGCGCGTACGGTGGGGAACCTTCTGGAGGTTCCCGTGTCGGAGGCGTTCGCCACGGGCCCGGGACGCCGCCCCGACGAAGCGGTGCGGCAACTGCGTAGCGACGGTGCCGAACGTGTCGGCGCGCTGCACTACTTCATCGCTCCCGGTCTGCTGTGCGATCTGGCCGCCGAACAGGCCCGGGATGCCGGGGCGTGTTTCCTCGGGCACCCGCTGGGCCCGTCTCGCGAGCTACTGCGGCTGTTGGAGCGGTCGACAGTGCCGCACCTGGAGCCGGTGCCCTAAGTCGGGGCCCTCTTCGGCCTCCGCTCACCGTCCGTCGGCGGTCCTCTCGAAGTCCACCGCGTCACGAGTGGGGGCCGCCAGGAGGGATACCAGCAACAAGACCATCACCAGCCACACCATGATCGCTAGATCGTTCTGCCCGACTTGCCGGATGAAATATCCGACCGGAGCCAGAACGAGGGCACCGAACACACCTCGGGAGACGACGTTCCTTCGTTGCCACAGAGCCCGCCCGGTGGTGCCGTAAAAGGCCGCCATGCCCAGGTACGCCAGCGTGAGACCGAGCATCGGCATCAGGCCGTCCGAGGTTCCTCGAACGGCATCGTAGACGGCATAGATCGCCAGACCGGCGAATCCAAGTGCCATGGCGACAAGCATGGCGCTCGCCGCGATAATCGTGGCGGGACGGCTCGGGTTTACCTCGGATGTTCCGTCCGATTCTGTCGGTGGCTCATTCACCCGACAACAATAACCGACCGAGCGGGTCTTTCCCCATGGCGCGGTGTCGTCCACACCACGCCTCAACGAAACACGTATTCGAATGACCGGCACACGCATATAAACGCGGAAAGAGAACGACACCACGAAAGTGAGACGTTCTCGACGCCGTGACCATCCGGAAAGCGTTAGAGTCTACGGTATGCGCGCCCTCCTGATTGTGAATCCGAAAGCCACCGCCACCTCTCACCGTCGGCTCAAACGGGTGGTGCGGGCTTTGGAGGAATTCGTCGAGCTCCGAGTCCTCTTCACCCGAGCACGTGGACACGGTGAGGAATTGGCGGCAAAGGCCACGCAGGAGGCCGTCGATGTGATTCTGACACTTTCGGGAGACGGCACGCTCAATGAGGTCATCAACGGAATGCTCGCCGAGGCGCGCACCGCTGAGGAGGCCCCGTTGTTGGGACCGCTTCCCGGCGGTTCTACGAACGTCTTCGCGCGCTCGCTCGGTCTCCCGACCGATCCACGTCGTGCGGTATGGGCGATCGGCCATCGTCTCGACGAAAAACACCATCGGCACGTCTCCCTGGGCCGCGTCACCGACGGGCCTCGAAGTCGGCTGTTCACCTTCACCGCCGGTCTCGGTTGGGACGCCGCCGTCATACGGCGGGTGGAATCCTATCGGAAACGCGGAAAGAGCTCCTCCCCCGCACTTTATCTGCGCGCGATTATGGCCGAAATCAACACGCATGGGACGCACGGCGATTCACTTCGAGTGTCATTTGCCGATGGAGAGGAAGATCTGTCGATTGGCATGGTCGTGGTGCAGAATTGCGCGCCGTGGACCTACGTGGGAAGCATCCCGATAAATCTCAACGCGCGCGCTTCGTTTAACACTGGACTTGATGCCCTCTTGTTGCGTAGACTCGGTATGTCTACAGCCGCCCAGACGGCCGCCCGATTGTTGTCGGGTCGTGAGGTTCCCGATGGTAAACATTCGGTTACTTATCACGATTTGTCATCGATCAAATTGCAAGCTGATCAACCTCAACCGTTTCATCTCGATGGGGATTATCTTGGGGAACGGCGGGAACTGATCTTGTCTTCCGTGCCGCGGGCACTCAGAGTGGCCGCTTAAATTGCAGGTAAAACTGTAGAACGGAAGTAATGCATTAGTTTGCCGCTCAGATGGTGGCCTTCGTGTAAGGCGGGGATTACCGCCCGAGCGGCGGAAAAACCTGAGAGGGCCTATTGACAATTGCGGCCAGAACAGGCAGTGTAGAACACGCCGCCAATTGCGGGGGCGTTAAGACTTAAAAACAGAATATTGAATTATGGTGTGTGATGGATGCACAAGGAAGCCCTATAGTTCGGGTACCGCCAATTTTGTTCTGAAGCAATTACAAAGCATTCAGTGACAAGTGGTGAGATCGTGAGATGAACGAACACGTTCCCGTTTTGACCGCACAATGATGTTCGCGTCACGTACGGTCGAATCTCACCGGTTGGAGGACTGCCGACTAATGGACTGTCGCCTCCCCCGTGCCGTGTCATCAGCATGGTTATGACATCACATTCGCCAACGGACCTTAGCTTTAACCGCTGGTGACGTTTATGTCGAATCTGCCCGAGACTCCACACGAGGGAACGAACAGGAGAGGTTTTCGCTACCCGGATACCGATATGACAACGATCCCATCGCCGTCATACTGTATGTGATGCAAATCATCTATTCAGTTTTCGGTGTGTCATTACTACTATTGGAGTTTGTCATATCGCTTCAGGCGAATGTCAGCGGCCCCCTACCGAGTTCGAATCAGGCGTCCGACAAGGATGACACAGACTGTATCGCCGGCCTCATTGTCGGTCACCGACGCTCATTGGCTAATAGCCTGAGCGCCAACGTGATCGGCGTGAGATCCGTCGGCATGTCACTCACAATATGTGAATGATTGGATTTTCGCAGTGACCGGTTTGTCCGCACTCCCTTGTCACCTTCCTTGTGAAGTATTTCACAAGGAATCCTCGCATTTGTTCCGTTGCGGGACACCACCGGCCACGGCATGCCGTCGCAATCGCGCACGGTCCAGACGCAGGTCGACGCCCGGCAACGAGACAATGCCACGGTCGTAGCACGTGTCGCTTCGGGTATTGGCACCACACACACGGAACCCGACCACCACAGTCAAGCAAGGAGAAACCAATGGATTGGCGTCACGAAGCCGTTTGCCGCGATGAAGACCCGGAACTGTTCTTCCCCATCGGAGACACCGGCCCGGCCCTGGTACAGGTGGAGAAGGCCAAAGCCGTGTGCAACCGGTGCCCCGTTCGGGAGCAGTGCCTGCAGTGGGCGCTCGCCAGCGGTCAGGACGCCGGCGTATGGGGCGGCCTCAGCGAAGTTGAGCGCCGTGAATTGAAACGTCGCAGCAGCCTGCAGACGCTCGCCGCGCAGGTTTAAACGGATCCCAATCCAGGGAGCATCTGGTCGGTACATCCACAGTCGTGGGATGTGCCGACCATTTTTATGCCTTGACCCCCACGATGTCACTTAAATCGGCTTTGATCGGCGACCTCCGAAACCCGGGTCAAATCTCGTGGCGCTGAGTATCGGCCTCGATATCGCCGCCCGGCAGACCGTGCCTGATCGTCAGGCGCTGCGGGCCGATCTCCACGACATCGGCGAGCGCGGTCAACATGTTCCACTCGTACCCTGATTCCACAGGTGTCAGCGCTCCATTGATGGTGATGCACAGTTGGTCGTCGGTCACGTCCATCCGGCATTCCAAGTCCGATTCACCGCGAGCATCGGAGAAAAGGAGATGCGCGCCGGTGTTGACCGCCGCTCGCAGATCCTCTATCTCTTGCAGCGAATACCCCAAACGGGTGGCCACGGCTGCCGCGGCGGTCGGCAGGACACTGAAGTATCCGCTGAGGGCCGGGATACTGAGGAGGACCACATCGTCTCGTCCTTCGTGGTAAGACATCGGCCCCTTTCCTGATCGATACTCGTCATTGATGTCAACATTTTATTTCGGCTAAGAAAGCCATACAAGGAATCTAGCGCATACGTTGCTGACTCCTCGCACAGGCGGCGACACGGGTCCGCGGCCGTGCGTTCCACACGCTGACGAGAATCGACGCACGTCCGATCCTGTGGTCGACACGCAAAAGGTGGGCACGCATGCAACGCGTACCCACCTTTTGCCGCTCGTATCTGCGAACTACCGTTCATAACCCGGATGTTCGGGCAGGAACGGTGGTTTCACCGACTATTTCTTGGTTTCCCAGAAGATTTTGGCGATCTCGTCGATTTTGGCCAGAAGCTCGTTGGCGACATCCGGGTCGGCCTGGCCCTTGGTACCCGCGGCTCCCGCCAGCTTGGTGGCCTCGTTGACCAGGGTGTGCAGCTGCGGGTACGCCTCGAAGTGAGGTGGCTTGAAGTAGTCGGTCCACAGTACCCACAGGTGCTCTTTCACCAGGTTCGAGCGCTGCTCCTTGATCATGAGAGCGCGAGCCCGGAACTCGGGGTCCTCATTGGCCTGGTACTTGTCGCAGATCGCTTTGACGCTTTCGGCTTCAATACGGGCCTGTGCCGGGTCGTAGACCCCACACGGCAGGTCACAGTGCGCCGATACGTGAACGTTCGGAATTAGCCGCTTCATCAGAGGCTTGAACATGGCCCCTCCCGCTTCTCAAAATAGCGAATTGTGTTTCCGACATTGACCATACCGCGCAGACGCCGCCGCGTCATCCCAAGCCCCTGCGAGAGAGACAGACGTCAATCACAACGTGATAAACGTCCACATAGTGAATGTCTATTCGCGATCGGTCCACATTGTGGCAATCGTGCCACCCGCGTCGCGCTGAACCCGGAAGTAACCGATACCGCTTCCGGCGTACAGTTCGGAGTTGGAACAGTGGAACGCACCAAGGGAGGTCGTTAATGCTCGCCGCCTACGCACATGCCGTCAATCCCGAGCAGCCGCTTGAGGCTCTGACCGTCGGAGAGCTCGACACGCCGCAAGCACCACCGCAGTGGAAACGTGTCCAGGTCCGGGCCGCCACACTGAATCGCCATGATCTGTGGGCGTTGCAGGGCGTCGCGCTGAAGTCCGAACAGACTCCCATGGTGCTGGGCACCGACGCCGCCGGTCTCGACGACAGCGGAAACCGGGTCTTGATCCATTCGGTGATCGGCACACCGGTCGACGGCGATGAAACCCTGGACCCGAAACGCACGCTCCTGTCCGAGCAGCATCCCGGCACGATCGCCGAATCGGTGGCGGCACCCGCCGACAATCTGCTCGCCGTCCCGGACGGATGGTCCTTCGCGGAGGCCGCTTGCCTCCCGACGACTTATTTGACCGCTTGGCGGATGCTGACCACCCGCGGCAATGTGACCGCCGACAGCGCCGTTCTCGTCCACGGAGCCGGAGGCGGAGTGTCGACGGCGACCCTGCAGCTGGCTCGCGCACTGGGAGCGCGTGTCTATGTCACCAGTCGCAGTTCGGAGCGAGCGGAACGGGCGGCCGAGGCTTTCGGTGTCGTTCCCGCGAAAGTGGGCGAGCGTCTCCCGGAACGTGTTGACACGGTGATCGATTCGGTCGGCGGGTCAACCGTGGGCTACTCGTTGAAGTCCCTACGTCCGGGCGGCCGTCTGGTTACCTGCGGTGCCACCGCCGGATGGAATGTAGAGCTCGACATGCGGCAGGTTTTCTTCCGGCAACTGCAGATTCTGGGCTCCACTATGGGGACCATGGAGGAATTGCGCGAGGTGATGTCCTTCTGCTCCACTCGTGAAGTCCGTCCCGTGATCGATGCCTCCTACCCGCTTCCTGAGGCCGCCAAGGGTTTTGAACGTCTCTCGTCGACACAAGCGTTTGGAAAGATCGCCATTCTGAACGACTGATGCAGACACGTGTTCGACTCGTTTAAGTCCTATGCACGATTCGCACTGTCGTAATTACGACGTTTCATCGACTTTTGGCGCGTTCCCCCGCGCCACACGTGAATCGCCTTCACCCTGAAAGAGTACACCGAGACCGAGGACGCGGTCGTATCGTCGACCTCTCCATACGGCGACCGGCCTCCTCGGTTTCCACTCTTCAGGAGGCGACGATGAAGCTGTTGCAGACCTTGGGAAACTCAGTGACCAAGGGTGCCAAGACAGTGGGAAACCAAAAATTCGTGAAGCGCTTGGCTGTCGCTACCGCTGCGGTGTTGACGATCGTAGTACTCGCACAGGAAGGCGGTTCGACCAGTCCACCGACAGAGAGCCACGAAAGGCACGGAGACCAAACGACCGTCGCAACGGAGGCCTACAGCGCCGATAACGATACCGCCCAGAGTCAACGACGAACGATCCGCGCGCAACACGCGATCTATAACGAGGATCTTTCAGCGGAACTCCAACTCGGGTGTACCTATCGTGTCAACGCGGCGTTCGGTGTTTCGGTGTTTACCGATACTGATTTCAGCTCCAAACGGATCGTGCGGCTCAATTCCGGAACCGAGGTGGAGGGCTCCTGCCATATCACCGAAGGCGGCAAAGCACTCAGCTGCAAGGGTCTCACTTTGGACAACGAATGGATCAGAGTCCGTTCCGGAACGATCATCGGCTGGGCACCGTCATCCTGCCTGGATAAACAGACCTGAAAACGCGTGTGACGCACCAGCCAAGGAAAGTGAGCACCGTATTGGCCGATCAAGACCTCAATCACCCGGACTGTTGTGGGGCGGTCATTCGATCGCCCCACAACACGTATTAGTCGCCGATTCCCCGTTTATCACTCAATGTATTCCACGCACCAGGAATTGTCGTCCTGCGCGAGGTCGATCGTCAGCTCAACCGGATGGTCGTATTCGGTTCCATTCATCTCCATCGAGAGGGTGAGCTCAACCGTTGCCGTTCCGGTCGTGCCGTCGTCTTCAACCGACAGCACCTTATACGTCACGTCAAAGGATTCCGTCTCCAGGTCCTCGGTGGGGTCCTCGTCGATCTGCATGTCCGGGTCGCTCATCGCACTGGAGCAAATGGCGTCCGTATAAGCCGACATTTGTCCTTGGTCCCCCGACATGATCCCTACTACCGGGCCGGACACGAAATCCTCGACGAACTCCTCCGCGGTCTTCGCAGGCGATCCGTCACCGTCGTCGATATCGTCGGTGTCGTCACCGTCGTCGTTCGTATTGTCCCCGTCGGTGGAGTCCGAAGCGGAATCGTCGGAGTCTGATCCGTCGTCGCTGACCAAAAGATAGCCGACACCGCCACCCAGTGCCAGAACTACGACCAGCGCGATCATACCGATGATGAGACCGGTATTCGATTTCTGCGGCTGTTGTGGCGGATAACCACCGTAACCGGGAGGAGGCGCGCCGTAGGGCGGTTGCTGCGGAGGTCCGTAGCCGCCTTGTTGCGGGGGCGGCTGTTGTGGGGGTGGTTGCTGCGGGGGCAGCCCCTGTCCCCCCGCGGGTTGAGCGTTGGGATTGTACTGGAAGCCGCCGCCGGGAGATTGAGGAGATTGGGCATTGGGGTCCTGGGAACCGGGTGGTGGATATCCCCCGCCGTTCGGTGGGTAGGTCATTCTTCCTCGATTCAACTTTAAATCTGGATTCTAAACAGGCAAGCGTGAATTCACCACTAGCATATCGGCACCGCAATCGCGAGCCGCAGCCACATAATCCGATCGAGAGCCGCCGACGATACAACAACGGTGCCGAGGCCTACCAGGCCCCGACACCGTTGTTCAGTGGTCGATGCGACTCCTAGGAGTTGGGAATCGCCACGTCGATCAGTGCTTTCTGCTCTACTTCGTGCACCTTGGGCGAACCGGTGGACGGGGCCGCCGACGCGGGCCGCGAGATGCGCCGCAGGTGCACTCCGTCCATGTTCTCCAGCAGATTGAGCGCGATATAGGACCAGGCTCCCTGGTTGGCCGGTTCCTCCTGGACCCAGGCGGTCTCCTCGGCGTTCGTGAACTCGCCGAGAGCCGAACGAATCGCCTCCACCGGCAAGGGGTACAGCTGTTCCGAACGCACCAAGGCGATGTCGTAGCGGTTACGCTCCTCACGGGCCTTCAGCAGATCGTAATAGATCTTGCCCGAGCACAACAGGACGCGCTTAACTCGAGTCGGGTCTACCGTGCCGTCGGCCAATCCCGGATCCCGCAGAACCGGCTGGTAGCCGCCGTCGGTGAACTCCTCCACCTCAGAAGTGGCACCCTTGTGACGCAGAAGCGACTTGGGCGTGAACACTACCAGCGGCTTCTTGACCTCGTCCATGGCCTGACGCCGCAACAGGTGGAAGTAGTTGGCCGGCGTGGTCAGATTGGCAATGCGCATGTTATCGTCGGCGGCCATCTGAAGGAAGCGCTCCATACGCCCCGACGTGTGGTCGGGACCGGCGCCTTCATGACCGTGCGGCAGCAGGAGAACGACGCCGGTGGGCTGTCCCCACTTGGCTTCCCCACTGGAGATGAACTCGTCGATGACGGTCTGCGAGCCGTTGACGAAGTCACCGAACTGTGCTTCCCAGCTGACCAGAACGTCCGGGTTCTCCACCGAATATCCGTATTCGAAGCCCATCGCGGCGAATTCGCTGAGCAGCGAATCGTAAACGAAGAACCGCCCCTGGTTCTCGGCCAGGTTGCTCAGCGGCGTGTATTCGACCTGCTCGTCCTGGTCGATGATGACCGAATGACGTTGCACGAAGGTACCGCGACGCGAATCCTGCCCCGCGAGACGCACGTCCCGGCCGTCCAACAACAAGGATCCGTACGCGAGAATTTCGGAAAACGCCCAGTCGATTCCGCCGGAAACGGCCGATTCGGCCCGCTTTTCCAGGACCCTCCGTACCGCCTTGTGCGGCACGAAGCCTTCCGGCAGGGCGACGTGGGATTTACCGATGAGGCCGATGGTGCCGGCGTCCACCGTCGTGTCAATGGAGCTGAGCGGTTCCGGCTCGTTGTGCCACGGTGTCGGACCGGCCTTGTCTCCCAGGGCTTCCTTCGTTTCGCGGAAGACCCGCTCCAGCTGCTTCTGATAGTCGGCCAAGGCCTCCTCGGCGTCCTCCATGCTGATGTCGCCACGACCGATGAGGTCCTGCGTGTACAGCTTTCGGACCGAACGCTTGGAGTCGATGACGTTGTACATCTCGGGGTTGGTCATCTTCGGGTCGTCACCCTCGTTGTGACCACGACGCCGGTAGCAGATCATGTCGATGACGACGTCCTTGTGGAACTGCTGCCGGTAGGCGAAGGCCAGCTTCGCGACTTCGCACACCGCTTCCGGGTCGTCCCCGTTCACGTGGAAGATCGGAGCCTGCACCATACGCGCCACATCGGTGCAGTACAGCGTCGAACGCGAATACGCCGGGGCGGTCGTGAAACCAACCTGGTTGTTGACGATCACGTGGACCGTTCCACCCGTGCGGTAACCCCGCAGCTGACTGAGGTTCAACGTCTCGGCCACCACACCTTGACCGGCGAAGGCGGCGTCACCGTGAATCAATAGCGGCATGACGGTGAACCCGTCTTCACCCAGGTTGATACGGTCCTGCTTGGCCCGTACGATCCCCTCGGCCACCGGGTTGACCGCTTCCAAGTGGCTCGGGTTGGCCGTGACCGACACGGTGGTCTCGGCATTGCCCTTCGGCGTCTCGAACGACCCGGTCATACCCAGGTGATACTTGACGTCTCCCGAACCGCCGATCGATTTCGGATCGATGTGGCCCTCGAACTCGGTGAAGATCTTCGAAAGCCGCTTACCGACGATGTTGGCCAGTACGTTGAGGCGGCCACGGTGCGGCATGCCGATGACGACCTCATCGAGCTTCTCGTAAGCCGCGGAGGTCAGTACCTGGTCCAGCAGCGGAATCAGTGATTCCCCGCCTTCCAGGCTGAAACGCTTCTGCCCGACGAACTTGGTGTGCAAGAAGGTCTCGAAGGCTTCGGCGGCGTTCAGACGACCGAGAATGTGTTTCTGCTCTTCGACCCGGGGCTTCTCGAAGGGAATCTCAATGCGTTCCTGCAGCCAGGCCCGTTCTTCGGGGTCCTGGATGTGCATGTACTCGACCCCGATGCGGCGACAATAGGAGTCGCGCAGTACCCCCAGAATGTCGCGCAGGGTCATACGCTGCTCTCCCGCGAAACCGTCGACCGCGAAGGTCCGGTCCAGGTCCCACAATGTCAGACCGTGCGAGCGAATATCCAGGTCAGGGTGCTGACGGCGCTCATAGCTGAGCGGGTTCGTGTCGGCCATCAGGTGACCGCGAACGCGATAGGCGTGAATGAGTTCGATAACCCGGCTGGCCTTGTCGATTTGGCCTTCGCGGGTCTTGGACACGTCGCGTGTCCAGCGCACCGGCTCATAGGGAATCTGCAGGGACTCGAACACCGAATCCCAGAACTCGTCGCCCAAGAGCAGTTCGTGGACCGTCTTCAGGAATTCTCCCGACTCGGCACCTTGAATGATGCGGTGATCATACGTCGAGGTGACGGTCATGATCTTCGAGATAGCGGCCTTGGCGAGCGTTTCGTCCGACGCACCGGCGAACTCGGCGGGAGTCTCCATCGCGCCGACGCCCACGATGAGGCCCTGACCTTGCATGAGACGAGGCACCGAGTGCACGGTGCCGATACCGCCGGGGTTGGTCAGCGTGGCCGTCGCCCCCACGTGATCTTCCATGGTCAGTTTATTGTTGCGGGCCTTGCGGACCAAATCCTCATAACCCTGCCAGAACTGCCGGAAGTCCATCTCCTCGGCCGCCTTGATCGAGGGAACGACCAGGGTGCGGCTGCCGTCGGGCTTGTTCAGGTCGATGGCCAAGCCCAGGTTGACGTGCTCGGGAGTCACCAGCTGAGGCTTACCGTCGTCCGATTCGGCATAGGAGTTGTTCATGCTGGGGTGGGTCTGGATGGCGCGCACCAGCGCATACCCGATGAGGTGGGTGAAGGAGACCTTACCCCCACGCGAGCGCTTGAGGTGGTTGTTAATGACCACCCGGTTGTCGAACAGGAGTTTGGCCGGAACCGCGCGAACGCTGGTCGCGGTGGGGATGCTCAAGGAGGCATCCATGTTCTTGGCCACCTTGGCGGCAACACCTTTGAGGGTCTTGGTTCCTGCTTCGCTCACGGCGGTGTCTTTCTCTTTCGTCTCCGCAGTCGGGCTGGCTTTCACCGGGGTCGATGAAGGCGATGTCGTCTTTTTCGGGGAGGATTCGGACGCGGCGGCCTGAGGCTGTGCGGAGGCTGCGGAATCGCCCGAGGAGGAAACGGGAGAGGGTTTCGTTTCGGGGGTCGGTTGAGATTTAACGGGAGCGCCGGAATCCGTATCACTGTCGGCGTCGGCTGAGTCCTCCTCTGAGGGGCCAGGTCCCTCTTCCCCAAAGAAGTCACGCCATAGCGGGCTGACATTCTGTGGATCTTCTAGATAACGTTCGTACATTTCGTTGACGAGCCATTCGTTGGCTCCAAAATCGGTCAACGGTTTGCCCGGAGTCGAACTCGACACGGCTTCATCGCCTTCTCTGTAGCGTGCGCTATTTTCGGTTGCTCCAAAACCGGCTGCGAATGACGTTTTCGCGGTGGTTGATGGAGAGAAGACAGTAGTCCTCTTACTGCCAGGATAGTGCGGAATTTGATAATTATGAAGTATGGGCCGCAGCCATGCGGACTAAATCACTGCAACGCTTGACGACCTTGCCGCTTCATTTCGCCCTTACTGCATTCGGTAAAACCGCCACCACCCCCGGCATCGACGTTCTAGGAATTGCCCACCACCAAAACCGTGACGGCAATTCCACAAGCTCGCCTCAAATACATTACTAATTGAATTTCAATATTAATACCGGATGACCAACGGCTATGAACAGCACAACCGGCAATCACAATCTCCAGGGTTGCGACAGCATTCCAGGAGGACCGATTGACGAAAGGCCTACGGTGTTCCACGACACAAGCACAGTAGTTCTACGTGGCAACAAATCCGGCTATGCCCCCTGAAATGAACACACCCACCCCACCAACCCCAAGGCCACGCAACAAGCGAGCCGCCAACAACGCGCCAAGCGCGGAGTGCAGCGGCGGTAGAGCTGGAAAGGAGCTCAGTCGGTTCACAGTGCGTTGAATAGTGGAGTTCTCAGGTTCCAGGCGTGCTTCAGCACGTCGGGTTCTGAGAATACCGCTAGGCGACGTACTGTGGAGCGGCTGAGCGGTCACCCACCAATCAAGCGTGCTGTGGATCGGCTGAGCGGTCACCAAAAGTATCAGTGGGTTCGGCGAGGAGCTCTTCCGCGCCGACGACGGTGAAGAGTCTGGTTATGAATCGGTTTGGGTTCACCACGCTCAAGGTCACGCCCATATCGCGTGCGATGCGATAGGCCACAACTATCGTGCCGATACCGGTCGAGTCCAGTACTGTTACTTCGGCTACATCGACCTGTAGAGCACTTACCTCCCCGGCTTCCAGGGATTCGGTGATGGCGGTACGGATCTGCGGCGCCGTGGCGTAATCGACCTCGCCCGCGAGTTTTACCGTTACCACTCCACCGTTGGAAGTGTTGGTCTCAATAGAGAGCGTCACTATGGCTCACCTGCAATCACAGAGTTGTCACTGGCCAATGCCTTCCCTCGGCCCAGGGTCGTCAGTGGCTATGCACATTAAGTGCTGACTTGCCCATCAAAGTCTATCCGACATCGGGCCATCGGCACAACATGCACAATCACCGCCCCTCCCCGTGTGGAAGGCGTCAAAGAATTCTAGTGCATGGTGGTGACATCGGCTCAGGCGACCGCAGACGCCCACAAGGCCATCGTCATACTCGAAGCGGGACGTACTCGTGACCGACGAAATAACACCCGGTATGTGCCGTGGGGCGACCCGCGACGTATCCTCGAAATCCCCATCGCATGGAGGTGTCATGCCCGAACAACAACCTAAACCTGAGACCACTTTGCTTGTCGTGGAGGACGAGGAGAACATTCGCGAGCTCCTGGCGACGTCGTTGCGCTATGCCGGTTTCGGAGTGGAGACCGCCGCTACCGGTACCGATGCTCTGCGTACCTTGGCGCGCATCCGTCCGGACCTGGTGGTGTTGGACATCAATCTGCCGGATGTGGACGGGTTTGAGATCGTTAAGCGGATGCGCTCGGGCTCCGACGCCACGCCCGTGTTGTATCTGACGGCGCGTGACGATACCTCCGATACGGTTCGTGGCCTGGCGGCAGGTGGCGATGACTACGTCACCAAACCCTTCGCCTTGGAAGAGGTGGTGGCGCGCATTCACGCGGTATTGCGGCGCGCCGAGGGGACGTTGCCGCGTCCGTCCCGGTTGAAGTACGCCGACCTGGAGCTGGATGAGGAGACGCACGAGGTCTGGCGAGGTGGCGAGGCGATCCAGTTGTCGCCCACCGAGTTCAAGCTCCTGCAGTATTTCATGATCAATGCCGGTCGGGTTCTCTCGAAATCGCAGATCCTGGATCATGTGTGGCGCTACGACTTTCGTGGTGACGATGGAATCGTGGAGTCGTACGTTTCCTATCTTCGCCGCAAGGTCGACACTCGGGAACCGAAGTTGATTCAAACCCTGCGCGGGATCGGCTACGTGCTGCGGGAGTCCAATAACTGATGTGGCGGCGGTTGAAGGAGGCGGTGGGCACCAAGTGGGACCGGACGCCGCTGCGCGTCCGGCTGACCGCCTCGGTGCTGGTCTTGGTGGCCGGAGCGTTGATTCTGATTTCGATCGCCGCCCTGGTGGCGCTGCACACCTACTTTCTCTCCACCGTCGACGCCGAATTGGAAGACCGCCTCGATCAGCTCAAACTCGAAGAGATCGATCAGTCCACTCAGGCGGAAAGCAATATCCGCCCTAATCAATATTATTTCATCGTGCAGTATGCCGAGGGCAGTCAGTTCATTCGCCCCGACAATCGCGAAAACGCCCCGTCGTTCACCTATGACGATCTGGTGGACGCTGACGGAGAGGCGTTCAACGCACTCGCCGAAGACGGCTCGGTACGGTGGCGGGTCATGGGAATGCCGGTCGATACCGCGGAGACCGATACGGGTGGTGACGGTCCCACGCACTACGTCATGGCCTATAAGTTGGAACATTTCGACCAATCCGTGGCCGGACTGGTCTGGGTGATCATCTTGGTGGGAACCGGGGTTCTGGCCGGGCTGGCCACCCTCGGGGCCGGGCTGGTGCGCGCCTCTCTGTCTCCGCTGCGCCACATTGAGACCACGGCCGCCATCATCGCGGCCGGTGACTACTCCCGCCGTATTCCCGACCGAGACCCGCAAACCGAGATGGGACGTGTCGGGGTCGCCATCAACTCCATGCTGAAAAAGATCGAAGTCTCCATCCGGGGACGCGAGCGCTCGGAAGACCGCGCGCTGCGGTCGGAGCAACGCATGCGGGAATTCATCGCCGATGCCTCGCATGAACTGCGTACGCCGCTGACCAGTGTGCGAGGCTATGCGGAGTTGGTACGCACCAATCCGATGATGCCCGAGTCCGATCGGCTCTACTATGTCGGACAGATCGAAGAGGCCGCTAAGCGCATGGGGCTGTTGGTCAGCGACCTGCTCCTGTTGGCGCGTCTTGACCAGGAACGTCCCATTGAGCTCATGCCCGTGGAGATCACCGGAGTGTTGAGCGACGCGGTGTCGGCCGCTCAGGTGTCGGGGTCGGACCGTGAGTTCGTTTATGAGGGTCCCGATTCGGAGATTACGGTGGCGGGGGACCGTTCGCGACTTCGGCAGATCTTCGACAATCTGTTGAACAATGCCGTCCAGCACACCCCGCCCGGTACTCGCGTGGTGGTGAGTTTGGAGCTGAGGGACGACACGGTGGCCATTGAGGTGGCCGACAACGGCCCCGGTATGGAACGGGAGGACCGGGATCGCGTTTTCGAACGCTTTTATCGTTCGTCCGGTCCGATTACGCTTCCCGGGCAGTCGGGTGGTCATGGTTTGGGGCTGGCGATCGTGGCCGCTATCGTGCAGGCCCATCGGGGTGAGGTGGACGTGGATTCGCGCCCGGGAGAGGGAACGACGTTTACGGTAATCCTACGCCGCACTCGCCGCGAGGACTCCTCGGATTCGTAGTCCGACATGCGGATAAGGAAATACTTCCTCACGAATAGGCCATCTCTAAGACGATTAAATTGATTTTCTCAGCGAGAGTACACACGCGGCAGGCATCCTCTATGTCATGAGCACACATGACGACAACCGGTTTGACAAGCCCGGTGAATCTTCACAGCCCGAGGAAGAGGCACCACAGCCCCAGGCAGAGTCGTCGTCGAACGACTCCACGCCCCAAGGGCCCTCGGCGTCCGAAACGCCCGGGCCAGGCGCGACGCGCCCGAACGCGTCATCAGAATCCTCCAATCCACCCCCCATGTCGCATTCGGCGGCACCTCCCCCGCCGTACTCGGCCGGCCCTCCCCCTGGGGCGTATGGACCTCCACCGACGGCCGCTCAGCCGCCCTCTTCCGGGCGAGGCTCGGGCCGTTGGATTGCCATGGCGGTGATCCTGCTTCTACTCGCCGGAGGCATCGGTGGCCTGGCCGGGTACTTTGCCGGCAAGGGAACGAGCACCACGATCTATTCGTCTCCTTCCATGGACGCCGGAGACGGAAAGACCTATTCGGAGGTTTCGGAAAGCGTCATGCCTTCGGTGGTGGCCGTTCTGGCCGGAAACAGCGAAGGTTCCGGGGTGGTGTACTCCGAGGACGGTTATATTGTGACCAACAATCACGTGGTGGCCAATGCGAATGAGGTAGAGGTGCGCTTCACCGACGGGACCACTGCGGCGGGGCGGGTGCTCGCCACCGATCAGTCCCAAGACTTGGCCGTCGTTCAGGTCAGCGACGACATGGAATTGCACCCGATCGACTTTGGTGATTCGGCCGGGCTCAAGGTCGGTGACGTGGCCATCGCCGTCGGCTCGCCGCTGGGTTTGGAGGGGACGGTCACGCAGGGCATCGTCTCGGCACTCAACCGTTCGCTGTCGATTTCGGATAAGCAGCAGCCCGGTTTGAATCAGAATTCGAATGAGACGCTTGACGGACTCATCCAGACCGACGCGGCCATTAACATGGGCAATTCCGGTGGGGCTCTGGTGAACGGCAATGGGGAGCTGATTGGAATCAATACCGCCATCGCCTCGACCGAATCGGGCAACATCGGACTCGGCTTTGCCATTCCCTCCAACAAGGTCAAAGACATCGTCGACCAGTTGATTGAAAGCGGCTCGGTGGAGCGCGGATACCTGGGGGTCCGAGTCGCCGAAGTCCAGAACGGCGCGATGGTCATCGAAGTCGAGGCGGAATCACCGGCCTCCGACGCCGGACTGGAACCGGGAGACGTCATCACCGCCATCGACGGAAAGAACATCTCCTCGGCCAACGACGTGGTGTCCGCAGTCCAGGCGAAGAATCCCGGCGACTCCATCGCCGTTTCCTTTATACGCGAGGAAGATTCACAGACGGTCGACGTCGAGCTCGGTACGGAGTGACCTCGTCGGCATCGGTCGGTTCGTTCGGGCGCGATACCGACCGATGCCGTTCGTGTTCCGCTTCCATCGCTCAGTGCAGCGAAAACTCCAACACCGCCCGGGTACCGGTCTCTTCCGCCGGGTACATTTCAATACTCCCCCGCAATTCCCCGGTAACCAGGGTATGGACGATCTGGAGTCCAAGACGATTGGATCCGGCGATCGAGAATCCTTCCGGCAGTCCTTGACCGAAGTCGCGTACCACGACGGTGAACTGGTCATCCTGCCGTTCCACCTCGATGACGACCTCACCTGCGACACCCGGTGAATAGGCGTGTTCCACCGCGTTTTGAATCAGCTCGTTGATCACCATGACCAGGGGAGTCGCGATCTCACTGGGCAATACTCCGAATGAGCCCTCGCGGCGCAGACTGACCTTCGATTCGGCGGCCGACACCTCCGCCGCCATCGACGCGACGCGATCGACGATCTGATCGAAGCCGACCGCCTCGTCGGAGGATTGCGAGAGAGTTTCATGCACCATGGCAATGGACGCCACCCGGCGAACGGATTCCTCCAGTGCCAGGCGGGCTTGTGGAACACCGACCCGGCGCGCCTGCAAGCGCAGCAGGGCCGCCACCGTCTGCAGATTGTTCTTGACGCGGTGGTGGATTTCGCGGATCGTGGCGTCCTTGGTGACCAACTCCCGATCCAGGCGACGCACCTCGGTCACATCGCGCACCAGAATCAGTGCGCCGGCGGCCTTTCCGCCCGGACGCAGGGGCAGCGCACGCATGAGGACGATCGCCCCCTTGGCCTCGATTTCACGACGACGTGGGGTGTCGCCGTCAAGGGCCTCCCCGACCCGTTTGGCCGCGTCGGCTCCCGCATCGGGATCGCTGGGCAGTCGCCGTGTCAACTCGGTGAGATTGCGATCGCGCAGATGACCGGTCACTCCCATACGGCGGAAAGCGGAAAGAGCGTTGGGGGACGCGTAGCGCACCAGACCGTCGGCCCCGATACGGACCAGACCGTCCCCAATGCGCGGTGCGGTGGTCGGTTCGCCCGGCAGCAACGGCGGTGGAAAGCCGCCGTCGGCGAGCATCTGCACCAGATAGTCGGCCGTTTTGAGGTAATTGAGTTCCAGATGCGAGGGGGAGCGGGTGTCGGACAGGTTGGTATCGCGCGCGGCCACGGCGATGACCTTGTTGCGATCACGGCGGCGGACCGGAATGCACTCGTGCCGTGCCGCCACGTCACCGTGCCAGACGGGGTCGCCTTCCCGATGGATGCCGCCTGAGGCGAAGGCGGCATGGATACCCTGCGCCTCGATCCCGTCGATAATGCGTCCGACCTGATCTTCCTCGTAGGCGGTGGGGCTGGTGGTCGGCCGGACCTGGGCGAGGCAGACGTAGGCACCCGGGCGACTGGAGACCTCTCCCCAGAGAAGGAAGTCGGCGAAGGACAGGTCGGCGAGGAGTTGCCATTCCGCCACCAGCCGCTGCAAATGGGCTACGGAGTTCGAAGACAGGTTGGTATAGGCACCGACGATATCGCGAAGAGTGGACACGTCCCCATGATAACGGGCCCGCGCGGTTTCGGCGGCGGTGGCGAGAGTGAGGAGTCCGTCCCCTACGGCGGCCGTCGCTCCCGCCTATGGCAGACTCAACTCCGGTTTGTCCAGCTCTTCGACGTTGACGTCCTTGAACGTCAGTACACGAACATGTTTCACAAAGCGTGCCGGACGGTACATGTCCCACACCCAGGCGTCGCGAATGTCCACCTCGAAATACGTTTCGGTCTCGCTGCCGCGTACATTCACCTCCACGGCGTTGGCAAGGTAGAAACGTCGCTCGGTCTCCACGACATAGGTGAACTGACGAACGATGTCACGGTATTCGTGGTAGAGCTTCAACTCCATGTCGGTCTCGTACTTTTCGAGATCTTCAGCGCTCAATGCTCCCCCTGAACATATTGGTTGACCATGTCATGCGTCGCTCGCCGTCCCGGATCGGCATTGCTCCTCACCGAACTGCGGCTCACAGGCGTCGCCACTATGTGCCGCAGCTCCCCACTGTACGCGCCACGGACAACTTTCAGCGCGAGCCGCTGGGTACGTTGGAATAGCTCATACGGTGTTCCCGACACGACCCGTACCGTTCCAATGCCGCCGAGTGTGCCGCGGTCCCATAGCCTTTGTGGTCGGCGAAGCCGTATTCAGGATAAATCTCGTGCAGGCGATACATCATCCGATCCCTGGTTACCTTGGCCACAACCCCTGCCGCCGCAATGGCCGCGACGTGCCGGTCGCCCTTGATCACGGCGGCCGACGGACAGGGCATACCCCGGATCGTGAACCCGTCGGTCAGGGCATAGGCAAGAGACGGATTCCCTGCGACCTGCGCCAACACACGCGCCGCAGCGCGTCGCATTCCCTCTTGATTGCATACCCCCACGCCACGTCGATCGATCTCGGCAGCCTCGTACACTACAGTCGCGTCGATGGCTCGCGATCGACGCAGAGCGGCGAAGACCTGTTCGCGAGCCGATTCCGACAGCAATTTCGAATCCGCCAAGCCCTGGATCCGGGCGGTGGCCGGCAACGCCACGGCAGCGACGACCAAGGGGCCGGCGCACGGACCACGACCGGCCTCGTCGACACCGACCACGGGGCCGAAACCGTTGCGACGCAAGGCCGACTCCGCCGCATACATCCCGGAGGACCGACTCAAGCGAGCGGCTCTGGGGCGCAAGGAGGCCAATACCCTTGCCGTCACGACCCGGCCGGAACGTCGTCGTAGGTGGAAGGAATATCCAACCAGGTCATACGATCAAAAGGCCAGAATAGAACGAAGGCTTTCCCCACCACGTCGTCGACGGGAATGGTGGAGGCGGCCACATTGCCTCCGGTGCGAATGAAGCTTTCCCGACTGTCGCCGGAGTCCGAGCGGTGGTCACCCATGACCCAGACTCGGTCATCGGGAATGGTCACTTCGAATTCGTCCCGCGACGGAGCGTCCTGTTCCTTGGTCGTCGGATCCACGTACAGATACGAGCTCTCGTCCAGAGGGGTTCCGTTCACCAGGATCCGCCCCTCTGCGTTGCAGCACTCCACCGTATCGCCCCCAACGGCGATGACACGCTTGACGAATTCCTCATCACCACTGTTGGGAAAGGTCTTCCAGGAATCGGGAGCATGGAAGACGACGACCTCGCCACGTTCCGGTTCACCAAAGGTGTAAACGAGCTTATTGACCAGAATGCGATCGTCAAGGTCCAAAGTGTTCTGCATCGAACCGGACGGAATGTAGTACGTCTGCATCACGAAGGTGCGCACCACGATCGCCACCACGATGGCGATTCCCAGCAGAATCGGAAGTTCCTTCCATACCGAGGTCTTCTTCCTCGTGGACTTCTTCCCGTCCGACTTGGGTTCCCCGTCCTGGGAGTCATCGGGTTCCGAGGGGTCGTTCTTCGCATTGCTGCCTTCATCAATCACACTATGAGTCTACGACCAACCGCACGTAATACCCAAGACACCCACGAAATTCAGGCGCCGCGTTCGACAGTCGACTCAGAGCGCGATACCGCCCGTGAACGGCTGTCAGGGAATGTCATCGAAGACCTGAGGGATGTCCAAGGCCTCCGCCCGCGAGGTCGGCCAGACCAAATGGACCGCCCGCCCCAGGATGTTTTCCACCGGAACGGGTCCCTGACACCGTGAGTCACGGGAGTCCCCTCGATGGTCGCCCATGACGAACACGTGGCCCTTCGGCACGGTAACCTCATCGAAGACCCGCGAGTGACACGTCCCGGCGGGGATGTCCAGAGGCGCGTTGTCATAGACGTACTCCGATTCGTCCAGACCGACTCCGTTGACCGTCACCTTCCCGTCCGCGTCGCAACATGAAACGGTGTCCCCCGAAATCCCGATGACGCGCTTGATGAAGTCCTTTTCGTCGGGTTGCCCCAGGCCCACCAGGTCGGACAAGGTGGACAGAACCGAGGCGGCCGCCCCCTCCGGTGCCTGTTCATTGCCCTCGGGATCCCACTGATCGGTGCCGCGAAACACCACCACTTCACCGCGTTGCGGTTCACGCAGCGCGGTGGTCAATTTGAGCACCAGGACGCGATCGCCTTCCTGCAAGGTCTGCTCCATCGACCCGGAAGGTATGTAAAAGGGCTGGACGACGAAGGTGCGCAGCAAGACCGCCGCACAGAACGCGACGGCCAACAACAGGGGCAGTTCTATCCACAATGACAAGTAGTGTCGTCGATTGGCCTGAGCCAGACGTGAATCGGCAACCGGTCGCCGAGGTTTCCGCATGCGGAGCTTCGGAATCATGACCGTCGAATCACGCGGTTCGGAGTCGGGAGGCCCCTTGGAACGCAGGAGACCACCGCCTCGGACTCGAGACGGTGGTCTACCGGGTCGACGTGATCTACTCACATCCAAAGTCTAGGGGACGCCGGTACGGCCGGAAAAGGGCCGCACGCTAACGGGTCCGTTCCTCCACACCAGGGTGGGGCGCGTTACTGGTCGCGCTTCTCTTTCACCTTGGCTGCCTTACCAATGCGGTCACGCAGGTAGTACAGCTTGGCGCGACGAACCTTACCGCGGGTGACGACCTCGATCTTATCGATCATGGGGCCGTGTACCGGGAAGGTACGCTCCACACCGGTCCCGAAGGTCAGCTTACGAACGGTGAAGGTCTCGCCGAGTCCCTCACCGTGACGACGAATAACCGGTCCCTGGAACACCTGGATACGGGAACGGGAGCCTTCTTGCACACGCACATGCACATTAACGGTGTCACCGGGGCGAAAATCCGGTACGTCGGCGCGCATCGACTGCGCGTTCAATTCATCCAGAACGTTCATGGGAACCTCTTCAAGTCGTAGTTGTCTTATAACTCTGAGAGGTCCAAAGTCGTAACGTCGGACGTCAGAGTCGGCGCGAGTCGACGCTCGCGAACACGGCCGTCGGCTCGGGAGAACCCCTGTCCACCGCGCACCGGCGCGGAACTCCGGAGGAAATTGGAGAGGGTCGTCCCAGTCGACTGAAATATTATGCCTGATCGGCGTCAGGCTCGTCGATCCCGGCCCGTTCGATAAGGTGCCGGTCACGCTTGTCCAGCGTACTCTCGTCGAGTTGCGCCACCAAATCGGGGCGCCGCCGCAGAGTGCGAATGAGAGATTGATCGCGCCGCCAGCGGTCGACCGCACCGTGGTCCCCCGAACGCAGGACGTCGGGAATCACGTGTCCCCGCCATTCCGCCGGTTTGGTGTACGCGGGCGCTTCCAGCAACCCGTTGACATGCGACTCCTCATCGAGAGACGCGGAGTTCCCCACCACGCCCGGAACCAGACGGGTGACGGCCTCAATCATGGTCAACGCGGCCACCTCCCCACCGAAGAGAACGTAGTCGCCCAGCGACACCTCGGTCACCGGCATCCGTTCGGCGGCGTAGTCCACCACCCGCTGATCGAGGCCCTCATAGCGCCCGCAGGCGAACATCAGCCAGTCCTCCCGCGCCAATTCCGTCGCCTTCTTCTGGCTGAACGGTTCCCCCGCCGGGCTGGTCACCAGCAAATGCGGCCGTCGCTGACCGTCGATGACCTCGTCGAAACACTCCCCCCACGGCTGTGGTTTCATCACCATTCCGGCCCCTCCGCCGGCAGGGGTGCCGTCTACGGAATGATGCACATCGTGCGTCCAACGTCGCAGGTCGTGGACGCGCAGATCGATCAGACCGCGTTCCCGGGCCTTACCGATGAGCGAGAGGTCAAGAGGAGAGAAGTATTCGGGAAATACGGTGACTACGTCCAGGCGCATTACAAGTCCAGAAGTCCGTCGGGAAGGTCCACCGAAATGACGCCTTCCTCCACGTCGATATCGATGATCATGTCGGCCACGAAGGGGATCAAGGCCGTGCCACGGTCAGAACGCGACACCACCAACGTCTCGTGAGCGGGCCCGTGATCGACGCGCCGCACCGTTCCGACGGCGTCGCCGTCGTGTTCCACGACTTCCATGCCGATAAGGTCGATGTCGTGAATCTCGTCGTCATCGACGTCCTCGTCCGTCGCCACATCCATGTAGAGGAAGCGCCCGCGCAGTTTCTCCGCCGCGTCACGTCCGCGCGCCTCGGCGAAACGGACGACGGGCCGCCCCTTGTGGAAGCGGACGGACTCCACCGTCAAGCTCTCCTGATCGGTCTCGGCCCGCGCTCCGACGGTGAATCGCTCCTCGGGACGGTCGGTATGGACCTCAATGGCCACCTCCCCCTTCAAACCATGGGGTTTGGCCACCCGTCCCACCACAACATCGGTCATTGTCGCCTGTCTTCCCGCTCGCACTTGTCGTCCAATAAGAAAAAGCACTGCCGTGGGGCAGTGCTTTTCAATGAATAAGGAACCGTCGCAAACGGTTCACGATCGTTTCGGGCCCTACTAGCCTTCGACGACCTCTACCCGAACGCCACGCCCACCGATGGAGGTGATGACCTGACGGACGGCATTGATGGTGCGGCCCCCACGCCCGATGACCGTACCCAGGTCATCGGGGTGGACGCGCACTTCGAGGCGTTTGCCACGTCGCGAATCGACCAGTCGGACCCGAACATCGTCTGGATTGGCGACGATACCTTTTACAAGATGCTCAAGCGCTGGTCGCAACATGGGCTATTCCCCTTTTTCCTCAGTCTTAGCGGATTCGGCCTTTTCCTCTTTGACCTCTTCGGTCGAGGCGGACTCGTCGGCCTTATTCTCGCTCTTTTTGGTCTTGGTGTCTTCCACAACCACTGTAGCGGCCGGATCGATTCCCGCCTCTTTCAGAGCCGCTTCGTACAGCGTGTCACGCTCGGTTTTGGGCTCGGCGACCTTTATTTCCGCAGGAGCGGGAAGTCCCTTGAATTTCTGCCAGTCACCGGTGCGGCACAGGATCCTGTGAACGGGCTCGGAAGGCTGTGCGCCCACGCTGAGCCAGTACTGCACTCGCTCAGAGTCGACCTGAATGATCGACGGGTTAGCCTTCGGCTGGTAGATGCCCAGGTTTTCAATGAACTTACCGTCACGCTTGTCACGGGAGTCCTTGACCACCACGCGGTACTGCGGGTTGCGGATCTTTCCCATGCGGGTCAGGCGGATCTTAACTGCCACTTTTGTTTTACCTCATTAGTTCACACGCGGTCTCACAGCACAACGCTCATCCACGTGGAGAAAATGGAGACACTGTGCTACTACTGTCACGTTCGACTGGGCTTTTCACTCGGTAACAAGAGGGCGGCCGATTGAAAGCCAAATACAAACCCGAAGTTTAGCACTCTCACCTCGTAAATCCGCAGAGCGTCGGAGGTGAGAGTGCGCTATCTAATAGGCCCGCGCCAGGAACGCGACGAGGCCGTCCTCGTCCAAGGAGTCCGGGACCGTGCCGTCGGCCCGCTGCAGGCAGCGAACGGTCACCTTCGACTCGGCGGCCTTGGCCTCACCGGCGTCGCCGACCTCCGCCCACGGCACCACGGCCATTCCGGACTGACCGATTTCAATGGCCTCTTCCAGATTCGCCGCCTGCGAGGTGACCTCTTCACGGCGCCGCAGAGCCTCGTCGAACAGGCTCTTCTGATCGACGGCGAGCGCGTCTTGGACCGCGTCGACCACCCCGTCCAGCGCGACGGCCTCTTTGGTGCCCGGGACGCGACGCGCCACGGTGACCTCACCGGTTTTCAGGTCGCGAGGACCGATTTCGATACGCACGGGGAAGCCCTTCAGCTCGGCGTCCACCGCGCGTCGTCCGAAGGCGATGTCACCGCGCAGGTCCAGTTTGCTGCGCACTCCGGCGGCCTTGAGGCGTTCGTGCACGCGTGTGGCTTCGTCGTGGACCTCGTCGGAGTCCTTGACGGCCATGACGTAGGCCTGGACCGGCGCCAGTTTGGGCGGAACGCGCAGGCCGTTGTCGTCGCCGTGGCTCATGATCAGGCCGCCCAGCATCCGCGTGGAGGTGCCCCACGAGGTCGTCCAGGCGTGGTGTTCCTGGCCGTCTTTGCCTTGGTAGACGATGTTGAACGCCTTGGCGAAGTTCTGTCCGAGTTCGTGCGAGGTTCCCATTTGCAGGGCTTTGTTGTCGCGCATGAGCGCTTCGACGCAGAAGGTGTTGAGCGCTCCGGCGAATCGTTCTTCCACTGTCTTGATTCCGCGAAGAACCGGAACGGCCAGAACGTTTTCCATGAAGTCGGCGTAGACTTCGTGCAGGATGCGCAGGGTGAATTCGTGTGCGTCGTCGAAGGTGGCGTGGGCGGTGTGTCCCTCTTGCCAGAGGAACTCCGAGGTACGCAGGAACAGGCGGGTGCGCATTTCGTAGCGCATGACGTTCGCCCATTGGTTCAGCAGCAGGGGCAGGTCGCGATACGACTTGGTCCATTTGGCCATGTATTCGCCGATGACGGTCTCTGAGGTGGGGCGAATCGCCAAGGGTTCTTCCAGCTCTTTTCCGCCGCCGTGGGTGACCATCCAGACTTCGGGGGCGAAGCCCTCGACGTGCTGTTCTTCCTTCGACAGGTAGGACTGTGGGATCAGTAGGGGGAAGGAGGCGTTTTCCGTCCCGGTGTCCTTGATGCGGTCGTCCAGTTCGTCGACCATCCGTTCCCACAGTGCGAAGCCCGTCGGTCGGATTACCTGCTGGCCCTTCGCCGGGCCGTTCTCGGCCAGTTGAGCTTTTGCGACGACATCTTGATACCAGCGAGGAAAATCCTCGGCTTGACTTGTGAGTACTTTGGCCATGGTTATACATCTTACGGGTATGTTCCAGCGGCCGTCGAACCGGTTGAGCGGCTCGTGTGCCGGGTACGAGCGTGCGTCGCGATCGATTCCGAGCATCGTCGCGCTCGTGACGCTAGGTTGACGACCACGTCCACTTGTTTGAGGACATACTTTAAACTCTCAATTGTGACCACACCCGTTCTTGATTCCCACACCGGTTTGACTCCTGACGAAGTCAGCGAAAGACAGTCGTCCGGCCTGGTCAATCACGTTAAACGCCGTACCTCACGCCCCCTGTCCGCCATTCTG
Source organism: Haloglycomyces albus DSM 45210 (assembly GCF_000527155.1). Taxonomy (NCBI): domain Bacteria; kingdom Bacillati; phylum Actinomycetota; class Actinomycetes; order Glycomycetales; family Glycomycetaceae; genus Haloglycomyces; species Haloglycomyces albus. The sequence continues at coordinate 1,983,236 of NZ_AZUQ01000001.1, read as the reverse complement.
CGCGGAAACTTCTTCACTCTTTTCAACACCGTCATCGGCGTCCTCGCCGTCATCGCCATCACCTTCGGTGGATTCAAGCAGGGCCTTTTCGGCCTCGTGATCGTATTCAACGCTGGAATCGGGACCTTTCAGGAGCTGCGGGCCAAGCGCACACTCGATAAGCTGTCACTGGTCAATCTGGCGAAGACCACGGTGATCCGGGGCGGCGAGAAGGTCGACATCGATCCCGCCGAACTGGTGCAGGACGACCTGATCCAGCTGTCGCCCGGGGATCGGATTCCCGTCGACGGTCCCGTCGTGGAGTCCTCTAATTTGGAAGTCGACGAATCCCTGCTCACCGGGGAGGCCGATCCCGTGGCCAAGGAACCGGACGATGAGGTCAAGAGCGGCTCCTTTGTGGTGGCGGGCTCGGGTGTCTTCCGTGCCGAGCGGGTCGGCGAGGATTCCTACGCGGCTCGCCTGATCGAGGAGGCCAGTCAGTTCACGCTGGCTCACTCCGACCTACGGGACGGCATCAATCGTTTCATCAAGGTCGTCACATGGCTGATCATCCCTATCGGACTTTTGCTGATCGTCGGCCAGTTGCTGGTCAGCGGTTCCCGGATATCGGAGTCGATTCTCTCCACGGTCGCCGGTATCGTTCCCATGATTCCCGAGGGCCTCGTGCTGCTCACCTCCATCGCGTTCGCGGTGGGCGTCATACGTCTCGGCCAACGCAAATGCCTGGTACAGGAACTACCGGCCATCGAGGGCCTGGCACGTACCAGTGTGCTCTGTCTGGATAAGACGGGGACCCTGACCGAAGGCGGAATGGACGTCGAGAAGATCCGCCCGGTCGGCGAGGGTTCGGACGTGGACGTCGAGACCGCCTTGGCGGCCTTGTCGCACAGCGACGACAGCCCCAATCCCACCATGACGGCGGTGGCCGAGTATCTGGAGTCCAATGACGTCCCCGACCCCGCTTGGCGGGTCATCGACACCATGCCGTTTTCGTCGGCCCGAAAGTGGAGCGGGGTTCGCTTCACCGACCATGGGAACTGGTTGCTCGGTGCCCCCGACGTACTGCTGTCCCGTGACGACGACGCCGCCTTGGACGCCGACATGCTCTCGGCTCAAGGGCTGCGGGTGTTGGTCCTGGCCACTGCCGACAGTGCCAGCACCACCGGTGGAGTCGAAGGAGTCCGGGCCCGGGCCCTCGTGATCTTGAAGCAACGTCTGCGTTCGACGGCGGAGGAGACCTTGGCGTACTTCGCCGACCAGGACGTCGACGTCAAGATCATTTCGGGCGACTCTCCGGCGGCCGTGGGAGCGGTCGCCTCGCAGCTCGGCGTCGACAGTGCGGGGCAAACGGTGGACGCGCGCACCTTGCCGGACGATGACGAACGTGCCTTGGCCGACGCACTGGAAGAGAATACGATTTTCGGTCGCGTCAATCCCCACCAGAAACGCTCGTTCGTGCGGGCCCTGCAAAGCCGGGGCCACACCGTCGCGATGACCGGCGACGGCGTCAACGACGTGCTCGCCCTCAAGGACGCCGACCTGGGGATCGCCATGGGGTCGGGTTCACCGGCCGCCCGCTCGGTGGCTCAGATCGTTCTTCTGGACGACGAGTTCGCCACCATGCCCCATGTGGTCGCCGAAGGGCGACGCGTCCTCGGCAACATCGAACGCGTCTCCAACCTGTTTTTGACCAAGACGATCTATTCGATCTGTCTCGCGCTGTTCGTCGCCGTCGGCGCCGTCCTCGCCTGGGGAACCGACAACGATCCCCTGCCGTATCCCTTCCTGCCGATTCACGTGACGCTCATCGGTTCGTTGACCATCGGGATTCCCGCGTTCTTCCTGGCCTTGGCTCCGACCTTTGATCGGGCCCGACCGGGGTTCGTGCAGCGCGTCCTGAAGTTCGCCATACCCGCCGGAATCGCCTGCTCTCTGGCGACCTTCGTCGCCTATGTCACCGTCCGATGGCACGGCGCCGATGAACTGGCCGGTCAAACGACCTCGGCGATCGTATTGTTCACAGTGGCTCTGACGGCCTTGGCCATCGTGTCGCGCCCCTACCGCCTGTGGAAGTTCGGCCTGGTGGCCGCGTGCGGGGGTGCCTTCTCACTGGCTCTGTTCACTCCGGTCGGTTCCTGGCTGTTCGACCTGAGCCTCCCCGGAGTGTTCAACACCATCGTGGCTGCGGTCGCGGCCGGTGCGGGCGTTGCCGCTCTCGTCCTCTGGCTGGTCATTCGCCCCAAACACCTGCGTTAGCGCGGACCGGGTCGCAAGCACGTGGACGCCCCGACGGCCATGCTGTGAAATACCGCACTCACGATGCGTACGGGGTCGATCTCGTGTTCCACCATGTCGTTTCGGCCGGAAACGGCGTCTCCGGAGGCGGGCACGGGAAGATTTCGCCCTAACACTCAGGGGCGGGTTCGACCGTGTCACCTCGGTAGGGGAAAATTGGGAGCAGCTACGTCAGGTCGCGATCGCGACATTGCTCACCGAGGGGAGACAGATATGGCGGCCATGAAACCGCGAACGAGCGACGGCCCGCTGGAGGTTGCTCAAGAAGGTCGCGGAATCATCTTGCGTTTGCCACTGGAAGGCGGCGGACGTCTTGTTGTGGAGATGACCGAAGAAGAAGCCGAATCGCTCAACAAGCAGCTGCACGATTCACTGGTCGAATAGTCCTGCCGAGTACTGACCCGTCTCAGCGGTCGGCCCCTGAGCGATGCGACCGTCATCGCCGTCGGGTGCCCCGTCCCCACGCCGCTTTCATCGATTTCCTGCGCACCCCTTTAACCCGAGGTCGGTCTGCCATACGACAGAGCAGGCCGACCGTCCCTCCATTAACAATCGGAGCGTTCCGCGCACGCTTCGGCCCACCGCTCCGTTCCACAACGAACTCTATCGCCCATCCCAGTGCCGTTGTCGCGCGCGTAAGGCAGACTGGAGTTACCAAAACCAGTCATTGCCTCATATGGGACGACGATTCCGTGAGCGCCACCGGTGACGGCCGTGTCTCAGGGCGCGGCGGCACTCTCCACGTCGAGTGGCGAACATATGGTGCAATCGACCGACATAATCGCTTGAACAAGAGAGCCTCGAGTGAGGGGCCGAAGACGACGAGAACCGACTCCAGCTCTCGCCTTCGCGTACGACAGCCCGCCGGACCACAGAGATGATGAGAATTCCACTATGAGCTCTGGTAACGACGCAACACCTTCACACCACCAGCCCCGACCTCAGCCACCACTGTCCGAAGCGACCTGGAACCCCAACGCGGCCCACGACCCGTGGCGCAATCCCCACAGCCAGGCCTACGTGCGCTATCCCGCTCCGCCGCCTCCCGCGACGGAGGCCCTGCCCCCCACGTCTCCGCCTCGGCAGGGCGTCGGGCTCGGCATGGTCACCGTGATCTGTGCGATCACGGCGCTTCTGGCCGGAATCACGGGAACGGTCGTGAGCAGTCTCCTGCTGGGGGACGTCCGGTTTTCCAGCTCCATCGGAGACGCCAATTCCCCCGTGGTCGATCGGGACCCCGAATCGGTCTCAGGCGTGGTCGACGAGTTGCTTCCCAGCGTCGTTACGATTTTCACCCCGGACGGCGGCAACGGCTCGGGGTTCATCGTCTCCGAGGACGGCTACATCATGACCAATCATCACGTCGTGGCGATGGGCGGGGAGAACTCAGCCTCCCAACTGCAGGTACGCCTCTCCAACGGTGAGGTCAGCGACGCCGAGGTCGTCGGCAGCGACCCGCAGTCGGACGTCGCCGTCATCAAGATCGCGGGGGACGACCATCAACCGGTCGCCATCGCCGATTCGGACGAGCTCGCGGTCGGCGACCCGGTCATCGCCGTCGGAGCGCCCCTGGGACTGACCTCGACGGTCACCCTCGGGATCGTATCGGCCCTCGATCGGCCGGTGGTCACCGAAAGCCTGGACGGTAACACCGAATCGGTCATGGCCGCCATTCAGACCGACGCTGCCATCAACCCCGGGAACTCCGGAGGGGCACTGACCGATGCCGCAGGCCAGGTCATCGGGGTCAACACCGCGATCGCCGGATTCGCCAACGAGCAAGGCGAAGCGGGAAACATCGGCATCGGCTTCGCCATCCCCATCAACCAGGCCAAGCGCATCGCCGATGAAATCATCGACACCGGCCAGGCCAGCCACACCGTCTTCGGAGCGAGCCTGGGCACTACCAAGGTGGGCATCGGCGTCGAACTCGAGGAAGTGGTTCCGGGTTCACCGGCCGACGATGCCGGCCTGCGCGACGGCGACGTACTGACCAGTTTCGCCGACCGCACGGTCTCGGACAACACCGAACTGGTCGCCTTGGTGCGTAAATTCGCCCCCGGTGACACCGTCACCGTCACATTCGAACGCGACGGGCAGGAACAGAGCGCACAGGTCACCCTCGCGGCAAAATCGAAGGACGATTGACGCCCGGGCTCCGGCCTGCAAATTATATTCAATAAAGTAAAGTGATAAAAGCGGGGGCCGCCCCGGCGCGGTCCCCGAGTATGTCCCCACATTGCCAAGGCCGCCGTCGACGACATAGTCTGGTACTGGTCGCCCGCACGGCGATGCCCTCCCACGTCGGCGCACCGGCGTCGACGACGCAGTAAATATCGAGGTAGACGTGCTTTCCAACATAGGTACCCCGGGATTCATCATCCTCCTGCTTCTCCTGCTCCTCCTGTGGGGGCCGGACAAGATACCCCAGGCGCTCGCCAACCTGCGTAAATTCATCACCAAAATCCGGGGCATGGCCGGCAACGCCGCCGACTCGCTCAGTAAGGAAATCGGCACCGAGGTCAAACCCGAAGACCTCAATCCCCGCTCCTTCGTGCGTAAGCACGTCCTCAGCGAGGAAGACCAGCAGCTGCTGTCCAATCCGCTGAAGAGTACCGTCGACGACCTCAAAAAGACCACCGAACCGCTGTCGGAGGAATCACGCCGTCTCAATCGCGATATCGGCGAGACCAAGAACTCGGTTCGGCGATCGTTCCGGTCCGGCGGCGGCGACTCGGAAACCCCCGCCGCCGGCGGCGACACCGGCAGTACCGGAGACGCGACCCGCTACGACGACGCCACCTAAGCGCACTACCCGACCGCGTAGCACAATACGCCGCGGATCGAACACCGTATCCAGATCGACTCGCGGATCCCGATCGTAAACGACGATGTCACCCAATCCCTCGGGCAAGCCCAGCCATTCACGGGCACGCCACGACGACGCCCCCACCACGTCCTCCGCCGCGAGACCGGCCTTGTCCCGCAGCAAACGCATCTCCCGCGCCGCCAGGCCGTGGTTGATTCCGCCTCCCGCGTCCGTACCGACGAAGACGGGAACCCCGGCTTCCACCGCTTGCGCCACGACTTCCGGGAAACGACGCTTCAAATCACGCATATGGGCGGCATAGGTGGAAAACTTACTCTCCGCCTGATCGGCGATGTCGTCGAACGTCTCGATATTGATCATGGTGGGCACCAGTGCCGTTCCCTGCCGGGCCATCGTGTCGATGACGTCAACCGACAACCCGGTACCGTGCTCCACCGAATCGACTCCGGCCCGCACCACGCACTCCACGGCCTCCTCGCTGAAGGTGTGGACGGCGACCTTGGCACCTTCACGTTGAGCGGCCTTGATCGCCGCCGTGAGGACCTCGGGTTCAAAGCTCGGCGCCAGATCGCCCTGTGAACGATCGATCCAATCGCCCACCAGTTTGACCCAGCCGTCACCCTCGTGCGCCTGACGAGCCAGAGCCGCCACCGCTTCCTCGGGCTCACATTCCAGGCCGATTCCCCGCAGATACCGTTTGGAGGCGGCAATGTGCTGTCCGGCGCGAATCAGCCGCGGAATACCGTCTTCCCCGACCAGTTCGGGATAAGGATAGGGAGAGCCCGCATCCCGAATCGCCAGAACTCCCGCGTCGCGATCCTGATACGCCAGTTCACGGGCCTCATCCAGCGACTCGATCGGTGAGGCACCGCGCCGGATTCCAATATGGCAGTGAGCGTCCACCAAGCCGGGGAGCGCGTAACCGCCGTCGGCGACGGTCTCGGCGTTCGGCACCGGGGTGAACCCCAGGCGATCGCCGTCGATGTAGATATCGCGCTCACGATCATCCGGCAACCATACGGCTCGGATGTGGAGAGGGCCGGGAGTCGTCATCGTTGACCTCGATTCACAATCGGCGGACCATTCGTCTTATACGATACCGACGCCGAACCCGGCCGCCTCCGGCGACTATTGACCTTTACCCTGCTCTTTCATCCACTTATCGATGTCGATGTCGGGCAGGTCGGACGCTTTCGTCTGGCTGAGGTCCGGCATCTCCCCGGCCCCCGGCATTCCACCGGGCAGCTGCGGCATCCCCTGTTTGCGGGCCGAGCCGCCGCCGCGCTTGATCGACTTCTTCTTGCCCTTTTTGCCCTTGCGCTTGATCTTATTGGACTTGGTGGCCTTGGTTCCACCACCGCCCATACCCATCATGCCGGGCATGTTCTTCATCATCTTCTGTGCTTCCTTGAAGCGGTTCAGAAGCTGATTGACGTCATTGACCGTGACGCCCGAACCGTTGGCGATGCGCAGACGACGCGAGCCGTTGATGACCTTGGAATTGCGTCGTTCCTCCGGGGTCATCGACCGAATGATGGCGGTGGTCTTATCGAGCTGCTTATCGTCGATCTGCTCGAGCTGATCCTTCATCTGACCGGCACCGGGCATCATCTTGATGACGTTGGCGATCGGACCCATCTTGCGCAGCGACTGCATCTGCTCCAGGAAGTCCTCCAGGGTGAAGTCCTCACCCTCGAGTAGCTTCTGGGTCATCTCCTCTTTCTGGTCCGCATCGAAGGCCTCTTCGGCCTGCTCGATGAGGGTGAGCATATCGCCCATGCCGAGAATGCGCGAAGCCATGCGGTCGGGATGGAAGAGGTCGAAGTCGGCCAACTTCTCACCCGTGGAGGCGAACATGATCGGCTGACCGGTGACGTGACGAACCGACAGGGCGGCACCGCCACGGGCGTCACCGTCAAGCTTGGACAGTACGACACCGCTGATTCCCACTCCGTCGCGGAAGGCTTCGGCGGTGGTCACGGCGTCCTGACCGATCATGGCGTCAATGACGAACAGGACTTCGTCGGGGTTGGTGGCCTCGCGGATGTCGCGGGCCTGCTGCATCATTTCCTCGTCGATACCGAGACGACCGGCGGTGTCGATGATGACCACGTCACGCCCGGTGTGTTTGGCTTCTTCGATGGAATCGGAAGCGACCTTGACCGGGTCACCGACTCCGGAGCCCGGCTCCGGTGCGTAGACCGAAACCTCGGCGCGTTCCCCGTTGACCTTCAACTGATCCACGGCGTTCGGGCGCTGCAGGTCGGCGGCGACCAGCAAGGGCGAATGCCCGTCCTTCTTCAGCCACCGGGCGAGCTTGCCCGCCAGGGTCGTCTTACCGGCACCCTGGAGACCGGCGAGCATGATGACCGTCGGCGGTTGCTTGGCATAGTTGACGCGGCGGGTCTCCCCACCCAGAATGGCAATGAGCTCTTCATTGACGATCTTAATGATCTGCTGTTCGGGATTGAGGGCCTTGGAAACCTCCGTTCCCTTCGCGCGCGACTTCAGCTGCGCGATAAAGGCCTTGACGACCGGCAGAGCGACGTCGGCTTCCAACAGCGCGAGGCGGATCTCGCGGGCGGTGGCGTCAATGTCGGCATCGGTCAGGCGGCCCTTTGACCGGATTGAAGCGAAAATCCCTGACAGCCGGTCTGACAGTGCGTCGAACACTGGTTATCCCCTCGCAATGTCGGTGGTTATTTTTATAAGTGATCGGGTGTACATTCCGCCCCTCCACAACACGTCGTTCGGCGCGATCGGCACCGCGACGCGGTTGAGTGAGGCATGCTCCCTACAAGGTTAACGCCTCACCACTCACACAGCAGATCGTGTCCGGTGAAAGGCGCCACGCCGCATTGTACGGCGGCACAGCGCCATACCACTCGGTCGGGCCTCAGCACCGTTGCGCGGCGCTCGCCGAACGACTATCGCCCTCCACCGAGGTCGTCGCCGGGCTTCCCGAATAGTAGGCGAGGCGACCCTCGGTCGTATTGGCGAGTTCGAACTCGGACGCTAGGCGTACCGCCCGGTTACCGCCGAGATTCACGAACGACGAATTAATACCCGCGTAGGAAAAGGACCGAACCGACGACTATGGCCACCGCGGCGAGACTCACCGCCAGTAGTACACCTTGCGGTCGCGGCCGCACTCGATACCAGGCCGCTTGCCACATTCCCCAGGCGATCGGCGCGACCCCGGCGCTCGCGAGGACGCATACGGTCGCGGCGGCCGGCTGCAAAGCATTCCACATCGGACTGGAACTGTCGATGCCCAGGAGCGCGAGCGCGCCGTATACCCCCGCGCTTCCGCAGCAGAGACCGATGACTCCCGCTACGATGCTGCTCATCACGGGTGGTTCGAAGGGAAGCTCGCCGCGTTTGGCGGTGGCGACCAGTCTTTCGAGATCGGCGAGGTCGGCGCGGAGTCGTGTCGGTTCACTTGACGGGGCGTTGAATCGATGCACGGCTTGCGGGAAGTCTCCGGTTGTGCCGGGGCCCACGAGGGCGGCGAGCCGGTCCCACAGCCTGGTCGTACGGCGGTCGAGGTCGTCTTGGAGTTCTTCGGCTTCGGCAAGGTCGCGCCGAGCGGCTTGTTCTCGCTGTTGTGCCTGGTGTATCCGGTTTTCGACACGGGTGCGGTCGCGCTCGTATTCGTCGTGCAGCGTGGTGGCTTCCTCCTGGGTGACTCCGTCGAGTTCCAGGTAGTCGCTGACGGCACTGACGTAACTATTGCGCATGGGTGACCTCGATCAGTGGACTGGCGGGTGCCTCGTGGAGCTGTTCGTGCGGGTCGTAGGGAATGATGACACCGGGTTCGCGATCGTGGGCGCGGTCGAAGTACAGGGCGCGCCGAGTCCGTGGATACCACTGTGGTGTGTGGTTTCCCGGGGTCAGTGGAGCGAGGTCGTTGCCGTGGCAGTCGAGTGCGACCCAGGCGTCGATGGCGTCGAATCGGGGATTGTATCCGCCGAGGTCGTCTCGGAGGCGTGGCACCGATCGCCACCAGCCGACGGTGTGCACGTGGTTTTCCGGCCCGTCGACCAGCAGGGTGCGGAACGCTTCTCGGTCACGGTGGTCCAGTCGAGTCGAGATGGCGTCGACGGCGTAGAGGAGGTTCACCGTTGTCGTAGCGGGACGTCGATGTCTCTCGTTGACGAGGTCGTGTAGTTGTTCGTACCAGGCGACGGTGGTGCCGTGGTTTTCCAGGGTTTCGGCGAGCCGCATGGCGTGTGAGTCGCTGTCGATATCGCAGCTGCAGATGTTGACCGTGGCGTCGCGCAGATGGAGGGCGGTGGTGGCGATCAGGTCGTGTGCGTCGGCGGTGCGGGTCCCGATGACGGCGAGGTTGCGGCCGGGTGAGCGGCGCAGGTCGAAGGTCGCCGGTCGTTGGCGGACGTCGATGGTTTGACCGACGTAGACGTGTTGTTTCGGTGGCGGGGCGGTGGGAAGTCTGGGGGTGTCCTCACCGTCGAACAGGCGTGGTGGCCCGCTGTGGGGGTGTTGGTTCCAGAGTTGTTCCTGGATCGGTTGCCAGGTGTCGTTGGCTCCGGCGTTGGGAAGGGCGATGACGTGATTGGCGTCGTTCTGGCCGGATTCGGAATTGATGATGGCGTGGTGTTTGGGGAGCGTGTCGGCGGCGTGATTGTTGTCGGCGAGGACTCGGCGGGCTTTAGGCAGGGCGATGCGTAGGCTGAATTGGGCCACAAGGCTGGGGCGTCCCCAGAGGGCCTCGATTCCGGCGACGTCCTGACTGGCGAGAATGAGGTGAATGCCTTGGCTGCGTCCCCGGCGGGCGAGGTCGTCGAGGAGCGCTACGGCTTCGTCGGTGACGCTGTCGCGGTTTTCCAGCAGTATCTGGAATTCGTCGATGACGGCGACGATGCGGGGCCAGGTGTTGCCGGGATCGGCGGCGCGCAGTTCGGAGAGTTTGGTGGCTTCGTGGTGTTTGGCGGCGTCGGCTCTGCGGCGCAGTTCTTCTTTGAGGTGTCGCAGGAGTGCCAGACCGAATTCGCGGTCGTCGTTGATGTTGATGCCGACGAGTTTGGCGTGGGGCAGCCAGGTTCGATCGCGGCGTCCTTCGGCGTATCGGGCAAAGGAAACGCCTTCTTTGAAGTCGAGGAGGTGCATCTCGAGTTCGGAGGGGTCGTAACCGGTGGTCAGACCGGCGATCCAGGTGTAGATGAGATTCGTTTTCCCCGATCCGGACGGCCCTCCGATGAGAGCGTGTGGGGGGTTGTCTCCCAACGTTAGGGCGGCGATGGAGCCGTCGCGGCGGCGTCCGATGGGGACCGACAGCCCGTGGGTGGACTGTTTGGTGCCGTAGTCGCGCGGCAGTAGATCGTTCAGGTGCAGTTCGTCGCCGGAATCGTATCGCTCGCCGACGGTTCGGGCGGTGTCGGTGATCAGTTGGGTGGGAGGCGGTGCGTCCAATGTCAGCGCGGCTTTGGGCAGTGAGCTGTACGAGGTGGAATCGAGAACCGGAGTACCCTCCAGCGACTCTCCGGCGATCAGGAGAGTGACTCCGGCGGGGATTCCCGTGCGTTGCAGGCGTTTGAGTTGTGCGTCATCGTGCTCGTTCCAACCGTGGATTCCCGCCTTGTGCAGAACCAGGAGATGGCGCGGTTCGGGCCCGGTTCCATTGTGCGCGGTCAGTTCGGCGAGGGATTGGTATTCTCCCCCGAGTACGTCGGCATTGACGCGACGAACGTGTTCGACCAATTCGTCGAGGGTGTCGCGTAGTCCGGCCGGACCGATGAAGCGCAGGAGGCCGGAGCGGGTCAAGGGGGCGAAGGCGGCGAGGGTCTGCCCGAGCGAGTCGGGATCGTAAATATGTATACGCACGTCACCTGGTTTGGCCGATCCGATGGCGCGCAGCAGGAGGCCCGGCAATGCCGGGATCGCGTCGGGAGCGAGACTGAGGTGGGAGCGGTCGAGAAGTTCTACGAGCGCGGGCAGGCGATGTGGCCCGTTGAGGTGTCCCACGCGGTAGAGCGGTGCCGTCGCGGGATAGTGGTCGGCGTCGGACTCCCAGATGTTCCAGGGATACCCTGCCGCGCCCCCACTGTGTAGGGCGGCCAGACGATGGACCCGGTCGGCTTGATGCCGCAGTTGTTCGACGTGGCGCTGCCGCATGGTGGTCTTGGCACGCCGATGAATGTCGGCCAGACTGTCGAGCGTGCGTTCCCCTTCCTCCGTCACGGCGGCGGATTCGGCTCCGACGGTCTGGAGCACCGCGCGGCGACGCCCGGTGAGGTCGCGGGATTGTGCTCGTAGAGTGGCGATGCGGCGGGCGGCGGCCGAGACGAGACGTCGTTTCCATGCGGTCATAGGGGCTGGTCCTTTGCTGGTTCAGCGGGTGGCGGCGGTGAGGCGGTGCAGTTCGGCGATGAGCGCGGGGCCGAGCACGGCATGGGTGGCCGGGTCGGAGGCGGTCGACTCGTCGACGTGGTTGCATGCTCGTGCGAGGCTGGTATGGACGTCGTCCAGCTCCACTCCGGGCAGCAGGGACTTCAGTGGACTGTGGGTGCGCTTGGCGAGTTCTTTGAGCTGCTTGTCGTTTGGCGCCCCTCCCAGTCGGTCTTCGGTGAGGCTCCGTACGGTCGGCCAGGTGAGCGCGGGCAGTTTGGCGGCCGTGGCCGGGCGGGTGTCACGCAATTGCTGCCAATAGCGTCCGGCGTTGACGTCCACGGCGCTGTAGGTCAACTCGTTGACCAAACGAGTCGGGGTCAGATTGTGCGGATTCGGGCGACCCTTGCGTTGGCACAGTTCACTGACGCGGTCCAGCCACCAGGCGTCGGGATCCGGAGCGACTTGATCCGAGGCGTCCTGTCGCTTCGCGGTTTGAGCCGGAGCCGTCGCGGCGATCCCGACCCCGATCGCCGCGAGGTATTCCTCAATCGACTGGACCGTCTCGACGAGTTTCCGGCGACCGGCGTCCAGGTGATGGCGACTTTGGCTCAGACTTGTCAGACCGGGGTCATGGCTGGATTCCCTTGCTGCCTCGGTCAGTTCGCAGTACGCGGTTTCCAGGTGCTCGTCGGCGGCGGCAAGACCGGCTTGGGGCAGCTCGTCGATCAATTGATGGAGGCGGGTGGCGAGGGTGGCGATATCCACTGTGGCTCCTAGAGGCTGGTGGCGTAGGTTTCGGCTTGTTCGGTGGCGGCGTTGGTGGCGGCCAACGACTGTTCCAGCTCACTCGCCGCTTGTGCGAGCGCGGCTTGCGCATTGACGACCGACTGATGCCCGGTTCCATTGCAGACGGCCCCGAGTCGGCTCTGGGCCTCTTCGATGTTCTGTGAGGCGGCGTTGATCGCTGCTTGACCACCGCGCACCTGCTCGAGTGCGGAGTTGATGGCGACTTTGAGTTCGGAAACACTAACTGTAGACACGGGGGTATTGTCACTGACATCAAGTGGCGACACGGTCGTTTTCGTGAGTTCAGCTGTCTGATTTGTCGGATTTCTGACTCTTACCGGTTCCAGGGTTCGTCGTCCGCATTCTCACCGGTAACTCCATATTCACCTTGATCGAATAAAAGTATCCCTCATGAAGATTGAGTCACATTCGCCGCCTCACACAAATCGTTCGCACTTCGCTACCCCATGTGAGCCTTTAAACCTCGCTCTCTGGAAAATGTCACATAAACCGACTACAGTGAGGTCATTAAAGGATTAGCAAACGCTAAGCCGAGAGTCGCTCACATAGAGCGACGAAGAGCAGCGAGGAGGCACCCGTGCCAGACCAACGCACCTATGTCCTCGACACCAGCGTCCTTCTCTCCGATCCGGGCGCTTTCTCACGATTCAATGAGCACCACGTCGTCATTCCATTGATCGTCATCACCGAGCTGGAAGGAAAACGTCATCATCCCGAACTGGGATGGTTCGCCCGTGAAACGCTTCGCCGCCTTGACGACCTCCGCATCAAGTACCGGCGTCTCGATGAGCCCGTTCCCATCGGGGACGAAGGGGGTGATCTCCGAGTTGAAATCAACTCCATCGATACCAGTAATCTACCGCCCGACATGGCCGTCAATACCAATGACAGCCGTATTCTCGCGGTAGCGGCCAACCTCGGTGACCAGGCGATCCTGGTAACCAAGGACATGCCGTTGCGGGTCAAGGCCTCCACCGTCGGAGTGGAGACCCAAGAATACCGCCACGGCCAAGCTCTCGATCCAACGTGGACGGGAACCGCCGAACTGTCGGTCACCGATCAGGAGATGTCGGAACTCTTCAGTGACAAGGGTTTGGACGTCCAACACGATCTGCCGTGCCATTCCGGGGTCATCCTCAGTGCTCCCGGCTCGTCCGGACTCGGAAGAGTCGCGGTCGACAAGAGCATCACTCCCGTCAAGGGAGATTCCAATGCTTTTGGACTGCACGGACGTTCGGCCGAACAGCGGATCGCCCTGGATCTCCTGTTGGACGACGACGTCGGAATCATCAGCTTGGGCGGCAAGGCCGGTACCGGAAAATCGGCCTTGGCCCTGTGCGCGGGCCTGGAGAAAACGCTGGAGCAGCAGCGCCACAAGAAGGTCGTGGTTTTCCGGCCGTTGTACGCCGTCGGCGGGCAGAACCTGGGATACCTGCCCGGTTCCGAATCGGAGAAGATGGAACCGTGGGCCCAGGCGGTACACGACACTCTCGGGGCACTCACCAGTGAGAACGTCATCGATGAAGTTATTCATCAAGGGATGTTGGAAGTACTGCCGCTGACCCATATCCGAGGGCGTTCGCTCCATGACAGTTTCGTCATCGTCGACGAAGCACAGAGCCTGGAACGTGGTGTCCTCCTCACTGTTCTGTCGCGAATCGGCAGTGGCTCACGCGTGGTCCTCACCCACGACGTGGCTCAGCGGGACAATCTGCGAGTAGGTCGCCATGACGGTGTCACCAGCGTTATCGAATCCTTTAAAGGACACCCCCTCTTCGCACACGTAACGCTCACCAGATCCGAGCGATCCCCCATCGCCGAGATGGTCACCAATCTTCTCGAAACCTAACCGGAATCGGTGGGGTGAGGTCACAACCTTGCCCCACCACAGAATTCCCTCGATTCAGCCCTCGTGGCACCTAGGAATATCCCCCGATGATCGTTAACCTGAGCTCATGACATCTTTTCCGTCACGGTCGCAACGCGTCTGGTTCGGACTGCTATCCTCCTGTCTCATCGCCCTGACGGCCTGCCAAGACGCCACACCGAATGAAACCGACGCCGCCGAATCCGGCGACCCGATTCGGTCGACCGAACCCGATCCGTCTCCCAGCCCTGAACCGTCCCCCACTCCCGGACGGTTCGACGATCGCATTCCCGACTTCGACGATCCCCCCGCCAATCCCACCACCGGCCACGTCCCCAGTGACGACGCACCGCTGTACTTCAGCATCCCCACCGACGACCCCGTCGCCTTCATCACGATCGACGACGGCTGGGTCCAGAACCCCGACGCGATCGAACTGCTCGCCGAGGCCGACGTCCCCAACACGCTCTTCCTACTCGGACCGGTGGCCGAAGACCATCCCGAATACTTCGCCGAGATCGCCGAAACCGGAGCCACCATCCACCCGCACACCGATTCCCATCGTTCACTCCCCGATCTCGATTACACCGAACAGAAACGAGAGATCTGTTCGTCCAGCGAGACCCTGGCCGAGCTCTACGACATCCGTCCGCGACTCTTCCGACCGCCGTTCGGCGAATACGACGACGACACGCTACGCGCGGCGGCCGAATGCGGCATGGACGCCGTCCTGCACTGGCGGCAGGCCGTCAAGGACGGCACGGTGCACTTCCAAGAGGGGGATACCGTACAGCCGGGCGACATCATTCTCATGCACTTCAGAGACGAATTCGTCGACGACTACATCGCGGCGCTGGAAGCCATCGACGAAGCCGGCCTCACCCCGGCGCTCCTGGACGATTACATCCCGAGCGAATAACACCTTGTCACCGCCCCTCCCTCACCGGAGAAAACCTCGTCTGGCATTCTGTCTGTCAGAAAGGAAGACAAGAGGACCTGATTGACATGATCCCGCTTCTGACAAAATACGGCGCTCGCCTCGCTGCCGTGGCCGTCCTGATTCTGGCCGCATTCGTCGTCGTACAGCTCAACGACACAGACCTCAACGACATCGAACAGGCGGATCCACGCCAAGCGGCACTGGACCAGGAACGTCGCGCCGAGGAGGCGTACGCCGAACTGCAAGTCGGCCATGCCGATTACATCCCCGCCACCGCAGGAGCCGACGCGGACACCAAAGCGGCCGCCCTGGCGACCTACGCGGCGGACAAATCCGAATCACTAGAGACCTACCAGTCCGAGGCCGAAGAGCAACAGGCCATCGAAGAGGCCAACACCAACCCCGTCAACGTGCCGATTCCCGGATCCTGCGACGAGTTCAGCGGCAACCGGGCCACCGGCTGCGCCATAACTCTGGAGCACGGCTTCGATCTGGAAGAGTTCGCTTGCCTAGAGGCCCTCTGGAGCCGTGAATCCGGCTGGAACGAAACCGCCGCCAACCCCGCCAGCAACGCCTACGGCATTCCGCAGGCCAACCCCGGTTCCAAGATGTCGTCGGAAGGCTCGGACTGGGAAACCAACCCCGTCACACAGATCGAATGGGGCCTGGGCTACATCGAAGGCAAATACGCCAGCCCCTGCGGAGCGTGGCAACAAAGCGAAGCCGCCGGCTGGTACTTATTTTGTGGTGAGGTGACCGCTCAGCTTGCCCCAGGCACTCCATATTTCCGCTGCGGGGGATTCTCACGACCTGAAGGTCGCGACGAATCCTCCTCGCGCAAATCTGCAGCACCTGGAACAACCTGAGCTCTTCTCCAGCTCTACCGCCGCTGCACTTGCGCCTGTGGCGCTTCGTTCGCGGCTCGCCAGTTGGTTTATCTGTGGGAACTGTGCGGTGGTTGAGCTCTTTAGGGATCACAGGCAGCTCTACCGCCGCTGCACTGCGCTCGAAGCTCGCCGGTTTCGTCAGGGACGTACGTGGTGGTCGAGTTTTCTGAAGGTACAGGCAGCTCTACCACCGCATACGCACGATGCGACCTACCGCGCTGGAAGAACGGGAAGGAAATTTCAACGTTCCATTCGGGGTGACAACGTGGCGCAGCCGTATCGCGGTTTAATCGAGGTCAGCACGTCGTCGTAAAGTATTCGGTCGGAGTACCTGGTAATCATATTGATCGGTCAGATTATGATGTTTCCAGGCATGGACTCATGCCCCTGGATTTACCTCGACTCGAACGCAGGTGTGCTGTGATTGGATCGCTCTTCCCCACCGGGCACGGACGCGGCGCTGCCGCTCTCGGCGCCATCGTACTGATTCTCGCCGGTTGGCTCCACATCACCATTGACGGCTCCAGCCCCGAACCGCAACCAAGCACGGTGGCGGCCACGGACTTCAGTTCCGCCCGCGCCATGGACACGGTACGAACGCTGGCCGATCAGCCGCGCCCCATCGGTTCCGAGGCCTCCGACGAAACATTCACCTACTTGAGCGATGAACTCGACGGGCTTGGCTTCACCGTAGAGTCCCAGTCGGAAATCGGCATGGCCACCTTCGGCAACCAACGCGGTTTCGGTCAGGTGGACAACATCGTCGCCACCAAGGAAGGCACCGACCCGACCGGTCAGGTCATTTTGGTGGCGCACTACGACTCGGTTCCGGCCGGGCCGGGCGCGGCCGACGCCGCCAGTGCCGTCGCCTCCGTCGTCGAAGTGGTTCGTGCCATTGACAAAGGGGACCCACTTCGCAATGACCTGGTCGTCCTCTTCACCGACGGAGAAGAGTCCGGGCTCCTCGGAGCGGAGGCCTACACCCGGGACAACCCGCCCGAACAGCCCACCGTGGTCCTCAATTTGGAAGCACGCGGTTCCAGCGGTGCCTCGGTCATGTTCGAGACCTCTCGCGACAACTACGAACTCGCCAAATTGTTCACCGAGACCGCCCCGGTTCCCCGTGGGGACTCCTCCACGGTCGAAATCTATCGCACGATGCCCAACGACACCGACTTCACCCGCTTCCTCGAATCCGGCTATGCGGGCTTGAACTCGGCCTTCGTGGAATCGCCCGAGTGGTACCACACCCCCGGAGACTCGGTCGAGCACCTGGACGAAGCCAGCCTGCAGCACCACGGCGACAACACCCTCGCGCTCACCCAAGCCCTGGGCGGCACCGACCTGACGAGCATGAAGTCCGACCACGACGCCGTGTACTTCCACCTGTTCGGCTTCCAGATCGTCTACAGCGCACAATGGGCTTTGGCCCCAGGAATTCTCGCCGCCATCGCCCTGTTCGCCGCGATCCTCATCGGACGCGCCCAACGCCTGCTCAGCCTCCCCCGCCTCCTCGGCGCCGTCGCCTCCTTCCCCGTTCCCATCCTGCTCTCCTTTGGAATCGGCTGGGGTAGTTGGAAGGCTCTCAGCACACTGCGCCCCGACTTCGTCGACAGCGGCGGCCTCGTCTATCACCCGGTAGTCTTTACCGTCATGGCCGTCATCCTGGCCCTCGTGAGCATCTCCGCCTGGTATCTCCTCCTGCGCCGCCGACTCGGCGGTCTGGCGCTGTCCAGTGGCGTTCTCACCTGGATGACGGTCGCCGCCATCCTCAGTGCCGTGACCATGCCGGGCATATCGTTCTTGACAGCCGTGCCCGCCATGACCATCGCAATCGCATTCGTGATCGCTCTCGTTATACGACGCCGCCGGGTGGACCGCCCTGGAGTGCGTTGGACGGCCGTCGGATTGGTAACGCTCGCCCTCGTCCCGGCAGTCGCGATTTACGCCTGGACCGGGTGGAGCACCTTGACGCTGTTCGGTGTACCGGGATTGGACATTGCCGTTCCGATGTACACCCTGGCTTTTGCCGTCATGATTCCCCTCTTCGATTCCCTTGCTGGACAGGAGAACACCCCTCTGTCCTGGCGTTGGAACGCTGGCATTCCCGCCGCACTGCTCACCGTCGGCGTGGCGGTGGCGGCCGTCGGCATCGCCGTCAATCGCTACGACGAATCCGAACCACAGCGGACCCATCTAAGCTACGTACAGTCCGGTGGAACGGCGTTCTGGGTGACCACCGACCGGGCCGACACCGATTGGTCCCGACGGTTCGCCTCCCGCGAGGGAACACGTAGTGGTGTCCCCGAAGCTTATGACGCTTACGGTTCCATCACCAGGAGCTCCCCCACACCCGCAGTGGATCTCCTCCCGCCCGAATACGACATCGTCGACGCCTCCGCCTACAAGGTGACCGTGCGTCTGACCGCCCAACGCGACGTCAACCATCTGGGCCTGTCACTCAGTAGAAGCCCGGGACGCATCACCGCCGACTACGGAGACGGAGAACCCGTCACCATTGAGGCTGACGACGAAACGGACGCCGACACCACGATCGTCCGGTTCTTCGATCCTCCTGAAGACGGCGTCACCGTCACGCTCGATGTGCCCCTGGATTCGATCACGGTGTTCGATTCCAGTGTCGGTCTGGAGGACGTGCCGGGGTTTGAACCCCGACCCGAAGGTATCGAACGTCAATCCGGAAGCCACAGCGACACCATCGTCCTGATGCGCGAAGTCAAAGCCGACGATGAGGAGACGAACGAGGACTGATCGCCTCGTCGACAATCATGGAGTCGCGTGGGCGAGTGTTCCACACTCGCCCACCATGCGCCGTCAGGCGATCACGTGCGACCGCGCGGCACCACCAGACCGGATTCGTACGCCAGCACCACCAACTGTGCCCGGTCGCGCACCCCGAGTTTCATCATGGCCCGATTGACGTGTGTTTTCGCAGTCACGGGACTGATCACCATCCGAGCGGCGATATCGTCGTTCGACATTCCCGCCGCCACCAAGGTGACCGACTCCCGTTCCCGATCCGTCAGCCGACGCATGACAACGTCAACGTCACCCACCGGCGGCCGCGCCGTGAACTGTCGGATGAGCTTCCGCGTGATAGAGGGCGCGAGCAAGGCATCTCCACGCGCCGCGACACGAACCGAAGCGCCCAAGTCTTCGGGCTCGATATCCTTGACCAGGAATCCGGCCGCACCGGCCTTCAAAGCATTGAAGACATATTCGTCAAATCCGTAATTCGTCAACATCACCACGCGCACACCCGACAAGGCGTCATCCGCCGCGACACACCGAGTCAACTCAATGCCGTCCATCTCCGGCATCCGAATATCGATCAGAGCGACGTCAGGGTCGAACTCGCGGATCGCGCTCAATCCCGCAACTCCGTCCGCCGCCTCCGCAACCACCTCGATCGAGTCGTTCAGATCAAGCAGCGCACGAAAACCACTGCGCACCAGAGCCTGGTCGTCAACCAAAACCACCCGAATCATGAGCCACCCTTCCTGAGCCGATCCGCCCGCACCCTGAAGCCCCCTTCGTCTCGTGGACCCGCCACGAAACCGCCTCCCAGCGAGTGGACCCGTTCCCGCATTCCCGTCAATCCCGTACCGAACACAACCGGTGAGCCTGGTGTGCCATCACCGTCGTCCTCAATGAGAAGCGCCAGTCCATCGGTCCGATAATCGACGTAGACGTCGGCATTCGCGGCGCTCGCGTGACGGGAGGCATTGGTCAGTGCCTCTTGAACAATGCGATACGACGTGAGACCGACCTCCGGCGATACGTCGTACGGTTCGCCTCGCACCGTCAAGCGCGTTTGTGGCCCGGTCGTCGTCACCCGCCGCACCAGATCAGGCAGATCATCCAAGCCATAGGAGCACTCGTTATGCTTGTCGCGCAACATTTCCAGCGTCGCCCGCAGCTCCCGGTCGGCCTCGCGGCTCGCTTCGTGGATGGCCCGCACGGAATCAGACACCGCGGTTCCCTGCTTATCGGCGGTCTGCACCACCACATCGGACTGGATTTTGATGACCGATATCTGATGGATAAGAGAGTCATGCAGTTCTCGCGCGATATGCAGCCGTTCCTCATTGGCACGACGCCGCAGTGCCTCTTCCCGCGTCCTTTCTGCTTCGTCAGCGCGCCGTTCGGCCTGCCGTACCGCCTCACCGGCCGCAGCAGCCGCCACCACCCACGCGATCTCCAGAATGTCCCGCGCCCGGGCGATCGCTGATCCCACATCCGATCCCGATGCCAGCATGATGAGGGGAAACGCCGCCACAATCACGATTGAAACGGCGACGGTAAACCCACGACGACCGGCACGCATGGCGGCGTATACGGCAAACAGAAAGGCGATCGCCGGTAGGTCGACCCCCAAGGACTGGTATACGACGGCGCACAGTCCCGTCACCACCAACACCGTTCGAGGCCAAGTGCGCTGGGCGGCCAAGGCGAGCCCACTGCCTACAACCACCGTCATCGCCACTGGAGCAAACCGCACGTCGGTGACGTCGTCGGCCAAAGCGACAGCGATCAAAACCGCTGTCACCCCAAGGGGGATCGTCCAGGTCATGCTCCGGTGCCAAGCCGTGGACAGCCATGCGCGCATTGACACAGACTATCGAACCACGGCGAATTCGTAATCCAGCGACGGGACCATCGGTTTCCTACCGCGAGCGCAGTAGTTCCGGTCGATCCGCATCAAGTGCCGACGCTCCCTACCGCGATGGCGGCATGGGGAAGTGTCTGCGTACGACCGATGTATCCCGCTGATATTCCGACCATGATGTGCACGTATCCCTTCGAAATTCCGATACTTCGTCTAGGAGGACGTCATGTTCATCGCATCGACCGCCGGTCAGGTGATCCGGCGTATGCTCGCCGTTTCGGGAATGGCCGTGCTGGGTTTGGTTCTGATCGCTGCGGCTTCGCCATCGAGCGTTCCGCCGAGTGCTGGAGTAGGCCGTAGCTCCGCTGGATCGAATATGGTTGCGGGCCGGACGGCTCCGGTCTCGATGGACGTTTCCCAGGGTTCGTCCGGTCCGCTCGGTTTTGGGGTAGGGCGTGAGTGGGCGTTTGCCGCACTGATTTTGGTGGTGACGGCCGCCGTGGTGAGCATGGTGGCGCTCCGTGGGATTCGGCGTCACTCTGCCGCTCGGGTTCGGACTCTGGCCTGGAGCGCCGTCGGGTTGAGCGTAGTGGGAATGGTTGTCGCCGCGCTGCATGCCTACTATTCGGCGGGTGGTTACGACACCGGGAACGGTAAGGCGGGGGCGGATATCGCTCTCGTCGTAGGGGCGGGTGCGTTGGCAGTGGCGGGAATTGCCGTTGCCCGTGCCCGGACGGTTTGACGCCCGGCGTCTCTACCCGTACGGCGCTTCAATCCGAATACATACAACGAACTGGCAGCGCTCCAGGCTCCATAACCGGAAGCGGCCCGACGCGTATCGACTAGTACGCGATGACGGGAATGGCGGGGTCGCCGGGTGAGAGTTTCAATCCTTCCCAGGGGATGGAGATGAGGCGTTTACGCAGGCGTTCCCGCGCGGCGTCCATACTGGTGGTGTGGACCAGTTCGCCACCGCGATAGAGCGGTACCTGAAGGTTGAGGTCACCCGGTTGAGATTCGGGTTCACCTTGGGACACCACGATTTCCTCGGTGGCCGTTCCGGTGGGTTTGTGCCGCCGGACGGCTGTTTTGTGGCCTCCGACCGTTCCTTTGTTCTCGGAGCGCTTGGCGACCGGTTTTCCGTCCACCTCGACTAGTTTGTACACCAGCTGTGCGGTGGGGTGCCCGGATCCGATCACCACCGATGTCCCGGCTCCATAGGAGTCGACGGGTGCGGCGGCGAGCGCGGCGATGGAGTACTCGTCGAGATCTCCGGAGACGACGATCTTGGTTTCGTTGGCGCCGAGTGAATCGAGTTGTTCGCGGGCGCTGTGTGCCATGACGTCCAGGTCGCCGGAATCGATGCGTATGGCGCGTAGGCCGGTTCCGGCGGCGGCGATGGCGTTGTCGATTCCTTTGGTGATGTCGTAGGTGTCGACCAACAGGGTGGTGTTGGGGCCGAAACGTTCGATCTGGGCTTGGAAGGCTTCCAGTTCGGTGTCGTGTAGGAGGGTGAAGGCGTGGGCGGCTGTTCCTCCGGTCGGTACTCCCCAGCGTCGTCCGGCTTCGAGATTGGAGGTGGCGGCGAATCCGGCGATGTAGGAGGCGCGAGCGGAGGCGACGGCGGCTTCTTCGTGGGTGCGTCGGGTTCCCATTTCGAGGATGGGGCGTCCGCGTGCGGCGGTGACCATGCGGGCGGCGGCGGAGGCGACGGCGCTGTCGTGGTTGAGGATGGACAGTACCAGTGTTTCCAGGACGACGCATTCGGCGAAGGAACCGCGTACGGTCACGATCGGCGAGTTGGGAAAGTACAGTTCCCCTTCGGGGTAGACGTCGATGTCGCCGGAGAACCGGTAGTCGGCGAGCCATTCCGCCGCCTGGGTTCCTATGACTTCTCGTTCCACGAGGCCCGCGAGGGTGTCGTCGTCGAAGCGGAAGCGAGCGACGCCTTCGGCCAGGCGCCCGATTCCGCTGACGACTCCGTAGCGGCGTCCGGTGGGGAGGCGTCGTGCGAAGACTTCGAAGGCGCACTGTCGGTCGGCGGTTCCGTCCTGCAGCGACGCATCGACCATAGTGTATTCATAGTGGTCGGTGCGGGTGGGAACCGGTGCGACCGTTTCGTCGAGGAAAGGCATGATTAACAGATTAACCCGTCGGGCTTCCCTGCTCGCAAGGAATCGGCGACAGTGGGCGTCTCGCACCTCCGCGACCTTCGGCGTGGCACGTTCCACTCCTACAGATCGGATACGAACGATCATCGCCTTTCATCGCGACGTAGCCTGGAAGGGTTGTCCAAATCCGTATAGAGGTGTTGTGTGTCTGCCGTTACGTCTCCACCGGCTGAAGCCAATCGTCGTTTCTTCGGTCCTCGCATGGTCGTCATCGCCATCATGATGTACGGCCTTTCCGCGCCGGGCCAGACGGCCACGATCTCGGTCTTCCTGGACCCCATGATCGCCGACATCGGTGTCAGCCGTACGGCGATCTCGACGGCCTACCTGGTGGGGACTCTTATCGGAGCCATAGCTTTGCCCAGTATTGGGCGATTGGTGGATCGTTTCGGAGTCCGCACCGCTACCGCCTGTATCGGCGCGGGTCTTGGCGCGGCTCTGGCAATCTTGGCGATGGCGTCAAGCATTTTCGGCTTGGCGGTCGGGTTCATCGGCATTCGCATGCTCGGCCAGGGCTCGTTGACCTTGGCCGCCTCGGCTTTGGTGTCGCGCTGGTACGACAAGCGACGCGGCTTCATGCTGGGGATTCAAGCCGCTCTCGGCGCGGGCCTGATCTCGCTGTCGCCGGTGGCGTTGGAGCGGCTCATCTCCTACTTCGGTGACTGGCGTCTGGCCATGGCCGTGGAGGCGGTGCTCGTCGTGCTCATCCTCATTCCCATGGCTCTCATTGGAATCCGTAACCGCCCCGCCGACGTGGACCAGTATGTGGACGGCGATCCCGATAAAGCAGCTGAGTCACGAACGGAAACGGGAGCGACGCGCGGCGAGGCCATTCGTACTCCCTTCTATTGGGTTTTGGTGTCGGCCGTCGCCGCTGCCGGATTCTTCGGCACCTCGATCGGGTTCCACCAGATCGCGCTGTTGGGCGAGCAGGGTCTGTCCACGGTTGAGGCGGCCTCGAACTTCTTGCCGCAAACGATCGCCGGTACGACCGCGACCTTGTTGACCGGCTACCTGGTCGATCGCATGGGGCCGCGTATTCTTCTGGTCACGTCGATGTTCCTATTGTCCGCTGGACTGGTGCTGGCCACTTTCGTCACTCCCGGCTGGGCGGCCATCGGTTTCGGTCTCGTCTTCGGGGCCGGAATGAACGCCCCCAAGGCGATCGAGGCGGGTATGACGCCGCGTTATTTCGGAACGGCCAATATCGCCTCCATCCGTGGCGTTATGGCTTCGGTGATGATCGCCGGAACATCGGTGGCACCACTGCTGTACTCCAAATTCCATGACTGGACCGGCTCCTTTACCTCCGTACTGTGGTACTCGGCGCTCATTCCGCTCCTGGTTCTGGTGGCTGCGGTCGTCGTTCCCCTCCCCCGCTATTACGCGGAACACATCGCTACGGCCACTACGCAAAGCGACCACGCAGACGCCGGTTAGCATTCCGCGTTTTTCTCAGAACGTGAACACCTTCATGGCGGATTTCAGAGAGCCGTGTAGTCTTGGGGACGTGTTGCGAATAGCGCATGAGATGGTTGAAGCGATGGTCGCCCATGCTCGGGCCGACCACCCCGAGGAGGCCTGTGGCCTGCTTGTGGGGCCCGAAGGTTCGGGTGAGGCGCTGCGCCATGTTCCTATGACGAATGCGGCACGATCCACCACTTTCTACGAGTTCGACGCTCAGGAGTGGAAGCAGGTCTATGACCAGATGTGGGCCAATGACGAAGAGGTCGTCGTGGCCTATCATTCGCATACCGCCACCGAGGCCTATCCGTCGCGCTCGGATGCCGGTATCGCCGCCCAGATGGGCTTGCCAGGGGCTCACTACGTACTGGTGACCACCCGTGATCCTGAAATCGCCGAGGTCCGTTCCTTTACGATTTCAGCGAACGCCGACGTTTCAGAGGAACCGATTGAGGTCGTGGGCGCGCCTGACGCCGTGCAGACTTATAAGTTCGCTCATACTCCTGAGCGCACCGTTTACGACTGTCGCTGATTTTCCTTCATTACATCATTCCGGCTTTATTCTGCCTTTTTGTCTTTTCAGGAGATTGCTATGACCGTTGAAGTCCGTGTACCTACGATTCTGCGCACCCACACCGATGGGGAAAAACTCGTTAAGGGAGAGGGAAAGACCCTCGCGGCCCTGTTCGACGACCTGGAGTCGAACTTCAAGGGAATCAAAGAGCGCGTCGTGACCGAGGAAGGCTCGCTGCACCGCTTCGTCAACGTCTACATCAACGATGAGGACGTGCGTTTCAACGGCGGTCTGGACGCCGAGCTCTCCGACGGAGACGAGATCACGATCCTGCCGGCGGTCGCCGGCGGCATGTAGGGGGTACCGTGGCTCGCTATACCGACCTCGCCTCCACTGTCGGCCAGACGCCCTTGGTAGGTCTGCCGCAGCTGTCACCCGGACCGGGAGTTCGGTTGTGGGCCAAGTTGGAAGGCCACAATCCCACCGGTTCGGTCAAGGATCGGGTGGCCGCCGAAATGATCGCGCAGGCCGAACGTGACGGACGTTTGCGACCGGACTCGACGATTCTGGAGCCCACCTCGGGAAACACCGGAATCGCCGTGGCGATGTTGGCGCGCCGTAAAGGCTATCGCCTGATCGCCGTCATGCCGGAGAACACGTCGGTGGAGCGCGCTCAACTGTTGCGGGCCTTCGGAGCCGAGATCGAGTTCTCTCCCGCCGCCGGTGGTTCGAACGCGGCGGTGGCGAAGGCCCGCGAAATGGCGAAGGAGCACCCGGAATGGGTGATGCTGAACCAGTACGCCAATCCGGCCAACGCCGCCGCACATTACAAGACGACCGGCCCGGAGATTCTGGACGATCTGCCCGAGATCACGCATTTCGTGGCAGGTCTGGGAACCACGGCGACACTGATGGGCGTCGGACGTTTCCTGCGGGAACACCGTCCCGACGTCGAGATCGTGGCCGCCGAACCCCGCTACGGCGAATTGGTGTACGGCCTGCGCAATCTGGAAGAGGGCTTTGTCCCCGAACTCTACGACGCCTCGGTATTGAACCGCCGCCTGTCGGTCGGCACCGAGGACGCGCTGCGCCGCACTCGGGAAGTGCTCAATTCCGAAGGGCTGTTCGTGGGCCTCTCCACCGGAGCGGTCCTGCACGCGGCCTACAACCTCGGACGCAAGGCGGTCGACGCGGGCCGTGAGGCCGATATCGCGGTGCTGGTGGCCGACGACGGTTGGAAGTACCTGTCGACGGGTGCTTATTCCGCACCGGCCGACGACGCCGCCGAAGCACTCGAGGGCCAAATCTGGGCCTAAGGCAATAGAGGTGGGCGGTCTACGTCCCGCCCACCTCACTCAGAGTCCCGTGTCCCGGCATCGGTACTCTAGGTTCATGAACAACCCACATGGATCTCCGTCAGAGACGGCTACGGCCTCCCCAACGGCGCGGCCCGCCGGGCTCCCGTCCTTGGCCGGGATCGCGACCTGGGCGCTGATTCTCGTGCTCGGAGGGGTCGCGACCTCCGTTTTCGCCGTCGTCGCCATGATTCGGGGCGCTCCAGACTGGTTTTTCACCGTCTTCACCACAACCGGCATCATCGGCATGCTGCTGACCATGATGGCGTTCGCCACGGCACGCTTTCGGGGGATTCCGTGGCTTTTTTTGATTGCGTCCACCATCACCCTGCTGGTGGCCTTCATGCTCATTTCACTGACGTGACCAGGTAATTCATTGGATATGTGGTCATGGACACGATGTCATTTTGATGACATTGTATGGGTTGGCGGCGGCGAACAGGCCCGTTGTAGACGTAGGCTTACAATCTGATGAACAACGCGCCTGTCGGGATTTTCGACTCTGGTATTGGGGGACTGACCGTAGCCCGAGCGGTCGCCGATCTTCTTCCCTCCGAAAACCTCCTTTACGTGGGCGATACTGCCCACCTGCCGTACGGGCCTCGGTCCATATCCGAGGTCAGGGCACTGTCGTTGAACATCTGTGACAATCTCGTGGCCCAAGGGGTCAAAGCTCTGGTCGTCGCCTGCAACAGCGCCTCCTCAGCCTCCCTGGCCGACATCCGCGACCGTTACGACATCCCGGTCGTCGAAGTCATTCGCCCCGCCGTTCGCCGTGCCGTCGCGGCCTCGTCCACCGGACGGGTCGGAGTCATCGGCACGCAGTCGACCATTTCCTCAGGGGCCTACTTCGACGCGTTCAACGCTATTCCCGACATCGATCTCACCGCAGTGTCCGCCCCCGCGTTCGTCGACTTCGTCGAACGCGGCATCACGACCGGGCGACAGCTACTGGGGCTGGCTCAGAATTACCTCAGCCCCCTACAGGAGGCCGACGTCGATACGGTCGTACTGGGGTGCACACACTATCCGCTCCTGGAAGGGCTGATCGGATTGGTACTCGGCGACGATGTCACCTTGGTGTCGTCGGCGACCGAATGCGCCCGCGAGCTGTATCGACTCCTCACCGAACACGACCTGTTGGCCGCTCCCGGCGAAGTGGGCCACCACGAGTTCCGCTGTACCGCCGATCCCGACGCCTTCACTCGAAACGCGCAACGGTATCTAGGCGGCTCATTTGTCCAGCAAGCAAAACCATTGGAGGATCTCCCCGAGCTCATCCCCGAAACAGACGCAGGTGTCCCGGCCTCCAAACGGGCGACTGACTCTATAGGACAGACTGAACCCGACGGCGACGGTTCAGCCGACACTTAAGAGGTGCCACTCCCATGAAACTGACGATTATCGGTTGTGCGGGCTCATTCCCCGCGCCTGACACCCCATGCTCGGCGTACCTGGTAGAAGCCGATGGATACAAGCTCCTACTGGACTACGGCACGGGGGCGCTCGGTGAACTCCAAAAGTACACGGATCCCAACAGCATCGATGCCATCATCATCACGCATCTGCATGCCGACCACTTCTTCGACGCCTGCGCCTACGCGGTCATGCGTCGCTACGGGCCCAACGCGCCCGACCATCCCGTTCCGCTGTACGGGCCCTCCGCCACCGCCGACCGAATTCGGCAGTCCTACGGCGGCCACGGTGAACTGAAGAGCCCGTGCATGACCGACGTGTACGACTTCCACACGCTACAGCCGGGAGGTTTCCACCTCGGGCCGTTCTCCATTCGCGTCGACCGAGTCGCGCACCCGGTCGAAACGTTCGGGGTTCGTGTGGAGCACAACGGTTCCTCGCTCACCTATACCTCGGACTCCGGTCCCTGTGAATCGCTGGAGAAACTCGCCTACCAGAGCGACACCCTCCTGGCGGAGGCGTCGTACCTGGAAGGTCGCGTCAACCCGCCGGATGTTCACCTCACCGGGAAGGAAGCGGGCGAATTCGCCGCCAAAGCCGGTGCCCGCCAGCTCCTGCTGACTCACCTCGTCGAACCCTGGGGGTCGGCCGACACGACGCTCAACGAAGCCCGCAGTGCCTACTCCGGGCCCACCTCGATCGTCAAACCGGGAGAAACCTACCAAGTGTGAATTCGCAAGAATTCACAGTCTTGAAACAATTGGCGACGTGGATGTAATAGGCGTGCCGCATAACTGAAACACCGGACCACCACACTGGAGAACACTCCGGTAGGTAGGAGTCCACAGGAGGGGCCGATATCCGCAGGAGGGTATCGGCCCCTCCTCGTACCGATCTACCTATCCGGCGGACTCGTAAGACTGGTACGGAAGTAGAACTTCTCACGCGGCGACGGTGCCCACCTGACCAGTCCCGGACTCAGTACCATCTACAGACCGGAAGGAGGCGGCACGCCCATGGATATCGACACAGGATCAAATGCTTGGATACTGATATCAGCCGCCCTAGTACTACTCATGACCCCCGGACTCGCCCTGTTCTACGGCGGTCTCACCCGCGCCAAAAGCGTCGTCAACATGATGATGAAATGCCTCGCGGCGCTTGGAATCGTCACCATCTCCTGGACACTGCTCGGCGCTTCACTCGCCGAAGGTGACGGAGGCATGTTCTTCGGAGACCTCTCCAGCGGATTCGGACTACGCGGAGTCATGGACCTCTCCGCCGACGACGCCGGAGTCTCCGACGGAGCCATGAGCTCCTTCGCGATGATGTTCGCCATCATCACCGTCGCGCTCATCGCCGGAGCCGTCGCCGACCGCATGAAGTTCTCCGCCTGGATACTCTTCACCATCGTGTGGTCGATCCTCGTGTACTATCCCGTCGCCTACTGGGTCTGGGGCGACGGATTCCTCGCCGAATGGGGCGTCCTCGACTTCGCCGGAGGAGCCGCCGTCCACGTCAACGCGGGTGCGGCCGCGCTTGCGCTCGCCGTCGTGGTGGGACGCCGTATCGGCTGGCGCGAAAAGAACGGCAACTTCGCGCCGCACAACCTGCCGATGGTCCTCCTTGGCACCGGACTGCTGTGGTTCGGCTGGTTCGGGTTCAACGCCGGTTCGGCCTTCGCCTCCAACGCCATCGCAGGGCTCGCCATGCTCAATACTCAAGTCGCCACCGCCGCCGCCATCCTCGCCTGGCTGGCCGTCGACCGCATGCGCGGCGTCAAGCCCTCCATCATCGGAGCCTGCTCCGGAGTCATCGCCGGTCTGGTCGCCATCACTCCGGCCGCCGGGTATGTGAGCCCGCTGGGAGCCATCGGAGTAGGAGCGGTCGCCGGGGCCATCTGCCCGCTCGCGGTCGGCCTCAAGGAAAAGCTCGGCTACGACGACTCGCTGGACGTCGTCGGCCTCCACATGGTGGCCGGATTCTGGGGCTCCATCGCCGTCGGGCTGTTCGCCGTCAAGGAGACCGAAGCCGGTGTCAACGGCCTGTTTTACGGCGGAGGCGCCTCCCTGCTCGGACTGCAAACCGCAGGCACCGCTATAGTGGCGGTATATTCGTTCGGCGTCGCCCTTCTCATTGGCCTGGCCCTGAAGTTCACCGTTGGAATTCGGGTCAGCAAAGAAGAGGAACTTGCTGGTATCGATTCAGCCGAACACGGCGAGACCTCCTATGTTTTCCCGGAGGATCTGGTGCGGGACAAAGGCGTCTCCACCCTCGCCGATTCCACGGAAAGTTCCGACGATAGTTCCTCGAAGGAACCCGCACAGGTCTAAAATCCTTTGAGTC
Organism: Haloglycomyces albus DSM 45210; assembly: GCF_000527155.1. Classification (NCBI taxonomy): domain Bacteria; kingdom Bacillati; phylum Actinomycetota; class Actinomycetes; order Glycomycetales; family Glycomycetaceae; genus Haloglycomyces; species Haloglycomyces albus. Next base: position 1,953,363 of record NZ_AZUQ01000001.1, on the reverse strand, counting down.
GGCGGCCACGATGGCCGCCGGCAATCTCGAAACCAATGGGTGCGTCGACCAAGAGCAGTCGGCGCACCTTACTCGTACCCGGCGGCGATCAGCCACCGTCGGGCGTCCGTCAACATATCCACAACGACGGCCAGCGATCCGCTTGTGACCGCAGACTTTTCCGGATCATGGATGCTGCGCCGATACGTTATTTGACCCGATTCTCCTCGATGTCACGAGCGGATCGTTCGGGGAGATCCGGTCCGAAAAACATCGGCAACTCCGCCCCACGTTCCACCGAGTCGACACTGACGTCCAGGTCGGTGGTGGAAACCTCGTATCGCTTATTGAAGACATCGTGTCGCATGGCCGCTTGCGCCTGAACGTAAGCGATCCGATCCGGACCGACATCGATCGAGAGGCTGCTCCAGACGTAATCCGGTTTCAGCTTCTTATTATCAAGGTTGGTTCGCGACGGAACCCCCACACTCATCTCATACACGCCCGGTGCCAAAGTCAGCCACACGCGCCCCCAAAACGCCTCGGCCTCCCATTCGCCGATCCGAACCCGCGGTTCACGCATCCAATAAAGACAGTCAGGCATGAACGGCTGACCGTGTTCTCTGAGGTCCAGAAATTCGTACGCCTCACCGTAGAGAACCTGTTCGGTGATGGCCCAACGCAGATCTATAGCGACTCCGGTCTGTCCCTCTGGAAGGGCCTGTGGCAGGTAGGGAACCAGAGTCATTCCGTTCTTCTCAAGACATGGCAATGGATCGCGAGTCGATGTTTTCGATTTCCGGTATGTCCGGAACAACCACAATCCGAGCAGGGACAGTGCGATCGGAAAGTACCAGAGACCGGTCATCAACCATTGGTCGGACTGTGGATTGCCAGAGCCGAATACGGTATCAACCACGACCATGTAGAGCAGATACGGAAGACTGATGATCATCGGCAATCCAAACATGATCATTACGATCGTGCGGAGTTTACCGCGAATGTGGCCGCCGGTATTTCCCAGTGCGTACTCCGAGAGAAGCTGGTCCTGACGAATTGAATTGGTGCCGTACCGCGTAAACTCGCGCACCGAATAGTCGTTGTCTTCCTCGACATCCAATATCCAATACCCCGATGTCCGTCCCGCCTGCACTTCGGCCAGATGACGTCCGGGTGCCAGCTCCAGCCAAATGGACCCGATACCTTGTGATACCGGCTCGCCGTCTACCAGGAGAACCGGGGTGTTGGGGTAGGGAACGACCGGGGCCATTCGCTTGAAGCCCGCCCGGTCGGGCTTTCGGCTCTCTATGACGAAGTTGACGCGACCGAATCCAGGGCGACGATGGGGTTTGTTGAAATGAACGTCCACCGTCGCCGCTGGATGCCGCGCAATCTTCCATTGCCCTTCGAACACGGGAGGGTCTACTCCTGCTCCATTGGTCGAACGTCGTAAAACTCCGGATCCACTTGCCGACCGTTGTGGTAATACGTCGCCGAGTTGTCGTCGATGACGTCTTGGATCTCGTCTTCCGACTGGGATTCGTATCCGAGGTCGTCGGGGGAAACCGCATCAGGATCGTTATCTCTATGGTCCCTGGCGAAGTAGTTGTTCGACCCGCTGGTGACGAACGGTGCGACTTCGCCGAGTTGCTTGCCAACTTCGCCTGCCTTACCTGCCAAACCGTCTATTTTCTTGACGTTCTTGGCCCAATCAAGAGGGTTCTTGATCATGTTCATGTCCTTGCCAAAATTCGACATTGCCTTCTTGAGGATCTCGGCAAGTTCCTTTCCTCTGAGGACTTTTGCGGTGGCTTTCAAGGTAGCTTGCGCAATCGCTTTTACCGTCCACGTTCCAGCTGCGGCGGTGGACGCACCGGCGGTGACTACTGCCGACGCCAGAGCTGCCGTCCAGGTAAGGATCAATTCCTTGACGATTTCAGTGATGATGCCCTTGATCACGGCCATCAACACTTCCGCCAACAACTGTGCCGCACCCAGCCACTTTTGGCTGGTACCTGCTTTGATCCCGATGGCACCGATCGCCTCTCCGAGTTCGGCCAGTCGGTTTTCGGCGGCTTGAGAGGCCTGATCGTGCCAATCGCCGATTCCACCGTCGAAGATCGATTGGACTTCCTCCCCGAGAGCGTAAGCGGCTTGTTCAATGTCGGACCAACGACTAATAGCGTCGTCGAAACGCTCGGGATTCCCGGCGACCAGACCCAAAATATCCTGCAGTGGTTGGATATAGGCGACAAGGAAATCGACTCCGTTTCCAATCAACCAGCTCAAGGGGTCGTCGACAGCTCCATAACCCTGAGCGAACATTTCGGTGCTTGAGGCGACGACCTGGGTGATGTCGCCTTCCTCCGCACCACTGATGATGTTGCTGCCGGTACCCCATGCGGTAGCGCCAACCCCGGAGTCCACTCCGTTAGTCTGGAATACGCTCCGGCTTGCCGGATCGTCCAAACTACTCATTGCGGAGTCGTAGTCTGTCTCTGCCATGATGTGTTACTCCTTCAGCAAGGCCCGGAAGTATGGACGCTGAGTTCCCCATTAATCGCGGTAAGAGCCGCCGCAATGCTTTCGTCCGTGCTCTCGTAGTTCCTGGCGCACGCTTCGAGCCGCATCGCGTTGCCTTCAAGGGCGAGTGGCAGGTCCTCGAGGGTGGCTTCGACGTCCTCACCGACTGTCGTTTCGTAGGCGATGCCGATGATGAGTCCCAGAATCACTCCCCAGGTGGTCGGTCCCGGATCGGCGTTTGCAGCGGCTTCTTTCAGCTTTTCTGAATCCTTCGCCAAGTCTTGCAATCGTTTCTTCGCATCGTCGATCGCGTCAATGTCTTGAACGTTCGTCATTTCAGTCCCCTAATCGAAGTTGTCGCGTGCCCGGTCGCGGACCGTCGAAGACATGTGGCCCTCAACGAGCCGCGAGAGGTTGCCCTCTGGAACGGCTTGATCGGCCATCTTCGCGAGTTTCATCGCGTGGGTGGCTTGAGCTTCCTTGATGGTCTCCAGCACCACGTTTACAAGGTTGCCGCGCAACCGCAGTGCGGAGTCTTGGATGTCGATGTCGGTTATGACCGCGTCGCTGTTCAACGTGACGGTTACCGATCCGTCCGGCGAACTGGATACCGTCTCGCTCCCACCGAACTCTTCTTCCATTTCGGACATTTTGTCCAATGTGCCTTGGGCGTTTTCCTGAATCTGCTCCAGCTTGGCCAAAACCTCGCCCAAACTTTTAGGCTGTTCATCAGCCATCTCAAGCCCCTCCTTGCCCCGGGAGATCAACCCCCATGATTCGCTGAACTTCCGCGGAGAGCTGCTGATCCGCCTCAATCCGAGCTCGACCGATTACCTCGACCATCGTCGAGCCCAATTCTCTACCCGACATTTGAAATGCACGATGCGATAGCTCCATGTCCACGATTCCGCCGCCCGGTGAGGCAATCACCTTCACGGCCAAATCGTCCGACTGCGCCTCCGCGCGAACATCCGCCGCCGCTTCTCGCATGCGCGCTGCCTGATTGTTGAAGTCGCTTCCCTCCATGCGAGTATTTTACGGTTTCCCCTCCAGCCCTTCCAACCCTGTTCCCCGCACTCACGTCATCCCATGGCCGACAAAAGCAAGCCCCGAGATACAGAACGAGGGCGATAAAAACAGTGGACTTCTCCAGGCAATGAACACTGATCCAGCCCAATCCAGCAGTATTACTGCGGCACAGGAGGTATGACTATTACAGCAGTAGGGAAAACATCGGCAAGGAATAGTTCCACAGTGAGTTCTATTGCAGTGGAGGGGATCACGTGGATAACACTGCGTTTGAGAGATACAAAAAGCACGCTAACGGAACGTCAGTCACCGAGAATCGTCAATCTCTGGCAGAGGCCAACGGAATTAACCGCTCATGGCAAGTACGGGAGGAAACAGTACTCGATGCTCAACCACTCAGGTGAACCGTCTGAACAGTGTCGCGGCGGGTAGACGGTTTAATCCCTGCTTCCCCACACCGCTTGACAGCCGGCTTAATCGCGGTTCACTGTGCCACTACCCGACCACGAATTCTACCGACGCTTCTAAACCGGCATGGGCGATGACTACCGACGAATTATCGGTTCACCACCGACTAAACCTAAATCGTTCATTAGCTCGTCTGCCACGGTAAGCAGCTTGGAAAGATCCGACCGCACCGATGTACCGTCCATAGCCAATGTTCCGATAACCTGAACCCGCGACGGAATGATCTCCTCCTGCGGAAGGTCATCGAATATATGGGTCTCACCCGCGCTCGCGCGAATAACGCCTTCGACCACGAATGCTTTGAAACGCGGTTCGGAGTCACGGAACCGTTCACGCAGCTCATCGACGAACGCGATGATCGCCTCGTGGTCGAGACCGTCCTTAAACTTGTCCTCCAACAGGACAGCGAAGAGAGCGGCAAGATACTTCTCGTATTGCTCCGCCTGCTCGACGGGTAGAGACTGATGCAGCTCATCAACCATCGCAAAATCCTGGGAGGCAATCGCTTCAACGAGTTTTCTGTAATGTAGCGGGTCTGTCATCAGGTTAAGCTCTCGCTTCCTTCGCGTACGCGGTGTATCGGTATGATCCACAGGGCCTGGCACATATTGACGGAGTACTGGAAGGGTTTCCAACTTGCAAGACTGTGAACTGATATTGCAGTAGATTTCATCGGTGACCTCTGAGTACCCTGTCAATATTGGTTAAACGTAGCTTACGTCTAATTCTGGAAGATTTTGGTCATTAAATCTTGGCTCTACATTCAGATATTCAATCTCATTTCGACTAATTCCTTCGATCATGAATGCTACTTGAAAGTCTGCATACCTATCTTTAACTGCTACTTCGATTCCTCTCCATCCAGGCTCAGGAAGCGTAATTGTATACGTATCAGTGCTAACTTCGTTTCCAAATTGTAGTTTACCTGAATCAAATCGGAGCTCTCCCTTGAAAAGACTAGTGAATCCCTGATAGCGCCCTCCAAATGGAACGAGATGCATTGGGACAACTTCAACTCCGTTACTAATTTTCACCCATTCTGGCACATTAATACATAGCATTTCATCACTAGCAATATATGGTTCATGGCCATTTCCAGACTCTGGATATTCCAGACCCTCCGGATCACCTATTTCAATTATAAAATGCAGAATGAATATTTCCCAAGATCGAACAAAATTGCAATTCATAGCTAAATCACCTCTATATTAGCTTGACACTATCGAAAAATACCGAGCAATGAGACGCTTCTTCATTAGATTAACAGCTTTATTGAAATTAGTGGATTTAGTTAAGCATATAGGAGACTAGGCCGTTTCAAGACGAATAATTTGCGCATCCCTCACTAGATAGTTCGTGCAAATTACATCACAAGTAGATACTGAAGTTTTATACTTCAAATCGCTCATCAGGATCAGATTTATTCTCTGCGATGGCATCTTCACAGTTTTGTATCGCTTCAGTGATGAGCCTCTTTGACTCAATGTCCGCCGTCTCGCCCAGCAATGAAAGTACACTACGAATCTTTGGGATTTTTGGAGCGATCCACTCAGTAAGTTCAAGCAACGAGGGAACATCAATCGCCCTGTAGTCGTACAAATCTCGTTCGAAGACGGCTGAATTATTGAAGATGATACGCCTGACTGGTTTCCAAAGGGGTTCTTTGAATCCAGTTTCCCCATTAATGCAAGTCCCATTTCCCCAACCTTCCATCAGAGCAACCAGCACCTGGTAGAAATACTCTGGCACCTTGCAAAGTCGCATATCAAGAATATCGATTATCGACTTTGCAGCAGCCGGAGATATTTCCCCCCAACGATCCTTGGTTCGACACGTGCGTATATAGGATTGTGCCAAAATACCTTCGTTCCGTCACTGTCAAATCGTCAGTGGCAACACGATAGATAGCTTGACCCAGGTCGATCCTATATCCACAGGGATCTTTCATCGATAGCCAATCGACTTCCGAAAGCAGGTTACCCAGTTTTACCTCATCTACCATCCTGATCCTTACCAAATACATCGGTTTTCGTACACAAGAAGGGGCAGCACTATGTAAACGTAACCGATTAGCAACATGGTATTAAATGAATATTTTGCACTGCCATACGATACCCATTGCATCCATCGTTGGATCCCAACTCCTTTGATCACGTTCACTTCGTGCGAATGGAACAAGTTGGTAATTGTCCGGTGATTGGAGGCCTAGACGCTTGAGCCAAACTATCCGACACGCGATCATGGTTGTTGACTTTAAGTTAGCAATGCGCGACACTAACGCACGCTGGGTGATCCCGATGGTCATCCAGGGATTCTTAGACAGACATCCAGTTTGTCTGAATCAGCGGCTTGCCAGAACTAGCTAGCAACTGTGACTGGCAAGCCGCCGCCAAAACACCAACTCCTCGAAAGGAGGTTTCGTGTTCTCACACATCGTAATGCATCGTGCGCGTCTTTTCCAGTCACGAGCCGGTGTCGCTGGGCGCGTCAGTTACTACTGACCGATCGCCTGACCGGCGTTTTCACCGCATTCGCTACTGATACCAGCTAATTCCGTATCCGCGTGTGTCTAGAAACGGTCGACCGTGGTCGCCGTTGGGGGCACTCGTCTACCCCGTCATGCCTTAAAGCAAGCCGTTGCGTCAGTAGGCAGCGCCTGGAGCGGAACGAATGGCACCAATCGTGGGTGGTCATTAGCTGGGGTTGATTCGGTGTGTGTGGTGGCCGGTCTCGGCAGGCTGTTTTGTGCTTTTTCATCGTTTCTCACCTATCCCCCGATCCCCGGGGAGAATGGAGACCCACCGTCATGCCTCAACTCTTGGGCACACTGACATGGGGCGACTCTCGTGTCGATATTATTCAACGGTTCGGACGCGACACCGTCTGGATCACCATCGATCAGGAACTGGCCGCACTGGTGCATGTGACAGGCCAGTTTATCCGTCCACACAATAGCCGGACCATCCCCAACGACATCCAAATCTGGCTACTACGCGAAGCCATCGCCGCGCATATTCTCCAATCCTTCCACCGCACCGGTGAGGAGGCGGACCAATGAACACCAACACCTCCACACTCTTCGCCATCTACGAGGTCTTGCTCATTGCTTACCTCTTGGCGGTCCCACTCGTGCTATTCCGCGCGCGAGCCTGGGAAGCACAGCCCGCGACCGCTGGGGCAGCCTCCGGAGGTCAGCAACCCAACCACAGCAGAGGTTTGGGAAGTGCCACCTGGTCTCGGCAACTCTGGGAGCGGCTGCGCCGCAGCGATACCCACGATCAAGTGCCGATGGGTCGATCCACCTGGCCCGACGACTCCACTGTCACCGCTCAGCCCTCACAGCGCCGGGAGAGGGCAAGTGTTACAGATCCGCGCCCGGAGTCTACTGCGGGGCAACAGCAACACCGGTCAGCCGGCCTGCAGCGTGCAGTCGGCCAGTCTCGGGGTTCAGCCGACGGGGTCTGGGGTTCGGTTTATCGCGACTGGGGTGCGGGCCGTCAGAAGCAGAGCCCGGGTCGTCATCGGGCGGCGCGTCGGTCGGACTCCTACTCCCACCAAACCGGCAGAAAGGTAACCGGTCGCCGTCACGTCTCCCACCGATACACCACCCGACGAGCGACGGCCCACCGGTCTGTATCCCACCCGCTGGTGGTTGATTGGTCGGTGGATGGTCGGGCTCAGTTTGTGGGGTCGCGTCGGCGGTGGTTGACTCCGCACACCGACCCACACCGGTCCATGAACGGGCCATTGATGACGGGTCTGGACTTCCTCGGCTACCGGGTGGAGGTGCGGCGTGTGTCGCTCATGTCGGCCACGATCGTTGCCGTCTACCCCACTACTGCGCAGAGGATCGTGTTGGGTTCGATCTTGTGGGACGCGAAGTATGCCGATCATGTCCTCTGGGCCGACACGCCAGCCCGTCAGAGTCTCGTGCCGAATGGGAGTTTCAACTACTTCTGGCTCAACGAACGCCTCATTGCTCGGGTGGAGGAGGTCTTCCACGACCGCACCCGGCCAGCATCGGTGGTCTCGGATCCCAGGGAGGTGACGGCTAACCATGCCAGTGCGTTATATGCCGATCGGTACGTTCAATCTAGGCACCATCGCGCATGAGGAGTATCGCTTCCATGGACGCTTGGACGTCTGTTCTTCGAACGTGTTCCTGTTCCACATCGATGAAGCGGATGGCTGTGGTTCACGTGATTATGCTCGAAGATCAAGCGCACGTACGGGCGCCAATGGCGGTTCAGGTACAGGCCAGGGCTACGTCGATATGTCGTTTGAACGCGAGCCTCCGGACGTGTTGGCCAACTGTGCCGATCTGATCAAACCCACCATCGTGCTCTACGACGACGAACTGTTTCAACGTACCGTCACCGATCCCAACTGGCTACACCGTCTATCGGCCACGCTCCAGAAGACGGTTGGGCCGCATCTTGACCCCCAACGAGCAAGGGTTCCCCGCACGGGCAGCCCACCTCGACCGCGTCGGATGTTGCGGCCCAAGTGATCGCACCGGTCCACGTCACACGGCACCACAAATCGAACGAGCCGTGAGGCGTGCATTGTCTTTACTCCGGTTTCCTTCTCCTGACAACCGGCGCTGCGGGAGAGGGGAACCAGGCCCTGTCGGAGCTCTGGAAGGTGGGCAACTCCGATAGGGCCACCTCTAAATTTTCAGGAGACGCAGGCTGAAAACCGGGCAGCTCCGAAACAGCGGAGGAACCGTATTGGCCTAGCGTTTCCGATATCTCGACCCACCACATCAGCCCTAACGCAACTGGCGAGCCGCTAACAACGCGCCGCAGGCGCGGAGTGCAGCGGCGGTAGAGCTGGAGAGGAGCTGCGGGCGGCTGAGGTGCTGCGAATTCGTGCGAGGAGGATTCGTAGCGACCTTCAGGTCGTGAGAATCCCCCGGAGCGCGAAGGCGTAGTGCCTCAGCCGCCCGCAGCGGTCACCCACCAACCAACGTTGAGAGGTTACTCACGGGTTGTTCGTTCTTTGGGGTCGGTGCATCGTTGTAACCCTCTCGTCGCGCTTGATTGCGCTTTTGCCAGTGTTTTCGGCGTTCACCTCAACGTAACCGGGGAAACACCTTATGCAACGTGGAGGAAACGTGATGTACCTCCTTACGTATTCGCTACACAGGACCGACTTTGATCGGCAGAATTGAACGAGTGAAACGTATAGTCGTGATAGGTGCCGGTCACGTCGGTCTTTACGTTGCCGAACGATTGGGCAAAAAACTCAAAAGTGAAATAAAGAAGGGTCAAGTCGAGGTTATGGTCATCGACCGTAACCAGCACATGACCTACCAACCGCTTCTACCTGAAGCCGCCGCCGGGTCACTGTCGCCCCGTCACGCGATTATTCCTCTACGTTCCGTACTGAAAAGTTGCACGCTTGTTACCGGTGAGGTCACTCGGATTCAGCATTCCGACAAGACCGTCACCGTCCAGCCCGCCACGGGTCCTGCCCGCGAAATCGAATACGACGACATCGTTGTCGCCCCCGGTTCGGTTTCCCGCCCGCTGCCGGTTCCAGGTCTGGCTGAGAACGCCATTGGTTTCAAGTCCATTGGTGAGGCCATCTGGCTGCGCAGTCACATTCTGTCTCGCTTTGACGTCGCCGCATCGACCGAAGACCCCGAGGTCCGTAAAGCGGCCTTGCGCTTCGTCACGATCGGTGGGGGCTTTGCGGGCTGCGAGGCGATGGCCGAGATGCAGGACGCGTGTAACGCGATCATTAAGAAGCGCTATCCCGAGCTGGATCCCGACGAGATGGAGTGGTACCTCATCGAGGCCACCGGGCGCATCATGCCCGAGGTCGGCCCGGAGATGGGTGCCTATGCCGCCCGTCAGCTGACCAAGCGCGGTGTCGACGTCCGTTTGGAAACGGTCATGAAGTCCTGCGAGAACGGCCATGTGGTTTTGGCCGACGGGGACGAGTTCGACTGTGACACCATCATCTGGACCGCCGGCGTCATGCCCACGCCGATGCTGAAGGACACCGACTTCCCGCTCGGCCCGAAGGGCCACATCATGGGGAACACTCGTCTGCAGGTCATCGAAGAGGACGTGGAAGATCCGAAGAACGACTTCGGTCGTCCCATCGAGGGCGCTTGGGCCGCCGGTGACAGTGCGCAGATCCCTGACACCTCCGATTTCCCCATTCCCTACTGCACGCCGTCGGCGCAGCACGCCGTCCGGCAGGCGCAGGTCTTGGCCGACAACGTCTACGCCAAGTACATCAACACCGAGCTCAAGGCCTATGAGCACAAGTACATCGGTTCGGTCGCCGGTCTGGGACTGTACAAGGGCGTCGCTCACGTGTACGGCATGAAGGTCCGTGGTTTCATGGCCTGGCTGATGCACCGTGGCTACCACTTGATGAAGGTTCCCGGAACGAGCCGTAAGGCCCGTATTCTCGTGGACTGGATCGTGACGTCGCTGTCGAGTCGTGAGATGGCTCAGCTGAGCGAGATCGAGGAGGGACGGCGTCCCTTCGAGGCCATCGCTTCGGGTGGAAAGCCGTACCGTCCCGTGGACCACGGAACCGACTAAGCCGAAATAGTGTCAAATGTAACCGACAACACAGAAGAGCGTTGCGCTCGGAAGTTAGTCGCTAACCTGGAAAGCACCGCGGGTACCACCCGTGGTGCTTTTGCAATTCCTATAGGTGGAAGACTAGTCGTATGAGAGCACGAGTACTTGTCGTAGACGACGATCCGGCCTTGGCCGAAATGCTGGGGATTATCCTGCGCAACGACGGTTTTTCTCCCACCTTCGTATCCGACGGCGAAGAGGCTTTGGCCGCCTTCAAGGAGCATCGCCCCGATATCGTCCTCCTTGACCTGATGCTGCCCGGCATGAGCGGGCTCGACGTCGCCAAGGCGATTCGCGCCGAATCCGGGGTGCCCATCGTCATGCTGACGGCCAAGTCCGACACCGTGGACGTCGTGCTGGGACTCGAATCCGGGGCCGACGACTACATCGTCAAACCGTTCAAGCCCAAAGAGCTGGTCGCCCGTATCCGTGCGCGTCTGCGCCGAGGTGATGACGTCACTCCGGAACGCCTGGAGATCGGTCGCCCGGGGCTGCAGGTCACCATCGACGTACCGGGTCACCAGGTCATGTTGAACGAAGAAGAGGTCAAGCTGACCCCACTGGAATTCGACCTGCTGGTGACCCTGGCCCGTAAACCCCGTCAGGTGTTCACTCGCCAAGTCCTGCTGCAGAACGTGTGGGGATACAACCGCAGTGCCGATACGCGGTTGGTCAACGTCCACGTGCAGCGCCTCCGCGCCAAGATCGAGCCCGACCCCGAACGACCTCAGCTCATTCAAACCGTGCGAGGGGTTGGGTACAAAGCCGGACTGGGATAGCGACGTGCCGCGTATCCGCAGCTTCACCGTATTGGCCGACCGGCGTGTGGACCAGGTTCCGCGCGCCGCCGTCGAGAGGACCGCGCCATGAGCGAGGAGACGCCGTTGGAGGGCGAGGAGGCGACCGGCGATGCCGCGCCACGTCCTTCGCGACGCCCTCGCAGCCGGGCTCATCGCCTCTGCAAGCGCCTGGCTCGCCCTGTCGTTGAACGTTTCCGGGCTTCCCTGCAGCTGCGGGTCGTAACGGCCACGTTGGCGGCGTCGGCGTCGTTGGTGGTGATCTTCGGCTTCGTTGTGGCCGCTACGGTGACCAACGGGCTGTTGTCCGATCAGCGTGAGGTGTCGGTGCAGGACGCTCGGGACGCGGCGGTCACGCTTGCGGACAATCTGAGTGATTACACGTCGCCGCGTGACGCGGCTTTGAGCAACGCTTTTTCCACTTATTTGACGAATCTGTTGGATCAGACCAATTCCGCGACTGCTTATACGCTGTCGACCTCGGATGGGACGGTGGCGCAGACGCGTCCGGTGGAGGCCGATACGACGGTGTCGCCGGAGTTGGCCGACAGCGTCAACGGCGGCTACATGGCGACTCAGTATCAGACGTTGAGCTTGGACGATGGTGAGACGCCGTATCTGGTGGTCGGGGTGCCGATCGATAATCTTGCGGTGGAGTACGAGCTGTACGCCTATTATCCGTTGACCAACCAGAACGAGGCGGTCAATCTGCTGCGGACGTCCTTGGTGGTCGCCGGGGGTACGTTGGTGCTTCTTCTGGGCGTCATCGCGGGTTTGGTGACTCGTCTGGTGGTGAGCCCGGTGCGGCAGGCCGCCGCTACCGCGCATCGTCTCGCCGCCGGTTTGCTGCATGAGCGCATGGCGGTGCGGGGTAAGGATGATTTGGCGCGCTTGGCCGGGTCGTTTAATTTGATGGCGGCTAATCTGCAGACTCAGATTCGGCGTTTGGAGACGCTGTCGGTGATGCAGCGGCGGTTTACGTCCGATGTCAGCCATGAGTTGCGGACTCCGTTGTCGACTATCCGTATGGCAGCGGACTTGCTGTATGCGGGTAGGGAGGACTTCGATGAGCCGACGCGGCGTTCGACCGAGTTGTTGGCGACGGAGTTGAATCGTTTTGAGGATCTGCTGTCGGAGCTGTTGGAGATCTCTCGGTTCGATTCGGGTTTCGCGCAGTTGGACACCGAGGCGGTGGATTTGGAGCCGATCGTGGCGGAGGTGATCGCCGGGTTCTCCGCTTTGGCGGAGGAGTGCGGCGTCGAGATCGAGTTGGACGCTCCATCGCACCATGTCGTGGCGGAGGTGGATGTTCCTCGCTTTACTCGGATCGTTCGTAATCTGGTGGGTAACGCGATTGAGCACGCGGAGGCGCGGCCGGTGACGGTGACGATTCGCGACAATGACACCTGTGTGGCGTTGTCGGTGCGTGACCGTGGTATCGGTTTGAAACCGGGGGAGGCCGAGCGGGTCTTTGATCGGTTCTGGAGGGCTGATCCGTCGCGTAATCGTAAGACCGGCGGGACCGGCTTGGGTTTGGCGATCAGTTCGGAGGACGCCAAGTTGCACAACGGTACTTTGCAGGCGGTCGGCGAGCCGGGACGGGGCACGCTGTTTTTGTTGACTTTGCCGTTGCAGAAGGGCAATCGGGCGGTCAACTCCCCGATCGCCTTGGCGTTGGACGATGATGAGGGGGACTCTGATGGTTCACGGTAGGCGCGGCGCGATCGTCGCCTTCGGTCTCTTGGCGGGTTTGACGGTCACCTCCTGTGGGGTTCCGTCCGATTCCTCGGTAGAGGTCGTCCAGGACGACCCGATTCGTTCGAGTCAGAACAACGAGGAGCTGCGCACTCCCGAGCCGTCGACGGACGCGGAGGATTCGGTGGAGAATTTCCTTCGAGCCGCCGCCGGTAACGATAAGAACCGGATTTCGCGTCTGAACAACTTCACCGACGAGGACTTGAGTTATTCGAACCCCGCCGATGGGATCGCCTTGCTGCAGTCGGAGAACGTCGCTCCCACGAGTAATTCGGGGTTGAAGGCCACGGTGGAGGTCACCGGACGTATTATCGGCTCGTATTTGCCGGACGGGCAGGTTCGGGCCACTCCCAGTCCCCGGGAGTACGAGGAGAGTTTCGAGCTGGTTCGGGAGAATCATTCCGACGCTTGGTCGATCGTAAGCGCTCCGAAACAGCTCACCATGTTGACCTCACAGTTCCATTCGCGTTACGAACGGGCTCCGCTGTATTTCGTGGCCACCGGCGACGCGGCTCAGCATCTGGTTCCCGATCTACGCTGGACGTACCGCGAGTCGTTTCAGTCCACCAATAGTGTCGATCAACTGCTGACGCAGCGTTTCTCCTGGCTGTTGAACGGTCCTTCCGAGTTCACGCGGCAATCGGCTCGCAGTGCCATTCCCTCGTCGGTGACTCCGCAATTGAACGTGTCGGAGGACGGTCAGGATGTTCACGTCAATCTCGTCACCTCCGAGGTGATCGACATTGAACCCTATCTAGAGGCGATTGCCGCACAGTTGGTGTGGAGTTTGAACATCTCGGAGTCGCAGCGTCTGCTTCTGTCGATCGACGATGAGCGCAAGCGCGAGGACGACATTTCCACTCTGCGTTCGTGGAATGCGATCCCGTCCGGGGAGGGCAATCCGACCAGCCGCAATGAGATGGCCTTTTACGTTCACGATAGTACGGTCTGGCAGTATTCCTCGGCCCGTTCGAATGAGCTCTCCGATACGCGGACCCCGAGTTTTCCCTGGGTCGGGACACAGTTGAACGGGATGACGCAGATGGACGTTACGGTGGATTCCATCGCGGCCGTCACCGCCGACAATCGCCTGTTCACCGCCACCGTCGGCGAAGCCGAGACCGATATGCAGGAACGCTTGTCGGCCGATTCGCTGCGCGACCCGGAATGGATCGACTCGGGGACCGTTCTTGCCATTGTCGACGGGCTGCCCAGTGCGATTAACGTGACCGAATCAGAGGTGACTCCGCTGTCGGATACCGAGATTTCACGGCTGAGTCTCGCGCCGGACGGCCGTCGCCTGGCGTACGTGAACGATGGAGCGGCCTATCTGGCCCCGCTCATCTACGACAGCGACAATAATATTTCGCTGGGCAATCCCAAACGTATCGGGCACGATATCGACGAGATTTCCGACTTGGACTGGGCCAGCGAAACGGGACTGTGGATCGCCGGTCATCGGGACGGGCGCCAGGAATGGTTGTTTGAAGTATCGATCGACAATGCCGTCGTCAACGCTCAGGGGGCTACGTCGTCGACGACGACGCCCGCCGACAGTATCGCCGCCCGGCCTGCCGATCCCACCGGCTCGACCGCCACCCATGGGGAACCGATCATGGCCGTCATCGACAACACGCTCGTTCGGGTCTATTCCACAACGCTGGACTGGATGAACAACGACGCCGGTACCGACCCTGGCAGCACGCCGTTCGTCGCTCTGCAACCGGTGCCGAACGAACTGCCCGATTAATCGGCACCGGCCGCCGAGCGAAACGGCGGCCGGTGGAGAACCCTAATCGACGGCGAAACCCACCTGGCCCTTTTCATGACCTACGATCTCGACGTAACCGAGCTTTTCGACGGGAACGATCACCTGACGGCCCAGGCGGTCGGACAGGCGCAGAATTCCTCCTGCCTTCACCGCCTTCTCGATCGAGTCGGCGAGTGCATCGGCTTTTTCTTCCGTCTCCACGACGAGTTCACGGGGAGCGTACTGCACACCGATCTTGACTTCCATCAGCTTCTCCTTTAAACGCAATTTAGGATCGTCCGTCCAAGTACAGCATTAAGACTACTCTTTGTACGGTTGAGCGGCGAAGTTACGCACGGCCCACGCTGGACCGTAACACGATAGACGGACCCATACCCTGCTGAGACGATTCCGACTCGAACCCCTGTGGTGACGAACATGCCCGCATGGGCGGCAGCCGTCGCGGTATCGGGCCTACTGCTCGACGAACGGCAGTGCCTGCCCTTCTTCCATGGGGAAGTACGAGATTCCTCGCCAAGCGAGGACGCTGAGCAGTCCGACCGCTTCTTCCTTGGGGATGGGGCGGCCCGTCGCCATCCATTTGCGGGCGGCCACTTCCGCCGTACCGGTAAGACCGGTGGCGAGCAGCTCTGCGCGGGCCTTGTCCACTCCGGTGTCGCCCATGATCGTTTCGGCCAAGGCCTCGACGCAATCGCGTTCGGCATCGCCCATGACCTTGGCGACGGCCGGGTCGTTGCGCTGGTCGGACTCGAACAGGAGCCGGTAGGCCTCGCCCTGCGCGTCCACGAAGTCGAAGTAGGCCTTCATGGCCAGGTTCACGCGGTCTTTGTTGTCGTCGGAGGCGGCCATGGCGGTGCGGACGTTGTCCACCAGGCCCTGCGCGTGCTGTTCCAACAGAGCGAGATAGAGATCCAGCTTCGACTTGAAGTGCTGATAGAGGACCGGTTTGGACACGCCCGCCTTGTCGGCGATGTCGTCCATGGCGGTGGCGTGGTATCCATTGGCGACGAACA
The DNA here is from genome assembly GCF_000527155.1 of Haloglycomyces albus DSM 45210. Lineage (NCBI taxonomy): Bacteria > Bacillati > Actinomycetota > Actinomycetes > Glycomycetales > Glycomycetaceae > Haloglycomyces > Haloglycomyces albus. The sequence goes on along the minus strand of NZ_AZUQ01000001.1, from coordinate 1,937,423 downwards.
TCGACTGCGCGGCCTGCAGAAGTTGGGCGCGCCGTTCACTGCGCGGCAGACGAACTCTATCGTCGGAGGTGGAACTCACCGTTACTCCTTATTATTCATGTCCTAAGATCGAATACAATAATCTTATTCTTCCATGACCGCTCACCGAACGCGCATCGTGGTCGTCTCCCGTCACCTTGGAATGACAACCGCCACCGTGGCATCGGTTGACGAAGGGGCGGTGGAACGCCTCGGCTAACGACGAATTCCACGGTCGCACCGCCCAGGAGACCAATAAGGCGCGGAGGGCAAGAAAGCCACAACCGCGCCTTACGAAATCATTTCTCGGCCGTCTCGCGACTCCACGCTGAACCGCGGTCGGCCCGCCTTCGGCTACTCCGGGGAACACCCGCTCGGAGGAGCCTACTTCACTATGTCCCAGGTACGTGCACCCAGGAATTCTGGACGGGGCTTGTCGGCCCCAAACGGTTCATCCAGCTCGTTCTCGACGCTGTTGAACACCAGGAACAAATTAGAACGGGGATACGGGGTAATGTTCCCGCCGGATCCGTGCATGCAGTTCGAGTCGAACCACAGTCCGGAACCGGCTTTTCCGGTCAGCTGATCGATGCCGTGCTTATCGGCCAGGCATCGTAGCGACGTCTCGTCGGGGGTGCCGACCTTCTGTGCCTGAAGGGACTGATGATAGTTGTCCTCCGGCGTCGCACCGACGCAGGACACGAACGTGGTGTGTGATCCAGGCATGATCATCAACGACCCGTTGTACTCGTAGTTGTCGGTCAAGGAGATCGACAGGCTGACCGCACGCATCCGCGGCATGCCGTCCTCGGCGTGCCAGGTTTCGAAGTCGGAGTGCCAGTAGAAGGATTTGCCTCCGAATCCGGGCTTGTAGTTGACCCGCGATTGGTGCAGGTAAACGTCCGAGCCCAGCAGCTGACGCGCCACACCGGCGATCCGCTCTTCCCGGATGAGTTCGGAGAAGAAGTCCGACAGTTTGTGGACGTCGAACACCGAACGCACCTGGTTGGACTTCGGCTCCCGAATCACGCGCTCGTCGTCGGCGAGCGACGGTTCGCTCATCAGACGTTGCAGCTCGTTCTGGGCGCTGGTCAGGTCATCGCCTTCGATGAGGCTGTCGATTGAGGTGTACCCGTTGTTCTCGTGATTGTTAAGCTGATCGGTGTTCAGCGGGCCGTCGTCGGAGTTACCCCAAACGACCGGGTCCTCTGAACGGTAGATCAAACGCGGTTCTTTTTCGATCCGTGTCGGATAATAATCACGGGTTTGAATGAGTGCCTCCTTAAACATCGTCGTCCTCCGTAAGTAGCGGGTAGACTCCGTTCTCGTCGTGCACCTCCCTTCCGGTGACCGGCGGGTTGAATACGCATACACAGCGCAGGTCGTCCTCAATGTCGAGGGTGTGCTTCTCACCCCCGTTGAGGAGATACAGGGTTCCGGGAGCCAGCGTGTGAACATCGCCGGTCTCGTGGTCGGTCAGCTTCGCTTTCCCTTCGATGACATAAACAGCTTCGGTGTGGTTGCTGTACTGCATCGTGGTGGACGTGCCGGCCTTCAGAACCGTGTCATGCATGGAGAAACCGACCCGGTCTTTGGCCAGCAGGAGGCGACGCGAACGCCACGTGCCTTTGGCCTTGTCGCGGTCGTTGCCTTCGACGTCGCGGTCCGTGCCGATGAGGTCTTCGAGTTTGGTTACCTGCATGATGTACTTCCTTAAAGTCTACGAGTCTGGCAGGGTCGGTGACCCTGAGTTGTTGTCGTGTACCGTAATGGTACCCGAAAGAGCAGCGGCAATGAAATATTGCCGCTGCTGACGACTATTGGGTTTTAGACCGCGGCCGGTACTTTCGCGTGCTTTTCGGCCACGATCGACAGGGCGGCGCGGAGCTTGTCGAGACCCTCGATGAACTCTTCCTGCGTGGTGTTCAGCGGCGGAAGGAACTTGATGACCTCGTCCTCGGCACCGCAGGTCTCCATAAGCAGACCCTGTTTAAACGACTCGGCGGCGGTTTCGTCGGCGTGCTCGGCTACAGAGAACTCCAGCGCACGAGCCAGTCCGCGGCCACGAGTGGACAGCCCCAGTCCGGGGAATTCCCGCACGATGGCCTCCAGCTGCTCGTGCAGCCACTCGCCCTGAGCGACGACGGACTTGGCGAACGCGTCGTTCTTCCAGTAGGTCTCCAGCGCGGCGGTCGCGGTGACGAACGCGGGCGCGAAGCCACGGAACGTTCCGTTGTGTTCGCCCGGGTCCCAGACGTCCAGCTCGCGGCGCATCAGAGTGACCGCCAGCGGAAGTCCGATTCCCGACAAGGACTTGGACAGGGTGATGATGTCGGGCTTGATACCAGCCTCTTCGAAGGAGAAGTAGGAACCGGTACGACCACAACCCATTTGGATGTCGTCCACGATCAACAGGACGTCGTGGTCGTGGCAGACCTCCTGCAGACCCTTCAACCATTCCGGGCTGGCGACGTTGATGCCGCCTTCACCCTGAACGGTCTCGACGATGACGGCGGCGGGCTTGTCCAGACCGGAGCCCGGGTCTTCCAGCAGCGTGCGCAGCCAGAGGAAGTCGGGGGTCTGACCGTCCATGTAACCGTCGAACGGCATGGTCGCGGTGTTGTTCAGTGGAACACCCGCACCCCCACGCTTCATGGAGTTACCGGTGACGGCCAGTGCGCCCAGCGTCATGCCGTGGAAGCCGTTGGTGAAGGAGATGACGGTTTCACGTCCGGTGTACTTACGGGCCAGCTTCAGGGCCCCTTCCACCGCGTTGTTCCCGGCGGGACCGGGGAACATCATCTTGTAGTCCATCCCACGCGGCTGCAGAATGAGTTCGTCGAACGTCTTCAGGAACTCACGCTTGGCCGTGCTGTAGGTGTCCAGGGTGTGGATGACGTTGTCTTCCGCCAAATACTCCAGGAGCTTCTTTTTTATTTCCGGGTTGTTGTGCCCGTAGTTGAGCGAGCCGGCTCCGGCAAAGAAGTCGATGTATTCCTTACCGGCTTCGTCGCTCATTTTGCTACCCCGTGCCGTCGTGAAGACGGTGGGCCAGCTACGGCAGTAGGAACGTACTTGTGATTCGACCTTTTCGAAAACTTCCATGATAACTTTCGGTCGGCCTTCTGAGCTGTTCATGCTTCCAGATTCCTCTGGCACTTACGCCGATCGGCTATTTGGTATCCGCGTAGGGCATGGGACCTATGGTGTGGAGAACTTCGGGCTCGTGCCCTTCTCCCAGGTCATGCTCATTGAACAGCACGTCTTGCTTCAGGTCTGCATCGTGCGCTTCCGCGAAGGAGGCAAACAGACGCAAAGACGCTTTATTATCGGGAGTGACCGTCGTTTCGATGAAACGGATCTGATTGCGGCCTAGACGCTCGTAAACATTGTCGAGCATCCGCAGGGCCAGTCCCAAACGACGGAACGCAGGGTTTACCGCTACCTGCCAGACGAAGTACGTCTGGGGAGAGTCAGGTCGGATATAACCGGTAATGAAACCGGCAATCTGATCTCCGTGGCGAGCCACGATCGTGGTGTCGGCGAAATCGCGACACCAGAGTAGGTAGGCGTACCTGCTGTTGACATCCAGGTTGCCCGCATCCAGAACCAGCTGCCAGAGAGTCGGCCCGTCCTTGATCGTTGGACGGTCGAACGTTATCTCCGACAGCTTACGTTTGTCAGGGTCACTGGTATTCGTATCGCCTTGTGGCATGTCCACGAGAATAGCAGACCTTCTTGGGATTGTTAAGCCGCTGTGAACGGTATTGTGAAGGGATATACGGTCAATGGGCCTCTCCGCCCGAAAAATTGTTACGTTTTTGTTATAAATGACCGTAAATACGAGAGCGGTCCCACGAAAAAACTTGAGCCACATCACTAAAAATTTTCATGTGATCGACTTAAAAACACCGTGCGGATTTAAAGAATGACAATAGGTAGTCACATGCGGCCTGGTCATGGCCGCTTCGCATTCGAAACCGCACATTATAGTCGATATCTACAAATGAGTAATATTCACACTGAATCGGCGCGCCGCCACGAACCGCCCAGCTTCAGCCATGGATTTACACAGAGCGATATATTACTATTGAGTAAGAACACGTCCCCTCTCTATGAGGACCAGTGTTTGGGCGACCCGCCAGTCCATAGCTGGTAACTAAAACGGCGGGTCGCCGCCCCGATTTTCCATCAACAAGCTCGAACCCGACGCTAACGGCCTTCACTGTGACGCCGCACGGCCCGGCGCAGCGCCGTTTCCGCGTCGACACCGTTGTTACGGGCGATATCGACCAGCTCCAGCAACTGCTGCCCGATCTCCTCCGTGGAGTAGGCGCGTTCGCGGTTATCGGGATGATCGCCGTGCGCCCAGTGCGGATCGGTACGTTTCAACAGCTTCTGCGCGAAAGCAAGCGCAGGCAGATCACGCGGAATACCCTCGTCCGGCCGGGAGCGGTGTGACTTCTCGGCCCCCTTGATCGCGGCCCAATTGTCGTACAGATCGTCGGGCTTGGCGTCGGCGAAGACGTGGGGGTGACGGCGCCGGATCTTTTCCACCACGTCGTCGGCGACGTCGTCCAGAGTGAACTCCGAATTGATGCGGGCATGCAGCAGGGGCTGGAAGAGGAGATCGCCGAGTTCTTCCCGCAGGTCAGCGTCCGACCTGGCGTCGATGGCCTCCAAGGTCTCGTGCGTTTCTTCCAGCAGATACGGCGCGAGAGTGGTGTGCGTTTGCCCCTTGTGCCAGGGACAGCCGCCGATATCGGCATGCAGAGCGTCCACGGTGTCGACGAGGTCGAGAACACGGGCGCCCGGCCGATCCCAGTTGGCGTGCAGTTCGGTGACGGTCACCCGCCCCGCCTCCTGCCAGGCCCGAAAGCGGGCTACGACGCTCTCGTCTCCCGCCTGCTCGATCCAAACGCCTCCGTCTCGCAACGGTTCGACGGCGGCATCTGTGTGCACGTCGATTCCCGCGTCCACGAGGGCCTTGGTCGTCTCCGAAGCAAAGGACGCCGCGACCCTCACGGCCTCGTGCAAGGCTTTCCAGGCCGCAGCGCTGTACAGGCCCGGGGAGACGCGTGGGCTGGTACGAAAGAGAACGATGTCGGTCATGATTCCCGCTTTTCCGCCGCCGGGAGGATGTCGTCGATGAAGTTCGCGCACCACTGCAGGAGCGCGATACCCTCGATCGGTTTTCCACCGACCGGGGAGGTCTTAGGTCGAGGCAGCGAGATGAGCTGCGCCGGTTCTTTATAGGTGGCCTCCGGATAGAGCCGCTTGAGTCGCAGCTGTTTCGAATCCGGCAGGGTCACCGGCGAGAACCGCAGATTGCGTCCCTGCAGGCTGACGTCGCGCAGCCCCACATTGCGCGTCATGATGCGGAACCGAGCGAGGTGATAGAGATTCTGCACCTGCTCGGGCGCGGGGCCGTAGCGGTCGGTCAGCTCTTCCTCGACTTCCTTCAGTTCCGCATCGGTGCGGACTTCCGATATCTTGCGGTACGCCTCGAGGCGGAGACGTTCCACCGAAATGTAGTCGATGGGGACGTTCGCGTTGAGCGGCAACTCCACCTTCACCGGCTCGGCGGGCTGTTCGCCGTCCTCCTTGTACTGTTCGACCGCTTCCCCGACCATGCGGAGATAGAGGTCGAATCCCACGTCGGCGATGTGCCCGGACTGCTCGGCGCCCAGGAGGTTACCGGCTCCGCGTATTTCGAGGTCCTTCATGGCGACGTACATACCCGCGCCCAGTTCGGTGTGCTGTGCGATGGTGGCCAGTCGTTCATGTGCCGTCTCGCTGAGCGGCTTTTCCGACGGGTACAGGAAGTAGGCGTGAGCGCGCTCGCGACTGCGACCGACCCGGCCTCGGATCTGGTGTAGCTGGGAGAGCCCCAGTACATCGGCCCTCTCCACGATCAAGGTGTTGGCGTTGGGGATGTCGATGCCGGATTCGATGATGGTGGTGGACACGAGGACGTCGTACTCGCCCTCCCAGAAACCCTGCATGATGGTTTCCAGTTCCTTTTCGCTCATCTTGCCGTGCGCTACGACGATCCGCGCCTCGGGGACGAGCTCGCGCAACCTCTGGGCGGAACGGTCGATGGTTTCCACCCGATTGTGGAGATAGAAGACCTGCCCGTCGCGGAGGAGTTCGCGTCGGATCGCGGCGGCCACCTGCTTGGATTCCCACGCGCCCACGTAGGTCAAGACGGGGTGACGCTCTTCCGGTGGAGTGGTGATCTGCGACATCTCCCGGATGCCGGTCACCGCCATTTCCAGGGTGCGCGGGATGGGCGTCGCCGACATGGTCAGTACGTCGACCGTCGCCCGCAGGGCCTTCAGCTGTTCCTTCTGCTGTACCCCGAAGCGTTGTTCCTCGTCGACGATGATCAACCCTAGGTCCTTGAAGCGGGTTTCGGCCTGAAGGAGGCGATGCGTCCCGATGACGATGTCGACGCTGCCGTCGGTGAGTCCCTTCTGGATCTCCGCACCTTGGCGGGGGGTCTGGAAGCGTGACAGTTGTTTGATGTTGACCGGGAACTGTCCCATACGCTCGACGAAGGTGTTGTAGTGCTGACTGGCCAGCAGCGTGGTCGGAACGAGCAGTGCGACCTGTTTACCGTCCTGTACGGCCTTGAACGCGGCGCGAACCGCGATCTCGGTTTTGCCGTATCCGACGTCCCCGCTGACGAGCCGGTCCATCGGGATTCGATGCTCCATATCGGACTTGGTGTCGATGATCGCCGACATCTGGTCGGGCGTTTCGATGTAGGGGAAGGCGTCCTCCAGTTCCCGCTGCCAGGGACTGTCGGGCGAGAATTCGTAGCCTTCGGCAGCGCGGCGTTGCGCGTACAGCTGGATGAGCTCGCCGGCGATTTCTTTGACCGCCGAACGCGCCCGTCGTTTCGTCTTCTGCCAGTCACTGCCGCCGAGCTTGTGCACCGTGGGAGTTTCGCCGCCGACGTAGCGCGACAACTGGTCGAGGGCATCGGTGGGGACGAAGAGCCGGTCTCCGGGCTGGCCGCGTTTCGAGGGAGCGTATTCCAGCACCAGGTATTCGCGTTCGGCTCCGGCGATGTTGCGGCGCACCATTTCCACGAACTTCCCGACCCCGTGGGCGTCGTGGACGACGTAATCGCCCGGTTTCAGTTCCAGGGGATTGACCGCGCCGCGTCGCCGTACGGCCTTGCCTTTACGGGGCCGCACCGCCGCGAGCGCCTTGCCGCCGAGAATGTCGGCGGCGGTCACGACGACGAGGTTGGAGCTGTCGTCGAGGAATCCCTGTTGGATGTTGCCGGTGCAGGCGGTGACCTCACCGGCGGTGAAGGTTTCGGGTAGGGAGGCGACGTGTGCGCCCACTCCGGCGTCACGCAGTTGTTCGGCGGCGCGTTCGGCCCCTCCGAGTGCGGGGTAGACGACGGCGATGGCCTTTCCGTCCTTCTTCCACCTGCTGATGTCGGAGATGAGTTTGTCGGAGTCGGAGTGGTACCGGGGTGTGGAGCTGATTTTGAGGTCGACGGTGGCGGTGTGGTCGGCGACGGACGCGGATTCTCCTTCGCCGGTGATGGCGGCCAGTTCGGCGGCGACCGGGTCGTTGTCGTCGGGTTCGGAGGCGAATGGGGAGAGGCTCCACCAGCTTTGGCCGGATTTGAGTGCCGTGGTGCGCGCTTCGGCGAGGTCGCGGAAAACCGCTGCGCCCAGATCCACGGGGGCCGAACCGCCGGCGGCCGCCGCTTCCCAGGAGGCGGCGAGGAATTCATTGGACGTCTGTGCCAGGTCGACCGAGCGAGTGTGGATGCGTTCGGGGTCGATGGCGACGGTGAGGGTGTCGTTGGGCAGGGTCTCGTTGAACAGTTCGAGTTGGTCGGCTCCCACCAAGAGAGGAATGAGGGATTCCATTCCTTCGGTGGGGATGCCTTGGGAGATTTTTTCGGCCATGTCGGCGAGGCCGGGCGTCTCGGTGGCGATGTCGGCGGCGCGGGAGCGGATGGCGTCGGTGAGCAGTAGCTCTCGGCAGGCAAGGGCACGTACGGAGTCGACTTCGTCGAGGGAGCGCTGATCCGCCACCGAGAATTCTCGGATGGTGTCGATTTCGTCGCCGAAGAACTCGATACGAACGGGGTGGGCGCCCGTCGGTGGGAAGAGGTCGAGAATCCCGCCGCGTAGGGCGTACTCGCCGCGCTTTTCCACCAGGTCGACGCGATGGTAGGCCAGGCCGGTGAGTTGTTCGGTCAGTTCGGTGAGGTCGATTTCGTCGCCCACTCGCACTTCGAGTGGGGCGCGATGGCCGAGGTTTTTCATTTGCGGCTGTAGCGCTCCGCGCACCGGGGTCACGATGATGCGTGGGGTGTCGCCGGTGTGCAGACGGTGGAGGAGGTCGAGACGTTGCGCGACGGTGTCGCTGCGGGGTGAGAGGCGTTCGTGCGGCAGGGTTTCCCAGGCGGGATAGTAGGCCACGTCGTTTTCGGGCAGATATGAGCTGAGAGCCTCGACCAGTTCTTCGGCCTCCCGGCTGGTGGCGGTGACGGCTAGGACCGTGCGGTCGCTGGTGACGCTGAGGTGGGCGAAGGTCAAGGAGTGTGCGGCGGGCACGGTTACGATGTCTACATCAGAGTGTCGGTCTTCGGCCAGCCGAGTGAGCCGACGCAACCCGGGGTTGTTCGCGGCGGCTTGGAGAAGCGCGCTGAGTGCGGCGGGCGCGTGTTCGGGTGTGGTGGGCGATGTGGTGGCTGGCACTGAAATGCTCCCGAGATGATGGTCGCTTGCTGGATTATGCGGTGGTATTCACGCAGTCGCTCCCGCTGCTCCTGGCGAGGAGGATACCAATCGCTTTCGGTTCTCCGTCCTACCTTGCCGGTGGGTTCGTCGCGAGTGAAGTCCCCACACGAGTGGGACCACTCCGCCGTTGAGATTCGAGAACCGGTCGATCGTAGCGCATGCGAGCGACATCGGCACCGTGTTTTAGGCCCGATCCGCCATGCTTTAAAGTGAGGTTT